>CAINRS010000102.1 GCA_903852755.1 uncultured Actinomycetes bacterium | reverse complement strand
GCCATCATGTTGAACGGCAAGATGGAGGACGACGCCTCGGTCAAGCAGTGCAAGGTCGTCGTCGAACTGGCCCGTCAGCTCGCCGAGCGCGATCCGTCGCTCGCCGAGCTGTACGGATTCTGAGATCCGAGAGGGGAGCAACCGTGAGTGAACTGCGACCGCGCCGCAGCGTCCTGTACATGCCGGGCGCCAACGACAAGGCGCTCGAGAAGGCCACGACGCTGCCGTGCGACGCCATCATCTTCGACACGGAGGACTCGGTTGCACCGGACGTGAAGGCGGTGGCCCGTGACAAGGTCGCCGCTGCGGTGGCGTCGGGCGCCTACGGCAACCGTGAGCTCACGATCCGCGTGAACTCGGCCGAGACCGAGTGGCACACCGACGACCTCCGGTCGGCCGCTGCGGCCGGGCCGTCGGGGATCGTCGTGCCCAAGGTCAACTCGGCCGCCGAGGTCGCGACGATCGAGCGCATCATCGAGGCCGCCGGTGTGCCCGACCACACCCGGATCTGGGCGATGCTGGAGACGCCGTCGGCGGTCGAGCACGCGGTGGAGATCGCCACCTCCTCGGAACGCCTCGAGGTGCTCGTCATGGGCACCAACGACCTGGCCAAGGAGCTCCGCGCGGCGCTCGTGCCGGGCCGGGCGCCGTTGCTGTGGGGTCTGGGCCGTTGCCTCAACGCCGCCCGGTTCGCCGGCAAGGTGATCCTCGACGGCGTCTACAACGACGTGAAGAACCCCGAGGGATTCGCCGCCGAGTGCGCCCAGGGCGCCGAGATGGGGTTCGACGGCAAGACGCTGATCCACCCGACCCAGGTGGAGCCGTGCAACGAGGCGTTCTCGCCCTCGGCCGAGGAGATCGACTACTCCCGCCGGGTCATCGAGGCGTTCGAACAGGGCCTCGCCGACGGTGTCGGTGTGGTCACGGTCGACGGTCGCATGATCGAGAACCTGCACGTCGACAACGCCCGCCGGGCGATCGCCATCGCGGATGCCATCGCCGCCCTCGGCGACTGAGGTGGACGCCGCCGGCTGGGACGAGCGCTACGACACCGCCGAGTTCGTCTGGGCGACCGACCCCAACCGGTTCCTCCCGGCAGAGGTCGACGGGCTGACCCCCGGTCGGTCGCTCGACGTGGCCTGCGGCGAGGGCCGCAACACCGTGTGGTTGGCCGCGCAGGGCTGGAACGTCACCGGCATCGACTTCTCGGCGGTCGGGCTCGCCAAGGCCGAGCAGCTCGCCGGGCGCGCCGGGGTGGACTGCACGTGGGTCGTGGCCGACGTCACCGAACCGTTCCCCGAGTCGTTCGGCACCTTCGACCTGGTGGTGTTGTTCTACGCGCAGATGGACGCCGATGGGCGGCGGAACATGCTGACGTCGTCGGTGCGGGCGCTCGCTCCCGGCGGCACGCTGCTCTGGGTGGCGCACGACGTCACCAACCTGACCGACGGAGTGGGCGGACCGCAGGATGCGTCGGTGCTGTCCGGTCCCGACGAGGTGGTCGCCGACGTGCTGGCCGTCGAGCCGACCCTGGTGGTCGAACGGGCCGAGGTGGTGCGCCGACCGGTCGACGGAGTCGGCGATGCGCTCGACACCCTCGTCCGGGTGCGCCGACCGGGCTGAGCGGTTGCGCCGGGCGTTCAGTCGAGTCGACGGGCACGCACCCACAGGTCGATCCGCCGTCGACGCTCCCGCCACCAGCGGCGGCTCGCGTCCACCACCGGTGGAGCCT
>CAINRS010000101.1 GCA_903852755.1 uncultured Actinomycetes bacterium | reverse complement strand
TCGGGTTCGATGGTGGCGGTCGCTCCGACGGCACGTCGTCGCCCCGGTCGGCATCGGGCACCGGATCGGCATCGGGCACCGGATCGGGACCGGGCACCGGATCGGGAGCTGGATCGGGAGCGGCCTCGGGGTCGTCCTGCGCCCGACGCTGACCGCTCACCCCCACGACGCTACCGTCCCCGCCCCCGACCGCCCGGGGACGGGATGCCATCGCCCCGGTTCCGTCAGCGGGATCCGGCTGCGGGAATGGTCAAGCCACGCACCGGACGTGACGATCACCGCACTGACGGAGCGACGGAGGCACGGACGTGGACACCGCACGGATCGAACTGATCGAGGCGCACGTGTCGCTCGTCGATCAGGTCGTGCACCGTCTCGCTGCGACGCTCCCCGACCACGTCGACCGGTCGGAGCTGCTCGCCGCCGGACGTCTGGGACTCGTCGAGGCGGCCGAGCGGTTCGACCCGGAGCAGGGAGTCCCGTTCGCATCCTTCGCTGCGACGAGGATCCGGGGAGCGGCCCTGGACGCAGTGCGGGAGGCCGACTGGACCCCGAGACGGACCCGGGCGCTCGCCCGGCTCGTGGAGCGCACCCGCTCGGACCTGCGCACCCTCACCGGGACCGAGCCGACCGACGACCAGGTCGCCGAGGCCCTCGAGCTCACCTCGGGCACCCTCCGTCGACTCCGGGACCAGCTCGACCGGGGTCGTGTCGCTCGACTCGACGACTCCGGGGGCGACCGGCCGACCGACGAGGTCCTCGACGACCCTGATGCGGTCGACGCCGAGGGGTGGATGCTCGAGGTCGAGGAGCGCCGCGCGTTGCGCCGAGCGGTCGCAGCGCTCGACGACCGGCACCGGCTTGTCGTCACGGCCCTCTACCTCGAGGGCCGGACCAACGACGACGTGGCCGCACTGCTCGGGGTGAGTCGATCCCGCGTCTCCCAGCTCCGGACGGCCGCCCTCGCCGCGCTGCGACGGGAGCTCGAGGCCGACGACCTCTCCGGCGGTGGCCTGGCGGACGCAGTGCTCCCGGGCGCCACTCCGTCCTCCTGATCACCCACGGCCTGATCGCTAGCCTCGGCTCGTGCAGCGATCCATCCTGGACGTCGACTACTCGGGTTACTCCCGGGACTCGGACGCGCTGCGCGTACCCGTCGACGGCTTCGACCCCTCGCCGATCGGTGCGCTCGACGAACCGAGCGACGCTCCCGTGGCCGGCACCTCGGATGAGCCGCTCGCCGCCGTCGAGCACCGTCGCATCCGGACACTCGGGTGCTACTTCCACGAGGGATGGACCGCCGCCCGACCCGGCACCTGGGCGCGCCGCAGCGTGGTCGACCGACTCGCCACCGTGGCCGAGGGGCTGCCCGATGGGTTCGGGCTCGCCGTGTTCGACGCCTGGCGACCACTGGGGCTCCAGCGGGAGTTGTTCGAGGCCGCTGCCTGCGACGCGCGGGTCCCACCCGGGTGCATCGCCGAGCCGGAGACCGACCCGGCCCGGCCGCCGGCGCACCTCACCGGGGGCGCCGTCGACCTGACCCTCACCTGGCGCGGGGCGCCGCTCGCACTCGGGACCGGGTTCGACGACTTCCGGCCGGACTCGCACACCGGCGCATTCGAGGACCGACCGGGGACGGTCCGTGACCTGCGACGCGGCCTGGTGGCAGCGATGCGCCGGGCCGACTTCATCGTGCTCGACATCGAGTGGTGGCACTTCGAGTTCGGGACCAGACGGTGGGCGGCCATCCGGGATCGACCGTGCCGGTACGGGCCGGCCGACCCGGGGTCCTGAACCGGGACCGGCACGAACGCACTCAGCCCGCCTGTCGGATCCGGCCGATGGAGCGGGCGGCGTCCACGTCGTTGTGGACGAACCAGTCACGCACCAGGTCCAGATCCCGGTTCAGGTCCGCCGGGTCCGAGCCCAGCCGTCCGTGGTGCCACCGGAGCGCCGACTCGGCGTACGCGATCGCGGCGATCGGCCTGGCCTCCAGGATGGCGTCGAGCGCGTCGAGCGGCGCCCACCCCTGGTCGAGCAGGAGGGCGAACGCCATGCTGGGCGCCCGGTTGATCCCCATGTGGCAGTGGACCATCACCGCACCACCGGTGGACGACCGTGCCGCCCGGACGGCACGCACGGTCTCCTCGAACCACTCGGCGTCCTGGGACCCTCCGGCGTCGTGCGCTTCGACGAAGGCCTCGTCGTTTCGGGCGGGCGTGTGCAGGTCGATCGTGTCCATGTGTCGGGCCTCCTCGGTCCGGCGAGCCGTTCGGTCACGACACCGCGGCCGCCACTGGTGCGGCCGACGGTGGGGCGGAACGCTCACCCGGGGGGCTCGCGGGACCGGTGACCGGTCGTCCGGAGTGCGTCCGTCCGACCCACCCGAGTCGGGCGCCGCCGACATGTGACGACCCGCACCGCCGGCACCTCGCCCTGTCACATGTCGGGCCGGCCCCCATCGAGTGGGCATGGAACCGACCACCGGCCTCACCGCATTCTTCGACGACCGCTACACCACCGACGGCGCCGAGTTCGAGACGCTCCGCAAGTCGTCGACCGTCCGGGACCGGGTCCTCGACGACGGCCGCTGGGTGATCCGCTCCCCCCGCCCCCTCACCGAGGCCGAGGTGCTCGCCGTCCACGACCGCTGCTACCTCGAGGCGCTCGGATCGGGCGACCCCGCAGGGCTGGCGGGATCGAACGGGATCGGGTGGTACCCGAACCTGCTCGAGGCCGTGCTCTGGTCGGGAGGCGGCGTGCGCGACGCCGTGCTCGAGGCACTGCAGGAACGGCGACCGACCGCCTCGCTGTCGAGCGGCCTGCACCACGCCCGACCTGAATCGGGCGCGGGCTACTGCACGATCAACGGCATCGCGATCGCCGTGCGCGCCGCGCTCGCCGCCGGGGCGGTCCGGGTGCTCGTACTGGACCTCGACGCCCACTGCGGCGGCGGGACCGTCGCGTGCCTCGAGGGCGTCGCAGGGTTCGAGCAGGTCGACGTCTCCACCTCCGGGTACGACGCCTACGAGGACACCTCCGCTGCGGCGCTCCGGATCTCGTCGGCCGGGACCTACCTCGACGACGTGGCACGGGCGCTCGACTCGATCTCCCGGCCGGGGACGATCGACGTCGTGCTCTACAACGCCGGTGTGGACCCCCACGAGGCCTCCGGCGGCGCCGCGGGCATCACCACCGACACCATCGCTCGCCGCGAGGCGCTGGTCTTCGAGTGGGCGGCGGCCAACGACCTGCCCGTGGCCTTCACGCTCGCCGGGGGCTACCGCAGCAGTCGACTCGACCTGGGCGGGATCGCCGACCTCCACCTGCTGGCGTTCCGGGCCGCGGCGCAGGCCGCTGGGCTCAGAGCGGCCTGAGTCCGTCGGGACGGTCGACGGTCCCGGACGCGACTGCCGGATCGGCTGGCTGCTCAGTCCCGGGGCCAGGCCCGGGGGCACCAGGGCGGACCGACGGGATCCCCGTCGGTCACCTGGTCGAGTCCCGGGCGGTCGGGCAGCCCGGGCTTGTGCAGGTACCGGGCGTCGTCACCCGTGTAGCGGACCGACACCGCCCGTCGGCGACGGTCGGAACGGTTCGGCGGTGCGCCGTGCAGCGTCCGGGCGTGGTGGACGGTCACGTCACCCGGTTCGACGTCGAAGGTGACGAGCCGCTCGGCGAGCTCGGGTGTCCCGAGCACGTCGGGGACGATCTCCCCGAGCGTCCCGGGGATCGGGTCGGCCGAGACGAACAGGTTGGGCCGGTAGTCGACCTCGTCCAGGTGGGAGCCGCGGACCCAGCGCACCACCCCCGACTCGGGCGTGGCTGCGTCGAGGGGCACCCAGGTCGTGCAGACCTGGCGACCGGTGAGGTGGAAGTACCCGGCGTCGGTGTGGAAGAACGTCGGCGACGGTGAACCCGGCTCCTTGACCAGGACGCTGTCCTCCCACAGGTGGACGGTGTCGCTGGTGAGCAGGCCGGCGACGAGTTCGGCGAGGGGCGACCGCAGGGCGAAGGCCTCGAGCACGGGGTCGGTGTGCCAGTGGTCGACCCCCCCGACGAACGCCGGCGCCCCCGGCTCGGCGCCGCCCATCGGCCCCAGGTCGACCGCCTCGCCGGAACCGACGACCCGGTCGACCGAACCGGCGACGACCTCGATCCACTCGGGCTGGAGGACGCCGCGCAGCACGACCACGCCGTCGGCTCGGAAGGTCGCCACCTCATCGTCGGTGACCGGGCGGACGGGCCGGGTCGGCAGGTCGCTGAGCGCTCGTGCGGTCTCGTTCACTCGTCCTCCGGTGCAGGTCTCGGTGTAGGTCCCGGTGCAGGTCCCGGTGCAGACGCCGCAGTCTCGCAGACCGACTGCTTCGGAGTCCGGGGTCTGGGGTCCGGGATCCGCGGTCAGCGCCGGGCCTGCAGCACCGCCAGGTCGGGGTCCGCGCCGGTCGACGGGTCGAGCAGCACGTCGAATCGGGTCTCGCCCCGCAGCTGCGAGGCGAGGAACGCCGTCACGAGCCGGCGGGTGAGCTGGTGTGCCCGGTCGATCGGGAGCAGGTCCGGTGCGCACCCCTGCTCGGCGTAGGTGTCGATCGCTCCGGCGATGGCCGGGGCGACGTCGGTGCGCGCACGGGCGAGCTCCTGGTAGGTGCACACGTCGGTGAAGCTCTGGTGTCCAGCGGCGCGCAGGTCCGCCCGGATGATCGGGGAGGCGGAGGCGAGGGTCCAGGGGCGCTCGGTGTTGGGGTCGACCGGCGTCGTGATGTCCGCCGTCCCCGAGACCAGGAGCGTCGGCGTGTCGACGGAACGCAGCAGTTCGTCGGGGAGTGTCTCGGAGTACGGTGCGAGCGCCACGATGGCGTCGAGACCCTCGAAGGCCGCCCCCGAACTGTTCGCCGACCCCGCCGCGAGCGCCGTGAAGCCACCGAAGCTGTGGCCCGTGACCGACACACGCTCGGCGTCCACGCTCGGGGAGAGGTCCTCGAACCCCACCGCCCCCGAGGTGGCAGCGGTGACGACCGCGGCGACGTCCGCCGGGCGGTCCTCGGCCACCTGGAACTGCGGCTCGTCGGTCCCGGTGAACTCGTCGAGCGCCGTGTTCCCGACGTGGTCGGGTGCCACCACCACGTAGCCGTGACTGGCGAGGTGCTCGGTCAGGAAGCCGGAGACGTAGCGGAGGCCGCCGCTGCCGTGGGAGTAGACCACCAGCGGGAACGGCCCGGGTGCCGGCGGGGCGCCCACCACCGCGTCGATCGTCGGGACCTCGAGTCCCGGGAAGCTGTAGGTGGCCGGCTCTGCCGCCGCCGCAGCGTCGGGCTCGACCGGGTACCAGACCTCGACGGGCAGCACCCGGTCGCGCGCTCCGATCACCTCGACGGTGCGGACACCCACCGCCCACGGGCCCCGGGCCTCGACCTCGGCGGCCAGCTCGGCCGGGGTGGGGGGTGCCGTGGTCGTCGACTCCGCGGCCGACGGATCCCCGGCCGACGACGACGCGCCGTCGGTCCCACCGCCGCACCCGGCGACGGCGACCGCCACGACGACGACCGCCACCGAGGCGACCACCCGACGGGCGGTTCGACGTGGGCTGGTCAGCGGGTGCAGCGGAGCGCGGTTCGACATGCATCGGAAGTTACGACCGGGGTGGGAGCGGTGCTGTGAATGGTGTTCAGTGCATCCGGGCCGGTCCCGGTTGAGGCGGGTGGCGAGGCGGTCGGCAAGGCGGTCGTCGGACGAGGGCTACACGAGGAGCTGTGCCAGACCAACTGCAGCGGTGACCAGGACGGCGTTCGCCCCGAGGAACGTGACCATCTGTGCACGGAGCGCCGAGTGCATCTCGGCCCGGAGGCCGGCGATCTCCTGCTGCATCTCCGAGCGCAGCGCCCCGATCTCCTGCTGCATCTCCGAGCGCAGACTCCCGATCTCCTGCTGCATCTCCGAGCGCAGCGCCCCGATCTCCTGCTGCACCTCCGAGCGCAGACTCCCGATCTCCTGCTGCACCTCCGAGCGCAGACTCCCGATCTCCTGCTGCACCTCCGACCGGAGCTCCGCCATCTCTCCACGCAACTGCAGTGCGAGCGCGGTCATCTCGCCGCGCAACTCAGCCGACAATGTGGCGGTCTCGCCCCGGAAGCTGGCGGCGAAGGTGTGGAGCTCCTCCCGCAACCCGGCGCCGAACAGCTCGAGATCGCGTCGCACGAGCAGCTCGTTCGCCTCGAGGTCGCGCCTCGTCGCAACGTCGGCCCAGCCGGTCGGTGGGAGCATGCTCATGAGGGTACCCGCCACATCCGCACCCAGACTGGCCGACAGCGCGTCGTGCAGCTGCCGGCGATCGTGCTCGGTGACGCTCACGGTCGTGCGGTCCTCCTGCAGTGTGGCGGCTCGGGGAGGTCGAGCGGATCCCCCGTTACGGGCCGATCACGACTGCCCGGATCGACCGTACCGAGGTGCGGGCGCCTCCGGCGGCCGCGACCGAGGGTCGCAGGACCCGGTCCCGGGCCACCGGCGCACACGTCGTCGGTCCGCACTCCGCCGTCGGCGTGACCCCGCTACCGAAACGGCGACACCAGATCGAACCCGGGCGGGTCGGTCACGTGGACCGTGCTGACCGCCACACCGCGCAGTACGTCGACCGCAGCAGCGACCACCCACGGCACCGTCACGGCGGTACCCCCGTCGACCGCACGGCCGGGCCAGCACGACGCCCGTCCGGAGTCGACCAGGCTCAGGTGCCAGTCGATCAGGGCCATCCGGAACAGCGAGTTCCTGCCGCGAGCGGTCCGGCGCGGCTCGGCATCCGACCGGACCAGGTCGACGGGTGGGCCGATCCTCGCCAGGTCGCCCGACACCGCGAGCAACTGGTCGCTCACCCGATCGGCGAGCGACTCGACCACGAGCGCCTCGAGCGAACCTCGGGAGGGAGCGACCTGCCGCTGCGGCCCCGGGTGGCGCATCCCGTGCCCCGCCGGAGGCCGGAGCGCCCACTCCGGTTGGGTCCGCAGCGGAGGGAGTCCCCGCCAGTGGATGGCGTCGACCACCGGGACCACGCTCTCGGCCTGCGACTCTCCCGACAGCAGCCCGGCCACCTCGGTGACCGACCGGCGGACACCCGGAGGCGCCGCTGCGAGCAGTCCGGCGTACTCGGGCCGACCCAACCGGGTCGCAGCCAGGGCGCCCGCGGTCCGCAGGCACCGCTGCTCCACCGGACCACCCGGTGCGACCGCAACGTCGACGAGCCGGTCCAGACCGGCGAGTTCCGCGTCGACGGCGTCAGCGAGCCGGGCGACGGCCGAGCGGACCGACGGCACGACGACCTCGTCGACCACCACCTGCGTCCGGTGCGCTGCCACCTGCGCGGCCGCGAGGACCCACGGGACGGTGTCGCGCACTCCGGCCGGACCGGTCCCCGCTCCCGTCCCCACCTCGGTCAGCGCCCGGACGTCGGCCGCCACGTCGAGCAGGCTGCGGACCTGCGGCACGTCGAGCGCCCAGAGGCACCAGTCGCAGTCGACGACCGTGCGGGATGCGTGACGGCACTCGGGCAGGTGTGCGTCGAGCCGGAGGCCGCGCACGGCTGCGCCCAGGTCGAGCACCGCCGTCACCACAGGGCCCCGATCCGCACCGAGGTGATGCCCGGACCCCGTGGCAGCGGGGCGTGCTCGCCGATGACCACCGCCACCAAGGCCGTCCGCGGCGGAGCAGCGTCCGGCCACGGGGTCTCGCCGTCGGTCAGTACGACGACGACGGTCGGCCGTGGTCGGCACGACGCCGCCGCGTCGATCCCGACCCGCAGGTCGGTCCCGCCACCGCCCCGGAGGACCAGGTCGCCGAGCCGACGGACCCGCTGCGGTCGCGCCGACTCGGTGTCGCACGAGACGACCTGGAGCGTCCGCACACCCCGTCGCCGGAGCAGCCCGTTGATCTCGGTCACCGCAGCGTCGAGCAGCGTCTGGTCCATCGACGCCGAGGTGTCGACCACGACGGCGATCTCCGGAGCCTGGTGGCGCACACCCGGGCGGGGGAAGTCCGGCCGGGAGTCGGCGCGCCGGTCCGGGCGGGTCCAGTCTGCGTGCGGGTCCCGGGTCACCTCGCGCACCGGCCGGCCGATCGCCGTGCGGAGCAGGTCGCGCCACAGCACCTGCGGGGACAGCAGGTCGCGCGCCCACAGGACGAGCCCCGGCGAGGAGCACTCGCCCCGTGAGGCGGCTGCGCTGACGTCGTGGGCGACGGCCCGGCGCACCGCTGCGGCGTCGACCTCGTCGAGTCCGTCGACCCCGGACTCCTCGGGGTGCTCGTCCAGTTCACCGTCGACGGGTGCGCCGCCCGACCCACTGCCGCAACCGGGCGGCTCGACCGCCGCCGTCTCGTCGAGCAGATCGCGGTAGTAGGCCTCCTCCAGACCGTTCGCCGCCAGGCCGAGGTGCCGGGGCAGCACGCCACCGGGCAGCGGGAGGGCGTCGTCGACCAGGTCGTCGTTGATCGCAGCGTCAGCCGCCAGGTTCCACAGGCGGTGCGTGGAGGTGGTGACCCCGCAGGCCACCGCCCGGCGGTGGTGGTCCCGCAGGACGTGGTGGGCCTCGTGGACGAGCACGGCGGCCGACTGCTCGACGCCCCACGAGCGGGCGGCGTCCAGGTCGACGTAGACGCGCCAGAACCGGTCGACGGCGAACGTGCCGAGTCCAGGAGTCGGCACCGGGACCATGGCGAACACGGCGGTCGCCAGGTACGGCTGCAGACGGGCGGCCCGGAGACGGGCGGCGGCGAGGAGTTCGGCGTCGACGGGGTCCAGCGGGGCGATCCGCGTCGAGCGCCCACCCACGGCGACCCCGGCGCCCCCCGGGCCGGTGGCGGTCACGCTCACACCAACGCCGCGGCGCGCAGCACCGGTGCGAACGCCGACGCAGCAGGCGGTGCGGGCCAGCCGGGTTCGCGCAGGTCGACGAGCGTCGTGGCCGCCACCGCAGCCAGGTCGGCCCGACCGGCGTCGCACGCCACGGCGAGCACCTCCCAGGCCGCCGTCCAGCGCTCCTCGGACGGTCGTCCGGCAACGGCGGTCACCACCGACGCGAGCGCTGCGAGCAGCAGGTCCACCCGGACGTCGACCGGCAGGGTCGACGGCGCCTCGAGGAGCGACTCCGGGTCGGGCAGGTCGGCGGTGTCGGCGAAGCGGAGGAACTCGATGGCCGGTCCGCCGCCGACGAGGCCGGCGACGAGCGCGTGGCGGACCTCGGATCCGGCACCGGCGGACTCGGCGGCCGCCGCAGCGCGGTGGGCGTGGTCCCAGCTCCGGGGCGACGGCCACGCGCGACCCTGGGCGACGACGTCGGTGGGGACGCTGCGCAGCACCGACGGCCGGGCGCTGATGAACCCGGCGAGCAGCGCGCGCCAGCGCACGGCGGCGGCCGCCCACTCCTCCGGCACCACGGGCACGGCCCGGGGCTCCCACCCGTGCAGCATCCCCGTGACCCACTCGGCCGTGGTCGCCTCCCACTCCAGGTGGCAGAACCGGTTGGCGAGCGGCGGGGCCAGGTCGTCGCCGCCGGCCGACAGCTCCGGCGGGTTCGCCGCCGCCACGAACGACACCTCACCGGGGAGTCGCAGGTCACCGACCTCCCGCTCGAGCACCACCCGCAGCATGGCCGCCTGCACCTGCGGCGCGGCGGTGGTGAGTTCGTCGAGGAACACCACCGTGTCGGGCCGGTCCACGCACCGCTGCGCCCACCGGGGCGGCGCGAAGCTGACCGAGTCACCCACCCGCACCGGCAGGCCGGCGAAGTCCGACGCCTCCCGAACGCTGCCGACGACGACCTCACACGGCCGACCCAGCTGGCCAGCGACCTGCTCGACCACCCGTGACTTGCCCTCGCCGGGGCCGCCCCAGAGCAGGACCGGCTGGCCGATCTGGACGGCGATGGCGAGTGCGTCGCGGACGACGTGTGACACGGTCGGGCCTCCCCCAGGTGCGGAACTCCGGCCCTGAGCGGCGCCGGATCGCCAGTCGAACACAAGTTCGTCATTCGCGCAAGGGGTTCGTGACGTGGTTCGGACCACCACAGCGCAGCAGCAGCCGCACCCACGACGTGACGAATTTCTCAGGATCTGTCGGGCGCTGCCGAACGATGTACCAGGGGAGACCACCGCTCAGGAGGCAGGCATGCTCACCATCACGGAGTCCAGCGCACGGCACCGCACCGCCTCGATCGAGGCCGACGTGATCAACCTCGGCCGGTCCGGTCGGCACGGCCGCATGGTGATCACCGGGGTGATCCACACCGAGTCGATCCCGAAGCTCTCGTTGGCCGTGGAGGAGATGCTCCACGCCAACCCGACCGACCTGGTCGTCGACGCCACCGGCGTGGACTTCGACGACGCCGCCGGCGTGCGGCTCATCGCCCGCATGCAGGCGCGGCTCGAGCGGCGAGGCGCCACCGTGGTGATCGACGGCCTGCGGCCCGCCGCCCGGCAGGTGCTCGCAGCGGCCCGGACCTTCGACCGGCTCGCCGCAGCCTGACACCCGGGGCGTGCTGCACTGCAGCGGCGCGCACCGCGCATCACCCGACCGTCGCCGAGTCGGTGTCCGTCGCTCGACCCGTTCTCGGTGCACTGAGCGTCGCCCGTGGGGGCTGGATGCACCGAGAACGGGCTGCAGCGCGATTCGGGTACGGTCCAAGCGTGCCCCGACCAGAGCGACCGCCCACCCGACTCCGGTCCGCAGCCACGGTCATCGTGGTCGCCTGCTCGATCGTGCTGACCTCTGCGGCCTGCTCGGGATCGGAAGAGTCCGGATCGGCGACCTCCACGAGCGCACCGACCACGACGAGCGCACCGACCCCACCGTCAGACGCTGGCCAGCCGGCTGAGGCTGCGGGTGCAGCGCAGTTGGTGGCCACCCCCGGCGGCGAGGTGGTGTGCTCAGTGTCCGCTGCAGCGGCACGCTGCGACGTGCCGGACTCGGACTGGCCGCAGTTCCCCGAGACGCCTGCGGACTGCGATTCGGCTCCGTTCGCGAGCATCACCCTGGAGGCGACCGGTCGGGTCCAGGGGACCTGCGCCATCGGCGCGCTCACGGGAGCGCCCGGACCGCTCGCCGACGGAGCGTCGGTCACGGCCGGGGACCTCACGTGCACCAACGAGTCGGGCACGGTGCGCTGCTCGACGGCAGGCACCGACGAGGGTCCGGCCGGCTCGTTCACGGTCGACCGAACCGGCTACTCGACCAGCTGAGCCCCG
>CAINRS010000100.1 GCA_903852755.1 uncultured Actinomycetes bacterium | reverse complement strand
GCGGATCCCGCACGACGACGGTCCAGGGTGCGGCCGGGACCGCTACCGGATTCGGCGTCTACTCGACCGCCGGTGTGGTGGTCACCGCCCTGTCGGGCGCGACCGAGCTGCGCGACCTCGACATCCGGGGCGGCAACGCCAGTGGGTCCGGCGAGCCGTCCTACGGGATCGTGGTCCGCAACTCCGGCAGCCTGCTGACGGTGCGGGACTCCACGGTGACCGCCGGCCGCGGCAGCAACGGCCTGCCCGGCAACCAGGGCCAGAACGCCCCGACGACGCCCGCCGCCGCCGGTGGTGCCGGTGTGAACAGCCGCATCTTCGACGTGCAGTGCAACATCCAGCGCAGCCCCGGTGGCAGCGCAGCGGACACCAGTGCCGGTGAGGGCGGTGCCGGCGGTTCGGTCGACACGGGTTGCGGTGGCATCCCGAACTTCACCTCCACCTCGGGCCTGAGCGGTGGGGTGGGCAACCCCTCGAACTCCTCGTGCGGCCTCGGTGGTCCGGGCGGTCCCCGCTCCGACGGCCAGCCGGGTGCCGGCGGCCCCGGCCTGACGGGCTGCAACGGCACGGCCGGCTCCGCCGGTGGTGCGGGCGCCGGTGGGTCGGCCCAGGTGGGTGGGATCAGCGGTGGCGTGTGGGTGCCGGCGACCGGCGCCACGGGCGGCACCGGCGGCGCCGGGACCCGCGGTGGTGGCGGTGGCGGTGGTGGTGGCGGCGGCGGCACCGACAACTGCGGCGGCTTCCTCTGCCTGTTCCCGAACAACCCCGACAGCCGTGGTGCCGGAGGTGGTGGCGGCGGTGCCGGTGGCTCTGCGGCGCTGAGCAGCGGCGCCGGTGGCCGGGCGGGTGGTGCGTCCATCGGTGTGCTGCTCGATGCGTCGCAGCCGACCTTCACCGGGGTGACCGTGGTCGCCGGTGCAGGCGGCACGGGTGGCACCGGCGGTCGCGGTGCCCAGGGCCAGATCGGCGGCAACGGCGGCGCCGGTGGTCGGGGCAACTGCAACGCCTCGGCACCCGACGTCGGGCCGTGCGGCACCGTGGGGACCGGCGGTGGTGCCGGCGGCCAAGGTGGCACGGGCGGTCCGGGTGGCCCCTCCGGCGGTGGTGGCGGCGGCGCCGGTGGCCCGTCGGTGGGCATCTGGGCCGTCAACGGCGCCTCCCAGCCGACCGCCTCGATCACGCTGCCGGGGACCGCCGCCGCCGGCGGTGCCGGCGGTTCGGCCGCCGCGGCGCTCTACCCCGGCGCTCCGGCGGGGGTGGGTGGCGCCAACGGGTCCTCGGGCCACCTCCAGCAGCGGGTCGGGCCGTGACGTCTCGCTCACCGCGCACGTCCGCTGCGACCGCGGAGCCCGGCCGACCGTCTCGCACCTCGTCCCGGACCCTGCCGACGGGGCAGGCCGGGTTCGCACTCGTCGCAGCGCTCAGCGGACTGCTGCTCATGACCACGATCGTGGTGGCACTGCTCGGGCTGTCCTACACCGCCACCACCTACTCGGGCGAGCAGGTCGGCCGTGACGTCGAGACGCGGGCCGCCGACAGTGCACTCGAGGCCGCCGTCAGCGTCCTCCGGTCGCCCCAGGGCGCTGCGTTGGGCCAGGTCGGGGATCCGACCGGCTGCCGGCTCTTCCCCGACCAGGCAGCACCCGCTGCGCCGGGGTCGGCCCCGACGACGCTCCCGACCTTCGACGTCGGAGCGACCCGGGTGCGGGTCGCCTGTCAGCCGCTCACCTCGGACAGCCCGCTCGTGGCTCCGGCGGGCACCGACTCCAACGAGAAGGTCCGGCTGCTCGGCGCCGACTACGGCGGTGCCGCCCGCGGCTCGGTCAACCCGTCGGGCTTCGACTGGGCCGGAGCCCTGCCGGGGCTCACCTCGGCGCAGCGCTCGACCGTGAGCTCGGCGGCGGCGTCGAGCAGTTCGCTGGTGCACTCGGGCGCGTCGCCGCTCCCGTTCACCTCGCCGGTGGCGGTCCGCTCGGGCGCCGCCGGGGTGGTGTCGGGTGACGGGGTCGACGGTCCTGCGTTCACCTTCGGTGCCGACTACCGCCAGGGTGCGCTGGGTGCACTCGCCGACCTGTCGGCCCCGCCCGACGCGCCGCTCGCCGACCCGTGCGGCGTGCTGGCCACCCGGGCCGACCTGCCCCGCGTCGAGGCCCGGGCCGTCCCGCTCCGTCCGGCCTGCAACGACGCCACCACCCGTGGGCTCAGCCCGACGGCACCGGTGGCGCAGGTCCCGGCCCGAGGGGTGTGGCGGTGGACCGCCGTCGAGACCTCCAACCCCATCACGCTGCCCGAGCAGTGCTCGGCGCTGCCCGCCCCGCCGAGTGACGCCGCCCGCTCCACCGTCGACGCCTACCGGCAGGGCGACCTGGTGGTGCTCCGTCCGGGGGCCTACACCGGAGAGTCCGCTCGACGACTCAACCGGTGGCTGAGCAACGACGCCACGTGCCAGAACAAGGTCTTCTGGTTCAACCCGCAGACCCGGAGCAACGACCAGCGGGGTGTGGAGAAGCTGGGACAGTTCTACTTCGACGTCTCCGAGACGCCCACGGGTGACAGCAACGCCCTGGTGATCGACGATCCCACCTCGGTCGTGGTGTTCGGGACCGAACGCTGGAACCTGGCCACCCAGGGTGCCACGAGCCTCGCGGCGGTGCGGAGCCGGTGGGCCGAGGACGGCGGCCAGGGCCTGGTCTGCGACCCGAACCAGCGGGGGGTCCGCGTCGAGTTGTCCTCGCGCACGT
>CAINRS010000099.1 GCA_903852755.1 uncultured Actinomycetes bacterium | reverse complement strand
GGGTGCAGCCACCGAGGTGGAGCTCAAGGAGAAGAAGCACCGCATCGAGGACGCGCTGTCGGCCACCCGTGCGGCCATCGAGGAGGGCGTCGTCGCCGGTGGCGGCACCGCCCTCGTCCGGGCCAAGCCGGCGGTCGCCGCTGCGGTCGAGTCGCTCTCGGGTGACGAGCAGACCGGAGCGGGCATCGTCCTCCGTGCGCTCGACGCCCCGGCCCGGCTCATCGCCGACAACGCCGGTGCCGAGGGTGCCGTCGTGGTCCAGCAGCTCGAGCGCGAGTCCGGCAACGTGGGCTACAACGCTGCGACCGGTGAGTTCGAGGACCTGCTCAAGGCCGGTGTGATCGACCCGGCCAAGGTCACCCGGGCGGCGCTGCAGAACGCGGCGTCGATCGCCGGCCTGCTGCTCACCACCGAGGCGCTCGTGGCCGACAAGCCCGAGGAGCCGGCGGCGGGCGGCGGCGGCATGCCCGACATGGGTGGCATGGGCGGCATGATGTGAGTCCGGGCCCGCAGTGCGGGCCCATCGGTGTTCGGCACGGGGCCGGTCCTGCGGGGCCGGCCCCGGTCGCGTCCGGCCGGTCCTGTTGGCTCCCGTTCTCGGTGCGCTGAGCCCCGTCGGTGGGGGCTGGATGCACCGAGAACGGGTGAAGGCGTCGGGTGGGACCTCCGGGGAGAGGATCGGGAAACATGGTCCCGGGCCGCTGCGTGCGGCACACTGCACGGGTGCGGCGGAGGTTCCTGACGACGGTGGTCCTGCTCGGGGTGCTCGCCGTCGCCGCTGCGTGCACCCCTCCGGTGACCAGGGGAGCGTTCACGGTGCCCGCGGCAGCCTGCACCGAGGTGGTGCTGCTCACCGCCCGGGGCAGCTCGCAGGAGGTGGCGAGCGGCGAGACGCTGTCGGTGCACGAGCGGTTCCGCTCGGCGATGTCGCAGCTCGCACCGGGGCGAACCCTGCGGATCCTGGAACTCGGCGACCTCGACGCGGACCGGGTCCTCGACCCGGGCGGCTACCCGGCGTTCGGGTTCGACCGCATCGTGGGGGTCGACCTGACCTCGGATCCGGTGGACGACTTCGCGGTGATCGGCGGCTACAACGAGTCGCGGCGGGTCGGCAGTGCCGAGGTGGTGTCGGTGGTCGACCAGGTGCTCGGTGCGTGCCCGGCGAGCCGACTCGTCGTGGTGGGCACCTCCATGGGCGCCGACGCCGTGGCCCAGGGTCTGGTGGACGTCCCGGTCGACCAGCTCGAGCGCATCGACGCCCTGCACCTGTTCGGCGACCCCCGGTTCATGGTCGGCCCGTGGGCCCGGGCGCCGCGGGCGTGGATCCCGTCGGGTCACGGCCTGCTCGGCATCCGGCGCCAGTACGTCCCGCCGTCGCTCGCCCCTCGGACGGTCAGCTGGTGCGGCGAGTTCGACGGCACCTGCACGGCGCAGTGGCACATGAGCATCTTCCAGCTGCTGCCGTTCTGCGAACTGCTCCGACAGTTCCCGTGGTGCTCGACCCGGCACACGGACTACGACTACTGGGCGCACGAACCGGCCATGCTCGAGGCGGTCGACGCGGTCGTGCGGCGGGCCGGGTGGCAGCCCGGGGCGTAACCTCGGCGCCATGGACCAGCGCCCCGCCCCCGATCCCGCCAAGCTGCTCGCCGACTGGATGGAGTGGGAGACCGGGGAGACCCCACCGGGTCGGGTGATGAGCAACCTCAAGACGCACGGGCTCCGTGACCTGCTCGAGCAGCTCGTGGCGGCGGCGTCGTCGACGACCGACGCCTGATCGGCCGGGCCGGCACACCGTGGATCGAGGCGGTCCGCAGGTCATCCCCCGGCCGGGGGAGTGGTCGCACGGCCGTCCGGCGCCGTGGGCGGACCTCTCCGATCCGGTGTCGGCCTGCACGCTGGAGCGGGTCGCCGAGATCCTGCCCCCCGGCCACCTGGGTCGACCGTCGCCCGTGGCTGCCGAGGGGGGCACCCCGTCGGCGGTGCTCATCCCGCTGTACCAGGGGGAGGTCGGTCTCGAGGTCGTGCTCACCCGCCGGGCGTGGAACCTGCGGACCCACCGGGGTGAGGTCAGCTTCCCCGGCGGCCGGTCCGAGCCCGGTGAGTCCCCGGTCGACACGGCGTGTCGTGAGGCCGACGAGGAGGTGGCGCTCCGGCCCGATCTGGTGCGTCCGCACGGGGAGCTCGACCACCTGACGACCGTGACGCGCCGCGCCTACATCGTCCCGGTGGTGGGGGTCGTCGACGGCCGGCCGGAGCTGCGGGCCAGTGAGCACGAGGTCGACGGGATCCTGTACGTGCCGATCGCCGAGCTGCTCGAGCCGGGGGTGTTCCGTGAGGAACGGTGGGGCTCCGGCGACCGCTCCCGGCCGATCTACTTCTTCGAGCTGTTCGGCGACACGGTGTGGGGTGCGACGGCCGCCATGCTGCGCCAGTTGCTCTGCCGGCTGACCGGCGTCGACCGGGGTGCACCCGTCGACGACGATCCGGCCCGTGACCTGCCTCCGGGTGTGCGACCGCCCATGGCGGACGACCCCGGCGTCTTCTGAAGCGGGGAGCGCGGACCGGTCCGACTACATCCAGTAGTTGGGCGCCTCGGCGGTGATCGTCACGTCGTGCGGGTGCGCCTCGCGCAGTCCCGCCGGGCTCATGCGGACGAAGCGGGCGTCGGTCTGCAACTCAGCGATGGTGTGCGCGCCGCAGTAACCCATCGCCGAACGCAGCCCGCCGACGAGCTGGTAGAGGATCTTCTGCGCCGGGCCCTTGTAGGGCACCCGCCCCTCGACACCCTCGGGGACCACCTTCTCGGTGGTGTCGGCGTCGTCCTGGAAGTAGCGGTCCTTGGAGAACGACCGGGCGTTCATGGCGCCGAGCGACCCCATGCCCCGGTAGGCCTTGTACCGCTCGCCCTGGCTGAGGACGATGTCCCCGGGGGTCTCGTCCACCCCGGCGAGCAGGCTGCCGAGCATCACGGCGTCGGCCCCGGCGCCGATCGCCTTGGCGATGTCGCCCGAGTACCGCACCCCGCCGTCGGCGATCACCCCGACCCCGTGGGCGGCGGCCACCCGGGCGCACTCGTGGATCGCCGTGAGCTGCGGCACCCCGACGCCGGCGACGATCCGAGTGGTGCAGATCGACCCGGGCCCGACCCCGACCTTGACGGCGTCGGCCCCGGCGTCGACGAGCGCGGCGGCGGCGGCACCGGTGGCGATGTTCCCGGCGATGACGTCGACGGAGAAGTTGGCCTTGACCTTGCGCACGACGTCGAGCACCCCGGCGCTGTGGCCGTGGGCCGTGTCGACCACGAGCACGTCGACCCCGGCACCGACGAGCGCCTCGGCCCGTTCGATCGCGTCGTCACCGACGCCGACGGCGGCGGCGACCACCAACCGTCCCTGGTCGTCCTTGGTGGCGTTGGGGTACTTGAGCTTCTTGTTGATGTCCTTGACGGTGATGAGACCGGCGATGCGGTACTCGTCGTCGACCACGGGGAGCTTCTCGATCCGGTGGCGACCCAGGATGGTCTGCGCCTGCTCCAACGTGGTGCCCCGCGGGGCGGTCACCAGGCCCTCCGAGGTCATGACGTCCCGGATCGGCCGGTTCGGGTCGTCCTCGAAGCGCAGGTCCCGGTTGGTGAGGATCCCGACGAGCCGACGTTCCTCGTCGACGATCGGGACGCCGCTGATCCGGTACTTGGCCATCAGGTCGAGTGCGGCGCCGACCAGGTCGTCGGGGCCCAGCGTGACCGGGTCGACGATCATCCCCGACTCGGACCGCTTGACCTTGTCGACCTCGGTGACCTGGTCCTCGATCGAGAGGTTGCGGTGGATCACCCCGAGCCCGCCCTCCCGGGCGACGGCGATCGCCAGCCGGGCCTCGGTCACGGTGTCCATGGCGGCCGACATCAGGGGGATGGCCAGCCGCAGGTTGGTGGTGAGCTGCGTGCCGGTGTCGACCTCGGCGGGGATCACGTCGGAGGCCGCGGGCAGGAGGCACACGTCGTCGAAGGTGAGCCCCATGGAACCGAATCGCTGGGCGGGGTCTGCGTCGTGGTCCGTGGGGAGGCTCGCCATGGATCGATGGTAGTCGTCCCGAACAGGGGGTTCCGCACGACCCGGCGGTAGCCTGCGGGCGTGCCGACGCTGTCGTTCGACGGGGAGACCCACGGGGAGATCGTGGTCAAGGTCCGACGCTGGTTGGCCTCGCTCGAGGGCGAGCAGGGCTCGTCCCTGTCGCCGACCGAGGCGGTCAACCAGGGTGCCGAGGTGACCAAGGACGCGCTCCGGATCATCGCTGCGGCCGCCCCGGATCCGGTCGCCCAGTCCGACCTGGTCAAGGGTCTGACCAACCTGGGCTACAAGGCGACCGACGCCACACGCTCCGCGATGGTCTCCGGACTCGACTCCATCGAGGAGATGACCGGCGGGAGCGTCGTGCGTCAGGCCACCGAGACGGGCCGCAAGGTCGTGTGGCAGATGAACTCGACCGTGGCCAAGCAGATCCTCCGCGCCCTGCGCTCCTGAGGTCCGCGCCCTGCGCCCCCGAGGACGGGGTCGGGTTCCCGAGGTGCTGTTCCCGGTGCACGGAGCCCCCGCCTAGACTCTCCGCTTTCCTCCACGAGAGGTGCGTGAGGTGTCAGACGTCGAGATCGGCATGGGCAAGGACGGCCGCCGGAGCTACACGCTGGACGAGGTCGCGATCGTGCCCAGCCGGCGTACCCGGGAGGCCGACGACGTCGACCTGGGCTGGCAGATCGACGCCTACTCCTTCGACATCCCGGTCATCGCCTCCGACTCCGACGGGGTGACCAGTCCGGCAACGGCGGTCGAGATGTCCCGGCTCGGCGGCGTGGCCGCCCTGCACGTCGAGGGGCTCTGGACCCGCCACGACGACCCGACCCCGCAGCTCGAGCGGATCGCCGAGGCGGCGGCCGACCGGGACGCCGACCACCTGGCCGTGCTGCGGTCGGCCTACGCGCCGCCGGTCGACCCGGACCGCATCGGCAGGCGGATCGAGGAGATCCGCTCGGCGGGCGGGACGGCGTGCGTGTCGGTGAGCCCGGCGCACACCGAGACCCTCCTCGAGCCGGTCATCGCCGCCGAGCCCGACCTGCTCGTGATCCACGGCACGGTGACCTCGGCCGAGCACGTCACCACGTCCGACGGGGCACCGCTCGACCTGAAGCAGTTGGTCCGTCGGCTCGAGGTCCCCGTGATCGTCGGCGGGTGCGCCAGCTACCAGGCGGCGCTCCACCTGATGCGCACGGGTGCGGCCGGTGTGCTCGTCGGGATCGGCTCCGGGGCGTCCTCCACCACGGCGCAGGTGCTCGGGATCGGCAACGGCGCGGCGACGGCCATCGCCGACGCCCGCGCCGCCCGCATGCGCCACCTCGACGAGACGGGTGTCTACGTCCACGTGATCGCGGACGGCGGCATGGCCACCGGCGGTGACATCGCCAAGGCGATCGTCTGCGGCGCCGACGCGGTCATGATGGCGGCGCCGCTCGCCGCAGCGAGCGAGGCCCCGGCCGCCGGGGCGCTCTGGTCGCTGGGTGCCTTCCACCACGAACTGCCGCGCGGCCACCTGCGGCGGGTCGACACCCAGGGCACGCTCGAGCAGGTGCTGTTCGGACCGGCCGTGGGCCCCGACGGGCGCACCAACCTGATGGGTGCGCTGCGCCGGTCCATGGCCGTGTCGGGCTACGGGACGGTCAAGGAGTTCCAGAAGGCCGAACTGGTCGTCACGAGCCCGCCGTCGGTGCGTCCGGGGTCGCAGTCGTGAGCGGGGCCGAGGCCGAGGCCGCAGCGGTGGTCGCCGACCAGCAGACGGTGCTGGTGGTCGACTTCGGCGCCCAGTACGCCCAGCTGATCGCCCGCCGGGTCCGAGAGGCGAACGTCTACTCCGAGATCGTCCCGCACTCGATCACGGCGGCCGAGGTGGCGCAGCGGTCGCCCGCCGCCGTGATCTTCTCGGGTGGTCCGAAGTCCGTGAACGTCGAGGGCGCACCCCGCATCGACCCGGGGATCTACGACCTGGGCGTCCCGATCCTCGGCATCTGCTACGGGGCCCAGCTGATCGCCGACCAGCTCGGCGGCCAGGTCGGCGGCGGCGGGGCGGGGGAGTACGACCGCACGCTCGTCCGACGCATCCCCGGGGCGCCGAGCACCCTGCTCGTCGACGACCTGCCCGAGACCCAGACGGTCTGGATGAGCCACTTCGACGCCGTGCTCGAGGTGCCCGAGGGCTTCGTCGCCACGGCGTCGTCCGAGGGTGCCCCCAACGCCGTCTACGAGCACCCGGACCGCCGCATCTGGGCGGTGCAGTACCACCCCGAGGTGGCGCACACCCCGCACGGACAGGACCTGCTCACCCGGTTCCTGCACGACCTCGCCGGCTGCTCGGGCACCTGGACGATGGACAACTTCATCGAGTCCTCGGTCGCCGCGATCCGTGACCAGATCGGCGAAGGCCGGGCGATCTGCGGCCTGTCCGGGGGTGTCGACTCGGCGGTGGCCGCCGCCCTGGTCCACCGGGCGATCGGACCCCAGCTGACGTGTGTGTTCGTCGACACGGGGCTCATGCGCAAGCACGAGGGCGACCAGGTGGTCGAGACCTTCCGTCGGCACCAGGGCATCGAGCTGGTCCACGTGCGGGCCGGGGACCGGTTCTTCGAGCGGTTGGCCGGGGTGACGGAGCCCGAGGAGAAGCGCAAGGCGATCGGCGAGCTGTTCATCCGCATCTTCGAGGACGCCCGGGGCGGGGTCACCGACGCCCGCTACCTGGTGCAGGGGACCCTGTACCCGGACGTGATCGAGTCGGGCACGGCGCACGCCGCCACCATCAAGAGCCACCACAACGTCGGCGGCCTGCCGGACGACCTGGACTTCGAGCTGGTCGAGCCGCTGCGCCTGCTGTTCAAGGACGAGGTCCGGGCGGTGGGCCACGAACTCGGGCTCCCGGACGAGATCGTCTGGCGCCAGCCGTTCCCCGGTCCGGGGCTCGGGGTGCGGATCATCGGCGAGGTGACCCCCGACAAGGTGGCGACCCTGCAGGAGGCCGACGCCATCGTCCGCGAGGAACTGCGCAGCGCCGGCCTCGAGCGGGAGATCTGGCAGGCGTTCGCCGTGCTCCCCGACATCCGCACCGTGGGGGTGATGGGTGATGAGCGCACCTACGGCTACCCGGTGATCATCCGGGCGGTGACCTCGGACGACGCCATGACCGCCGACTGGGCCCGGCTGCCCTACGACGTCCTGGAGTCGATGGCCTCACGGATCATCAACGAGGTCCCCGGGGTCAACCGGGTGGCGTACGACGTGACGTCCAAGCCGCCCGGCACCATTGAATGGGAGTGAGCCGAGTGGGAGCGAGCTCCCCGGGCTGACGGGACCGGGCTGACGGGACCGGGGTGACGGGACCATCCGCGCGAATCGGGGTCGACCCGGGTACCATGTGTCCGCTGAGTGTCAATGTGGCCACTGAGCGTGTGGAATCGAGTCCGGAGTCGGCGCAACCCCCCGAGACACCCGCCACTCCGTGACATTTCGACACGTGATTGTCATCGGCCACCCGAGTGTCGTAAGGTGACCGTCACATGAGTACTGCATCCCGCTCACTCCGCTCCCGTACCGTCCGCACCCTCGCCGTCGCCCTGGTCGCCGGTGGGCTGCTCCTGTCGACCTTCGGCGGCAACTCCGCCTCGGCCCAGAGCATCGAGGAGCTCCGCGCCCGGGCCCAGGCCATCGCCACGCAGCTCGAGGGCCTGCGCGAGCAGGAGGCACTGCTCGGTTCCAAGATGCTCGAGGTGCAGGAGGGCATCGCCGCCACCCGCCAGCAGATCGAGGAGACCAAGGCATCCATCGAGGACGCCAAGGGCCGGCTGGCCACCGCCGAGGACCAGGCCAGCCAGTACGTCGTGTCGGCCTTCATCGGCGCCGGTATCGGTGACGACCTGAGCGTGGGCGCCAACGACCCCAACGAGGCCGTCAACGAGCAGGTCCTGCTCGACACCCTGCAGGGTGACCGGGAGCAGGTCGCCGAGGACCTCCGGGCGGCCCGGCTCGACCTGGAGCAGAAGACCGCCGACCTCGAGACCATCAGCGCATCCCTGGCCGCGCAGGAGGCCGAGCTCGCCAACGTCAAGGTCGAGCTCGACCGGGCGATCGCCGGGCAGGAGCAGCTGCTCGCCGACACCACCGCCGAGCTGCGGGCCGCCATCGCCGCCGAGGAGGAGCGCCGTCGGCGTGCCGCCGAGGCCGAGGCCCGGGCCCGGGCCATCGCCGCCCAGCAGGCTGCGGCCCAGCAGGCCGCCGCGCAGCAGGCCGCCTACCAGGGTGGCGGACAGGGTGGTGGACAGTCCGGTGGCCAGCGCAGCGGCCAGGCAGCAGTCCGGTCCGCCGGTCGTGGCGGCTCGACGGTGATCGCCGCCCCGTCGGGTGGTGCAGCACCGGCGCCGTACACCGGCTCCAACGCCGCCATCGCCTACGCCATGTCCAAGCTCGGCACCCCGTACCTCTGGGGCGGCACGGGCAACGGCGGCTACGACTGCTCGGGTCTGGTGCAGGCGGCGTTCGCCAGCGCCGGCAAGAAGCTCCCCCGGGTGGGCGGCGCCCAGTACAACGCCACCTCCCGGATCGACCAGGGCCAGGCGCAGGCCGGCGACCTGGTCTTCTGGGCCAACGGCACCCGCCACGTCGGCATCTACATGGGTGACGGCAAGGTGCTGCACGCCCCGCGCACCGGTGACGTGGTCAAGGTGGCTCCCCTCTACGGCCAGTACACCTTCGGCCGGGTCAACTGACCCCGGTCCGGATCGACCCACCGGCCGACCAGCGATCGCTGCTCTGGCGGTCGAGCACCGGATCCCGGCGGGTGACCGGATCCCGGCGATCGGTCAGGTTCCGGCCAGCCGACTGATCACGGGCGCCATGTCGTCGAGCGAGTTCGCCGACAGGCCGATGGCCGAGATGCCGAGCACCTCCCGCCGTTCCACCAGGTCGTCGCAGATCTGCTCGACGGTGCCGCAGAGGGCGTGCGGGCTGCGTCGGGCCTCCTCGGGGGTCAGTCCGAACCCGCCGGCCATCGCCTCGTAGATGCTGTCACGGTCGTCCGCGATCACCGCCAGGTGCACCCGGGCGCCGAGTTCGAGGTCGTCGAACCGCTCGCCGGCCGCCCCGCGGATCCAGTCGATCTTCTCGAGCGTCGCCGCCTCGGTGGCCGACGGCCCGGCCCGGTGGTCGATCACCCCGGCGGCGAGCCGCGGGTTCAGGTGGACGACGTCGGCGCGTCGTCCGGCGAGTTCGAGGATCCGCCGGCCGCCACCCCCGACGACGATCGGTGGTCGGGGCCGCTGGGCCGGTGCGGGACGGGCGTCGAGTCCGGTCACCCGGTAGTGGTCGCCGTCGAAGTCGAACGGCTGGGCCGACCAGGCACCTTCGATCACCGTCAGTGCCTCGTCGAGGCGCTCGATCCGTCGTGACGGCGGGTCGAGGGTGATCCCGGTGGTCTGGTAGTCGGTCGTCATCCACCCGGCGCCGATCCCGAACTCGAGCCGGCCGCCGCTCAGTCGGTCGATCGTCGCCGCCTCACGGGCGAGCAGCACGGGGTGCCGGTAGTCGTTGGAGAACACGAGCGAACCGACCCGCAGATCGGTGGTGGCGTCGGCGACCGCCATGAGCGCCGCAACCGGCGCCACCTCCTCGCCGGTCACGTGGTCGGCGACGGTCAGGACGGCGACCCCGGCGTCCTCGGCCCGCCGGGCGAGCGGCCGGAGTTCCTCGGGTGCGCCGAGGTGCGAGGCTTGGATGGAGAACCGGAACGGGCGGTCGGTCACGCAGGGAGGTTAGACGACCCCGAGATGACCACGGAACGTCACGGAACCGCGTGTATTTCGTCACAATACCGTTACATTCGATCGAGAAGTGCAACAATCGTCGCATGAGCGAAACGAAGTCCCCCCGACACGCACTCCGCATCGCCGCCGCCGCAGCCGTGGGCGCACTCGCCCTGGGCGTCCCCTCGTTGCTCGGCGACCTGGCCCCGACCTCGGACCCCTCGTCGGTCCCCGACGCCGCCGCCCTCGATCGCGCTGCGGGCGAGCGGGTGGTCCTCCCCACGGTTCCGGTGGTCCTGACGCAGCCGCCCTCGACCACGACGACCACCACGACGCCGCCCCCGCCGCCCCCCACCTCCGGTGAGACGGCGATCCGCTCGGCGTTCTCCACGCTCGGCACCCCGTACCGCTACGGCGGCTCGACCCCGGGCGGGTTCGACTGCTCGGGTCTGGTGATGTGGTCCTTCGCCCAGGCCGGCGTCCAGGTGCCCCGCACTGCGAGCGAGCAGCGTCGGGCCTCGACGTCCATCTCCGAGGCTGACCTCCGGATCGGCGACCTGGTCTTCTACTACGGCACCGGTCACGTCGGGATGTACATCGGCAACGGCCACATCATCCACTCGCCGCGGACCGGCAAGTCGGTGGAGGTCGTGCCGGTCCACCGTGGCGGCATGACCCCCTCGTCGTTCGGACGGATCGACCGCATCAAGTGAGCCCGGGCCGCCCGGGCGTACGCTCGGCGACCATGGCAGCCCAGCAGCGCGACGACCTGGCCGACTTCGAGCGGGACACCTTCACCTTCGCCGGCAAGGACCGGGCCGTCCTGCGGCTCGGCACCGGCCCGGGGGTGGTCGTGATGGCCGAGGTCCCCGGCATCACGCCCCGGGTCGCGGACTTCGCCCGACGGGTCGCCGACCGGGGGCTCACCGCCGTCGTCCCGCACCTCTTCGGCACCCCGGGGGCGCCCCCGGGTGTGGGCACCTACGTGCGAACCCTCGGTCCGCTGTGCGTGTCCCGGGAGTTCTCGATGTTCGCCAGGCGGACCACCCCGCCGGCCATCGACTGGCTGCGGGCGCTGTGCCGCGACACCCACGAGCGCTGCGGCGGTCCGGGTGTCGGCGCCGTCGGGATGTGCTTCACCGGTGGGTTCGCCCTGGCAATGGCCACCGAACCGGCGCTGCTCGCCCCCGTGCTCAGCCAGCCGTCGCTGCCCGTGGGCCGGTCGGCGGCGGCCCGGGGGGACCTCGGACTCTCCGACGCCGACCTGCTCGCCGTGCGCGAGCGGGCGGCCGAGGAGGACCTGTGCGTCCTCGGGCTCCGCTTCACCGGCGACCCGCTGTCGCCACCGGAGCGGTTCGACTCGCTGCGGCGTGAGCTCGGCGACAACTTCATCGGGGTCGAACTGGACTCCTCCTCCGGCAACCCGCACGGCCACGGCGCCCGGGCGCACTCGGTGCTCACCGAGGACCTCGACGACCGGCCCGGCACCCCGACGCGCGCCGCGCTCGACCAGGTGCTCGACTTCCTCACGGACCGGCTCCGACCCTGATCCCACCCGCCGGGGCCGTCGTGGCCCCCGGGTAGGGTGCGCCCGTGTCCGCCGACCACCCCGAGACCGACCGGTTCCTCGAGGGGCTCAACCCGGCGCAGCTCGAGGCGGTCACCCACACCGACGGGCCCCTGCTGGTCGTCGCCGGGGCCGGATCCGGCAAGACCCGGGTGCTCACGCACCGGATCGCCCGGCTGATCGAGGTCGGCGGCGTCTCGCCGTTCCAGATCCTCGCCATCACCTTCACCAACAAGGCCGCCGCCGAGATGCGTGAGCGGGTCGGGGCGCTCGTCGGTCCGGTCGCCGAGCGCATGTGGGTGTCGACGTTCCACTCGGCGTGCGTACGGATCCTCCGGCGGGACGCGTCCCGACTGGGGTACCCGTCGGCGTTCACCATCTACGACCAGGCCGACGCCGTGCGGCTCACCGGTTACGTGCTCGGCGACCTGGGGATCGACACCAAGCAGTTCACGCCCCGGGGTGTCCACGCCACCATCTCGGCCGCCAAGAACGAGGGTCTGGGTCCCGCCGAGTACCAGGACCGGGCCGAGATGGACTTCGAGCGCCGCATCGGCGAGGTGTTCGCCGAGTACCAGATGCGGCTCGAGCGGGCCGGGGCCATGGACTTCGACGACCTGCTCGGCGTGACCGTACGGTTGCTGCGGACGCATCCGGACGTCCTGGCGGGCTACCAGCAGCGGTTCCGCCACGTGCTCGTCGACGAGTACCAGGACACCAACCCGGTGCAGAACGACCTGGTGCTACTGCTCGGCTCGGAGCACCGCAACGTGTGCGTGGTGGGCGACCTCGACCAGTCCATCTACGCGTTCCGTGGTGCCGACATGCGCAACCTGGCCGAGTTCGAGACGACGTTCCCCGACGCCACCGTCGTCGTGCTCGACCAGAACTACCGCTCCACGCAGACCATCCTCGATGCCGCCAACGCGGTGATCGCCAACAACACCGCCCGGCGCCCGAAGGACCTGTGGACGGCGTCCGGGTCCGGAACGCCGATCGTCCACTTCCAGGGTGACGACGAGTCGGACGAGGCGCAGTGGCTCGCCCACCAGGTCACCGAGCTCCACCGGGAGGGGCAGGTCCGCTGGAGCGACGTCGCCGTGTTCTACCGGACCAACGCCCAGTCGCGGGTCGTCGAGGAGCAGTTCCTCCACGCCGGGATCCCCTACCGGGTCATCGGCGGCACCCGGTTCTACGACCGCAGGGAGGTCAAGGACGCGCTCGCCTACCTGCAGTCGGTGGCCAACCCGTCCGATGAGGTGAGCGTGAAGCGCGTGCTCAACACGCCCAAGCGCGGGGTGGGGGACCAGACGGTCGGCCGGCTCGACGCCTTCGCCAGGTCGCGCGGCATCACGTTCGTCGAGGCGCTCCGCCGCTGGGACGAGGCCGGCGCCTCGGCCCGCTCGGCCCGGGGCATCCAGACGTTCCTGGACCTGGTCGACGACGTCGCCACCACGCTCGACGACGGCCCCGCCGCGGTCCTCGAGTCGCTGCTCGACCGGAGCGGCTACGTGGCCGAGCTGCGGGCCGACGGCAACGTCGAGTCCGAGGGTCGGCTGGAGAACCTGGCGGAGCTGGTGGGTCTGGCCGCCGAGTTCGAGACGGTCGAGGAGTTCCTCGAGCAGGTGTCGCTCGTCGCCGACACCGACTCCCTCCCCGACGAGGACGACCCGTCCGACACCGGGGTCGTGCTCATGACGCTGCACTCGGCCAAGGGGCTCGAGTTCCCGGTCGTGTTCATGATCGGCATGGAGGAGGGCGTGTTCCCCCACAACCGCTCGCTGCTCGAACCGGCGCAGCTCGAGGAGGAGCGCCGGCTCTGTTACGTGGGCATCACCCGGGCGCGGGAGCGGCTCCACGTGTCCAACGCCTGGTGCCGGACGCTGTTCGGGTCGACCCACTACAACCCGCCGAGCCGGTTCCTCGCCGAGCTCCCCGCGTCGCTCGTCGAGGAGTCCCCCGACAGTCGCTCCGGTGGGTTCGCCACCGGCGGGTGGGCCACGACGTCCTGGGGATCGGGATCGGGATCAGGTCGCGGCGGATCGGCGTCGTCGGGGTCGCCCACCGCGGGCGCGTCGACCGTGCCGTCCCCGCCCCCGGGCTCGGGCGCCCACCTGGCGGGGATCACCGCCGGCGACGACGTGGTGCACGACTCCTGGGGTGACGGTGTGGTGCTGAGCGTCGAGGGCAGCGGCGACCAGGCCGAGGCGGTCGTCCACTTCGCCTCGGTCGGCGAGAAGCGGTTGTTGCTCGCGTGGGCGCCGTTGGAGAAGCTGTCACGGTGATCACCCCCCGGTCGCTCGCCCGACGGCTGTCCCTGGCGCTGCGTCGTGACGCCACCCTGTCGGACCTCGCCGACCGACTCGGTGGTCTGCACGGTGCGGCCGTGGCCGTCGAGGAGTTCCCCGACGACACGGCGTCGGTCCGCACGACCTTCACCGACATCGCCGACACGGTGGGCCGGTGGTCGGCGTCGGTCGCCGCCCGTTCACCGGTCGGCCGGCCGGTCGTGGTCGCCACGCCGAACGGCTACGAGCAGCTGCTCGTCTCGCTCGCCGTCGCCCGCGCCGGTGGCCTGCCCGCGCCGGTCAACCCGCAGATGCGCGACGCCGAGATCGACCACGTGATCGCCGACTCCGGGGCGTCGCTGGTGCTGCGGAGCGGGTCCGAGCTCGACACCGGTCCGGGGTCGCGCACCGCACCGCCCCCGCCGTACCCGGCGCACCCGGGTGAGGTCGCGGCGCTCTTCTACACCTCTGGGACCACGGGCCGACCGAAGGGCGCCGAGCTGACGCACCGGGCGCTCGTCGGCCAGGTGTCGAGCGCCGCCCTGTGGCCCGGGTTCGTGCGCCACGACGAGGTGCTGCTGTCGCTCCCGGTCGCCCACATCATGGGGTTCGTCACCCTGCTCGGGCTCGCCGTCGCCGGGGTGCCCGTCGCCTTCGTGCCCCGGTTCTCACCCACCCGGGTGCTCGACCTGATCGAGCAGCGCCGGGTGAGCGCCTTCGTGGGCGTGCCCGCCATGTACCGGATGCTGCTCGAGTCCGGTGCCGAGTTCCGGGACCTGACCTCGGTGCGGGCCTGGATGAGCGGCGCCGACGTCATGCCGCCCGAACTGGCCCGCGCCTTCAAGGCGTTCGGGGCCTCGGCCACCCTGCCGGTGCTCGGGCCGGTGGGCGAGGCCGCCTTCGTCGAGGGGTACGGGATGGTCGAGGTCGGCGGCGGCGCAGCGGCCAAGGTGTCCCCGCCGCTCCTGCCCGTCGGACTGGGCGACTCGCTCGGGGTGCCGCTGCCCGGGTGGCGGTTCCGGGTCGCCGACGACGAGGGCCGACGGGTGTCGCCCGGGCAGGTGGGGGAGCTGCAGCTCCGCGGGCCCGGTGTGCTGCGCGGCTACTGGGGCGACCCCGCCGCCACCGCCGACGCGCTGTCGGCCGACGGGTGGTTGCGGACGGGCGACCTGGTCCGGTCCGGACTCTTCGGCCTCGTCGCGTTCCAGGGACGGTCCAAGCACGTCATCAAGTCCGGCGGCTACTCGGTGTACCCCCTCGAGATCGAGGCCGACCTCGAGGAGCACCCGGACGTGCTCGAGGCGGCGGTGGTCGGTCTGCGGGACGACCACCTGGGCGAGGTGCCGGTGGCGGCGGTCCGCCTGCGTCCCCGGGCCCGGGTCACTCCCGAGCAGATCGTCGAGTGGGCCGAGCAACGGATGGCGCACTACAAGGCGCCGCGCCGGGTCGTGGTCGTGGACGACCTGCCCCGCACCGGGACCCGCAAGGTGCAGCGCGACGAGCTGCTCCCGCTCTTCGTCCCCTGAGGCGGGACCGGTACCGCCTCAGCCCGGCGAACGGAGGTCGACGACCAGACTGCCCTCGGCGTCGATCCGCCACGGGAAGGTCCGCAGCGCAGTCCCGTCGGACCCGCTGCTGCCGTCGGCCGACCACGTGGTGTCCCGGCAGAGCTCGCCGACCTGCCGTCCGGCACCGTCGACGTTGGCCCGCTCCTCGTACAGGTCCCGCTCGGTGTTCCACGACAGGAAGCAGCCGCTCTCGGCACCCGGTGCCACCGCCGACACGGCCGACCACTGCGTCGCCGGGTCGTCACCGAAGTGGGCCACGTAGATCGGCTGCACCTGACCTCGGCCGGACACGTCGCTGAACAGCAGTGGTCCCTCCGCTGCCACCTGGGCCGAGAGCCGCTCGGCCTGACCGGCGATGAACACGTCGTCGCCGAGTCGGAGCTGCACCGGGCCGTCGCCCCGGCCCGCCCAGGCGACGAACGCCCACAGCCCGGCCACGGCGACCCCGACGGCGACGACGCCCGCGACGATCGCCCGGACCTGGCTGCCCCCGCTCCGCTGTTCGACGGGCATCAGCGGACCCCGGCCACCTGCAGGAATGGGCGGTGCGCTGCCACGGGCTTAGTATCGCCCCCCGGACGGCCACCGACGGGGCGCGGCGAGCACCCACGGGTGGACCGATCCGTTCAGTCGCACACCGGGTCGGCGCCCGTCGCCACCCAGCACAGGAGGAAGTCCGCCGGTGGATCTGTTCGAGTACCAGGGCAAGCAGTTCTTCGCCAGCTTCGGGATCCCCGTCTCGGCGGGGGACGTCGTCACCACCGTCGACGACGCCGTCGCCGTGGCGGAGCGCATCGGCAGCTACCCGGTGGTGGTCAAGGCGCAGGTGCAGGTGGGCGGCCGCGGCAAGGCCGGCGGCATCAAGCTGGCCGCGAACGCCGACGAGGTGCGTGAGCACGCCACCAACATCCTGGGCATGGACATCAAGGGCCACACCGTCGAGCGGGTGTGGATCGAGGAGGCCTCGGACATCGCCGAGGAGTACTACGCCAGCTTCACCCTGGACCGGTCGAGGAAGCAGCACCTGGGCATGCTCTCGGCGCAGGGTGGCGTCGAGATCGAGGCGGTCGCCGAGAGCGATCCCGACGCCATCGCCAAGATCTGGATCGACCCGGTGGACGGCCTCACCGAGGAGACGGCCCGGGCCTGGGTCGAGGCTGCGGCCCTCAACCCGGCCGCCACCGACGGCGCCGTCGAGATCCTGCTCTCGCTCTACCGGGCCTACGTCGACGGTGACGCCGACCTGGTCGAGATCAACCCGCTGATCCTCAAGCCGACCGGTGAGGTGCACGCACTCGACGCCAAGGTCACGCTCGACAACAACGCCGCGTTCCGCCACGAGTGGGACGAGTACGAGGCCACCCAGGAGCGCGACGAGCGGGAGGCCGCCGCCCACGCCAAGGGCCTGCAGTACGTGGGGCTCGAGGGCAGCGTCGGGATCATCGCCAACGGCGCCGGCCTGGCGATGTCGACGCTGGACGTGGTCAACCAGGTCGGCGGGTCACCGGCGAACTTCCTCGACATCGGCGGCGGCGCCAACGCGGACGTGATGGCCGGTGCGCTCGAGGTCATCAACAACGACCCGGCGGTGCGGTCGATCTTCATCAACATCTTCGGCGGCATCACCCGGGGCGAGGAGGTCGCCAACGGGATCGTCGAGGCGCTCGGACGGGTGCAGATCAACTCGCCGATCGTGATCCGGCTCGACGGCACGAACGCCGAGGAGGGCCGGGCGATCCTGGAGCCGCACCTGTCGGACGCCCTCCAGATGCAGCCGACCATGCTCGAGGCGGCCCGCACCGCGGTCGCGCTGGCCGGGGACCGCTGAGCGGCCGGCCGGACCGAGACCACCGACGGACACGAGCGCACAGGACGAGAAGGGACGAGCGAGATGAGCATCTTCGTCGACGAGAACACCAAGGTCGTCTACCAGGGGCTGACCGGGAGCCAGGGCCGCTACTACGGCCTGCTGAACCGGGACTACGGCACGCAGGTGGTGGCCGGCACCAACCCCAAGAAGGCGGGTGAGGACGTCGAGGGCATCCCGATCTTCGCCACGGTCGCCGACGCGGTGGCCGCCACCGGGGCCAACGCCAGCTGCATCTTCATCCCGGCGCCCGGCGTGCGCGCCGCGGTGATGGAGGCCGCCGAGGGCGGGGTCGAGTTCATCGTGTGCATCACCGAGGGTGTGCCGGCGCAGGACGAGGCGTGGTTCTACAACCAGTTGCGGCGTGAGTTCCCGCAGGTGCAGCTGCTCGGCCCGAACTGCCCCGGCATCATCAGCCCCGGCAAGTGCAACATCGGCATCACCGCCGGCCACATCGCCAAGTCCCCGGTCGAGGGTGCCCACAACGTCGGGATCGTCTCCCGCTCCGGCACGCTGACCTACCAGGCGCTCTACGAGCTGAAGCTGCAGGACATCGGCGTGACGACCTGTGTCGGCATCGGTGGTGACCCGGTCCCCGGGACGACCTTCATCGACTGCCTCGAGCGGTTCGAGGCGGACCCGGCGACCTCGGCGGTGATGATGATCGGCGAGATCGGTGGCTCGGCCGAGGAGGAGGCCGCTGAATTCATCTCGGAGCACATGACCAAGCCGGTGGTCGCCTACATCGCCGGGCAGACCGCTCCCCCCGGCAAGAAGATGGGCCACGCCGGGGCGATCGTCTCGGGCGGCAAGGGCACGGCGGCCGCCAAGATGGAGGCGCTCACCCACGCCGGTGTGCAGGTCGGGGCCAACCCGACCGAGGCGGGCGAGCTCATGGTGGAGATCGTCCGCAACCTCTGAGCCGTCCGTATCCTCTGGGTCGTCCGTATCCTCTGGGTCGCCCGCAACCTCTGGGTCGTCCGTATCCTCTGGGCCGGGGTGCGGCCGTTCTCGGTGCAACCAGCCCCCACCGGCGGGGCTGAGCGCACCGAGAACACTCCGGCCGGGGCGGTCGGCGCCGGAATCGGGCGCGGTGGACCGCTGCTAGGTTCGCCCGCTGATGCGCCTCGCCGTGCTGGCCTCCGG
>CAINRS010000098.1 GCA_903852755.1 uncultured Actinomycetes bacterium | reverse complement strand
GGGGTGAGCACGACGTTGTCCATCTCGACCAGCGGATGCCCCTCGGGCAGCTGCTCGCCGTCGAAGTGGTCCAGGGCGGCCGAGGAGAGGTGGCCGCTGCGCAGCGCCTCGACCAGGTCGTCGAGCACGTGCAGTCCCGCACGCGCCGTGTTCACGTAGACGGCACCGGCGCGCATGGCGGCGAACCGGTCACGGTCCATCAGTCCGAAGGTGTCGGGGGTGACGGCGGCGTGCATCGAGACCACGTCGACGTCGCCGAGCATCGTGTCGAGGTCGTCGTGTGTCGCGTCGGGCGCGAACGGGTCGTAGGAGCAGACCTCCATGCCCAGTCCGGCGAACCGCCACGCTGCGGCCCGTCCGACGGCCCCCAGGCCCACGAGTCCGACCCGGCGCCCGGCGAGCTGCCACGCCCTGAACCGCTGGTAGGGGATCGTCCCGTCGCGGAACACCTCGTTGGCCCGCAGGTCGCGGTCGGCGGCGACCACGTACCGGGTGCAGGCGAGCGTGAGGCCGACCGCCAGTTCGGCGACCCCGTCGGCGTTGCGCCCGGGCGCGTGCAGGACCGGGATCCCCCGCGCCGTGGCCCCGGCCAGGTCCACGTTGTTGGGGTCGCCGCGCGTGGAGCCGATGATCTGCAGTCCGGCGTCGAGGATCTCGTCGCCCATCACGAAGTCGGACTCGACGATGAGGATGGTCGCACCGGTCGCACGGACCCGGTCGGCGAGCGCGGCGCCGTCCCAGATGCGCAGCGGCACGTGGCCGATCCACGGGTCCTCGACGACGTCGACCCGGGTGCGCAGACGGTCGAGTCCCGGGCCCCGGAACGTGGCGGTGACGAGGGCGACCGGGCGTTCGGGCATGGTGCGAACCTAGCCGACCTGACGCGTGCGTCAGGTCGGTCCACCCTCCAGGGTGCGGCGCAGTGCGGCCCGGTCGACCTTGTCCATCGGCGTCAGCGGGAGGGCGCCGACGGTCCGGAGGTCCTCGGGCAGCTTGTGGTGTGCCAGTCGGTCGGCAGCGACTGCCCGGAGGGCCTCCAGGGTCGGCGCCGGTGCTCCCGGGCGGGGCACGACCACCGCGACTCCGACCTCTCCCATCACGTCGTCGGCCCTGGGGACGACCACCACCTCGGCGACGTCCGGGTGGTCGGCGAGCACGGCCTCGACCTCGACGGGGTACACGTTGAAGCCGCCCCGGATGTACATCTCACGGGTGCGGCCACGCAGTCGGAGGCGGCCCAGGTCGTCGACCACCCCCAGGTCGCCGGTCCGGACGGCTCCGTCGGGAGTCATCGCTGCGGATGTGGAGAGCGGATCGCGGTGGTAGCCGGTCATGACAGCGGGGGACCGCAGGCACACCTCGCCCACCTCGCCGTCGGCCACCACCGCACCGTCGGCATCACGGATGGTGAGTTCGACCCCGGCGTGTGGCCTCCCGACGGAGACCAGGGCGTCCTCGGGCGGGTCGTCGATCGAGGTCCCCAGCCCGATCCCGGCCTCGGTGCAGGAGTACCGGATCGCGAGCGGCACGCCGAGCCGCTCGCGCACCTCCTCGAGCAGTGCCCGTGTGGCCGGACCACCACCGACGACCACGGAACGGACACGGTGCAGGTCGGTGTCGGCGAAGGCCGGGTCGCGCAGCATGAGCGCCACCTGGGTCGGGATGCCGGCGATGGTCTGGACGCCGTGGCGTGCGGTCAGCTCGAGGGCCTCCCTCGCCCGCCACCGCTCGAGCTGGTGGATCGTCAGGCCGCGGAGCAGGTTCCCCGGCAGCTTGGTCATGGACCCGAGGTGCGTGATGGCGGTCGCGGCGACGGTGTGGACCGGTGGGGCCGCCGGGTCGGCCCAGACGTCACCCGTGTCGGTCCGCCGGATCCAGGCGAGTTGCCGTCCGGCGAACACCGCCCCCTTGGGGGTGCCCGTCGTGCCCGAGGTGAACACGATCGCCACCGGTCGGTCGGGATCCTCCGGGAGTGGTGGCGGGATTCCGTCGGGGACCCGGAGCCCGGGGAGCACCTCGCCGGGACCGTCCGCCCGACGGAGGGTGACCTCGACGTGTTCACCGTCGGGACCGTCACCGAGACCGTCACCGGGCCATTCGCCGGGGGTCGTGACGGTCAGGTCGGCGCCGGCCTGCCGGGCGACGGCGAGCCGCTCGGGTGGGGTGAGCCGGTGGTTGATCCCCGCCGTGGTGGCGCCGATCTTCGCCGCAGCCGCGTAGAGGACCGTGAACTCCGGACACGGCGGGAGCACCAGGGCGACGATCGAACCCTCGCCCAGCCCGCGGTGCACCAGGTGGGCGGCGACCTCGTCGGAGATCCGGTCGAGCTCCCGGTAGCCGAGTTCCCAGCCGTCGGGGGCCACCAGGGCACTACGATCCCCGTAGCGCCGGGCCGCCTCGGTCACCGTGCGTGCCAGCACGACCTCAGACCACCGGACCCGGAGCCGCATGTCGAACCCACCCCAGGAGCCGACCCGTCGCCAGGGAGCCGCCACCCGCCGCCGGCTGCTCGACGCGGCGACGGAGGTGCTGGCCGCCAAGGGCTTCGAGGCCACCCGGATCGACGACGTCGTGACAGCGGCCGGAGTCTCGCACGGGACCTTCTACCTCTACTACGCCAACAAGGAGGACATCCTCGTCGCACTCGCCGAGGAGTGCACGGCGGCGCTCGCTCCGCTCGTGGCGGCGCTCGCCGAGGTGCCGGCCGACGAGAGCGGGTCGGCTGTGGTGCGGTCGTGGCTGACCGAGTACGTCGGCGTCCACCGATCCTACGGGGTCGTCATCCGGGCCTGGGTCGAGGACTTCGTCGACGACGAACGACTGGCGGAGCTCGGTCGGGCGACCCTCGGTTCGATCGCTGATGCACTCCTGGCCCGACTCCGAACAGCGCACCCCGACGATGCCGGGACGCGTCTCGTGGCGCTCCTCGCCATGATCGAGCGGGCGCCGGCGGTCGTGGCCGACCCGCGTGCCGGTGAGGAGTCGCGGGCGATCGAGACCCTGGCCACCGTGATCCACCGCAGCTTCTTCGCCGCGGCCTGAGCTCCCTCCGCTCAGGACTTCCCGGCCATCTTCAGGCCCCCGGGGCGCAGGCCGAACACGTCCTTCGACAGGGCCGCACCGAGCGCAGCCGGGTCCCACTTCGCGGGTTCGCCCTTGACCTGGTTGGACGCCGTCGCACCGAGCGACCAGCCGTGGTAGTGGGTGACGTCCGCACCGACGGCCCGGAAGACCTGGCCCGAGACCAGCAGCGACTCGTCCGAGGCGAGCCACACGACCATGGGTGCGGAATTCCCGGGGTTGAGGCGCTCGAACTCGCCCTCGGGCACGTCGTTGGCCTCCCGGAGCGGGATGTTCGGCATGGTCTCGTGGACGATGCGGGTGGCACCGCCCGGGGCCACGGCGTTGGCGCGCACGCCGTAGCGGACCCCTTCGAGCGCCGTGATCACCGTGAGGGCGGCGATGCCTGCCTTGGCGGCGCCGTAGTTCGCCTGGCCGGGGTTGCCCTGCAGACCGGCCGAGGAGACGGTGTTCACGATCGAGGCCCGGCGGGGGTTGCCCGCCTTGGACTCCTCGGACCAGTAGACGCACGCGTGGTGGGTCATGTTGAACGTGCCCTTCAGGTGCACGCCGAGCACGGCGTCCCAGTCGGCCTCGGTCATCTTGACGATCGAGGTGTCGCGCAGGATCCCGGCGTTGTTGACCACCACGTCCAGGGCGCCGTAGGTGTCGATCGCCTGCTGCACGATGGCCTGGGAACCCTCCCACGACGAGACGTCGTCGTAGTTGGCCACGGCCACGCCGCCCCGCTCGGTGATGAGCGCGACCGTCTCGTCGACCGGCGCGGAGTCACTGCCCTCGCCCTTGGACGAGCCGCCCAGGTCGTTGCAGACGACCGAGGCGCCCTGTGCAGCGAGCTCCAGGGCCTCGCCGCGGCCGACCCCCCGTCCGGCGCCGGTGACGATGGCGATCTTCCCGTCGACGATGCCCATGCCTGGACCCCTCCTGTGTCGGTTCCCGTGTGTGTCCCGGCGTCCGGTGTGGTTGAATGACGCCAGACCTGACGCATGCGTCAGGTTCGGCGAGACCGTAACAGACCACCGACCGGGGGGACACATGACGGAGACCGGGGAACTCGACCTCGAGTCGTGGATCGGCAGGCCGACCGGGGCCGGCGTGGTGCACGTCGAGCGAGCGGTCGTGTCCAACTTCGCGGCCTCGGTGCTCGACGACCGTCCGCTCTACCGCAACCGTGACGCTGCGCTGGCGGCCGGGTTCACCGACATTCCGGCACCGCCCACCTTCTACTTCTCGGCCCTGCAGAACTACAGCAGGTGGGAGGAGGAGCAGCCCGAGGACCCGACCGGGGGCGTCAACCCCATGGCCGAGGTCATGGGCAGGCTCATCTCGACCGGCGGCCTCATCCTCCACGGCGAGCAGGAGTTCACCTACCACCGTCCCGTGGTGGTCGGCGACACCCTGGAGTACACCGGCGTGGTCAAGGACATCTACCAGAAGCAGGCGGGAGAGCGGACCATGACGTTCCTGGTGGTCGAGACCACCTACACCGACGGCGACGGACAGCCGGTGGTCACCTCGACCATGAACCTCCTCCACCGCTCGTGACCGGTCGACTCGACGGACGCGTCGCCATCATCACCGGGGCCGGCCAGGGCATCGGCCTGGCGTACGCCCAGCGGTTCTGCGCCGAGGGTGCGTCGGTCGTCGTGGCCGAGATCGACCCCGACCGGGCCGCCGCAGGCATGACGGCGCTGCGCGATGCCGGCCACGGTGATGCCGTGCACCTGGTCCAGACCGACATCGCGGATGAGGACTCGGCACAGGCGTGCGCTGCGGCGACCGTCGAGCGCTTCGGGGCGCTCGACATCCTGGTCAACAACGCGGCGATCTACCACGACATCGAGAACCAGAACAACGACCCCGGCTACCTCAAGCAGGTCTTCGACGTGAACCTGCACGGCGCCTGGCTGATGTCCCGGGCCTGCGTCCCGCACATGGTCGAGCGCGGCGGAGGGCGGGTGATCAACCAGTCCTCGTCGGCGGCCTACCTGTACCAGCTGCCGCCCATGGGGGAGTTCCGTGAGGTGGGGGCGTTCTCCTACAGCCAGACCAAGTGGGGTGTGATCGGGCTCACCAAGTTCCTCGCCGTGCAGCTCGGTGAGCACGGCGTGACGGTGAACTGCATCGCACCGGGCGTGACGATGACCGAGGCCACGCGCAAGCAGGTGCCCGAGGAGTTCATGCCCTTCGTGACCATGATGACGGCCATGAAGCGGGAGCTGCAGCCCGAGGACATCACGGGGGCGGCGGTGTTCTTCGCCTCCGATGACGCCCGCATGGTGACCGGCCAGGTCCTGTGCGTCGACGGTGGCATGGCGATGCCCGGCTGAGCGGACAGACTGGTCGCACCGTCGGCACGGACCGCACCGTCGGCAACGACGGTCGGTGGTGTCGCAGCGGGGAACGATCGACGAGCGAGGGGAGCACACGGTGCAGATCGACGACATGATCCTGGTGTCGGTGGACGACCACGTGGTCGAGCCGCCCGACATGTTCCGCAACCACCTGCCACAGAAGTACGCCGACCTGGCCCCACGCGTCGAGACCAAGGAGGACGGGACCGACGTGTGGGTCTACGAGGGCCAGGAGCTGCCCAACATCGGACTCAACGCCGTGGCCGGCAAGCCCGCCGAGGAGTACGGCATCGAGCCGACGTCGTTCGCGGAGATGCGTGACGGCTGCTACGACATCGACCAGCGGGTGCGCGACATGGACGCCAACGGCGTGCTGGGGTCCATGTGCTTCCCGAGCTTCCCCCAGTTCTGCGGGCAGCTCTTCAGTCGTACCGAGGACAAGGACGTGGCGCTGGCCATGCTCCGGGCCTACAACGACTGGCACATCGACGAGTGGTGCGGGACCCACCCCGGTCGGTTCATCCCGCTGGCCCTCCCCGCCATCTGGGACCCGCAGACCATGGCCGACGAGGTGCGTCGGGTGGCCGAGAAGGGCTGCCGCGCCGTCACGTTCTCGGAGAACCCCGAGAAGCTCGGCTGGCCGAGCTTCCACAGCGAGCACTGGGATCCGTTCTGGCAGGCCTGCACCGACACCGGCACGGTGGTCTGCCTGCACATCGGCTCCTCCTCGCAGCTGACGATCACCTCGGTCGAGGCGCCGATCAACGTGATGATCACCCTGCAGCCGATGAACATCGTCCAGGCAGCGGCCGACCTGCTGTGGTCCAGGGTGCTCACCGAGTACCCGGACGTGCGCTTCGCGCTTTCCGAGGGGGGCATCGGGTGGATCCCGTACTTCCTGGAACGGGTCGACTACGTCTACAAGCACCACCGGGCGTGGACGGGACAGGACCTCCCGATGCTGCCGTCGGAGTTGTTCCGGGAGCGGTTCATCACGTGCTTCATCGACGACGCCGCCGGCCTGCGCAACCGGGACCTGGTGGGCGTCGACATGATGACCTGGGAGTGCGACTACCCGCACTCCGACTCCACCTGGCCCTCGTCGCCGGAGCTGCTCGCCGCGACGCTGGACGGCATCCCGGACGACGAGGTGGACGCGATCACCCATCTCAACGCCATGCGGCTGTTCCACTACGACCCGTTCTCGGTCATCCCGCGGGAGCAGTGCACCGTCGGGGCGCTCCGGGCCGGAGCGACCGACGTGGACACCTCGGAGCGCTCCTCGGGCAAGCCGATCATCGTGCCGGAACGGCCAGTGCGGATCGTCGACCTGGCCGAGCGGGCGGCGGTCAAGAAGTCAGCCTGAGTAGCGCCCGGCGAACTCGGTGAGCGCCGCCACGGCGTCACCGGACCGGCGCCACGGTGCGACGATGAGCCGGTCGACGCCCGCCCGTTCGTAGGCGGCCAGGTCCGCCTCGGACTCGACCGTCCCGCCCATGGTCACCTCGACGGGTGGGCCGGTCCGGCCGACTTCCTCGGACGCGGCACGGACCTTCGCCGTCCACTCGGCGGCCTCGTCGACCCGGTGGACCATGCCGATCCACCCGTCGCCGAGCCGGGCGGCCCGCCGCAGGGCGGCAGTGCTCTCGCCGCCCACCAGCACCGGCAGCCGGGACTGGACGGGTTTCGGCTCGAAGGCCACCTCGTCCCAGGCCCAGAATTCACCGTCGTGCGACACCGCGTCCTCGGTCCACAGCCGACGACACACCTCGATGGACTCGTCGAGTCGGCGGCCCCGTGTGGTCGGGTCGTAGCCAGCGGCGACCCACTCGGAACGGAGCCAGCCGGCGCCCACACCGACCTCGACCCGGCCCCCGGAGAGCACGTCGACGGTCGCGAACGTGCGGGCGGCGACGAACGGGTGCCGGATGGCGAGCAGGTAGACGAACGTGCCGAGACGGATCCGCTCGGTGCGGGCCGCCAGGTACGACAGCAGGGCACCCGGTTCGTACACGGGGGTCGTCGGCGGGACCGGCGGGTGCGCGTCGTCGCCGGCCTCGACCTCGTGGGGGGAGCCGGCCATGGCGGTGGGGAACACCAGGTGGTCCGACAGCCACAGCGACTCGTAACCCAGCTCCTCGGCCGCGTCGACGACGTCGTTCCAGAGCTCGGGCCGGACCCGGGCGAGCGGGACCCCGAACCTCACCGCACCCACCTCACAGCGTGTACACGTCTCCGTCGAGCTGGCGCCGCCAGCCGCCGGCCGCCCACGTCCCGCCGTCCACGTGGATGGTGCTGCCGGTGACGAACGCCGCCATTGGTGAGCACAGCCAGGCCACCACGGCGGCGACGTCCTCGGCTCGACCCGCATCGGGCCACGGCTGCAACGACTCGCCCTGCTGCTCCTTGGCGGCGTAGGCGTGCGCCAGCATCCCGGTGCCGGGCGTCGGGATCACGTCCGGGGCGACGGCGTTGACCCGGATCCGACGACCTGCGTACTCCAGGGCGAGGGTCCGGGTGAGGTTGGCGACCGCTGCCTTGGCTGCGGCGTACACGGCGAACCCCGGGGCGGCCCGGTGCGCCTCGACGCTGGTGATGTTGACGATCGAGCCCCCGGGCCGCAGGTGGGCGACCGCGGCCCGGCAGGTGGTGGTGACCGTGGTGAGGTTCTCCGCGACGAGGGCGTCCTCGGCGCGGTCCGACAGCGTCTCGAACGGAGCGCGGAAGGTCCCGGCGGCGTTGTTGACCACGGCGTCGACACCACCGAGTTCGTCAGCGGTGGACGAGACCCAGTCCCGCACCGCCTCGCGGTCGCGCACGTCGAAGACCGCCGTGGTCACCCGGCGTCCCGTCGCCGCCACGGCCGCGGCCACTGCGTCCAGGTGCTCCGGTTCCCGGTCGACCAGGGCCACGTCCGCGCCGAAGGCCGCCAGCGTGGTGGCGCACGCCGCCCCGATCCCGACCGCGGCGCCGGTGACGAGCGCGACCCGGCCGTCCAGACGGACGTCGTCGGGGCCGATCACGAGGCCCGGACCCAGCGGGGGAGCACCACCGGCCCTCCGCCGTCGTCGACCGGGGAGCTGAAGACCACCTCGACGGGCTCGCCGATGCGGATCGTCGACGGGTCGATCTCGTCGAGCGGCCCGTCGGCGGATCCGACCAGATTGCCGACGAAGCGGATCGCCGGGTCCTCCTCGGACTCGACGACCACGACGTTGTAGGGGGCCACTGCGGCGTAGGCGGGCAGGAGGGGCGGGTGGGGGACGGCGAAGCTCCAGATGCTGCCGCGGCCCGACAGGCGCTCCCACTCCACCTCGAACGAGCCACAGGTGTGGCACATCGGACGTGGGGGGACCCGGCGGGTCCCGCAGGCGGCGCACCGCTGCACGCGCAGCTCACCGGCGGCGGCGTACTCGAAGAACGGTGCGCTCTCCTCGTCGAGCTCCGGGAGGAGCATCCCCTCGTGCACGTGGGCCTCCTAGTCGTCCCGCCGGAACAGGATGGCACCGGTCGGGACGCCCTCGCCGGAGGTCACGAGCGAGAATCCGGCGTCGGCGACCTGGTTGGTCGAGGTGCCCCGGACCTGCCTGACGGCCTCCACGATCAGGTTGAAGCCGTGGAGGTACGCCTCGGACATGCCGCCACCCGAGGTGTTGACCGGCAGCCGGCCCCCGAGCTCGATGCCGCCGTCGTCGGTGAACGGGCCTCCCTCGCCGCGCTCGCAGAACCCGTACCCCTCGAGCGAGAGGATCACCAGCGGGCTGAACGCGTCGTAGAGCTGGGCCACGTCGACGTCGGCCGGGCCGACCTCACTGAGGGACCAGAGCTTCTCGGCGCAGGCCCAGGCCGGTCCCCGCAGCGGGTCGTCGCAGAAGAAGTTGGTCATCGTCTGGTGCTGGGCCGGGAGCGACTGGGCCCAGGAGTGGATGAGCGCCGGTGGCTGCGGCAGGTCGCGGGCCCGTTCGGTTGTGGTGATCACCACGGCGCAGGCCCCGTCGGTCTCGAGGCAGTTGTCGAACAGGCAGAGCGGTTCGCTGATCCACCGGGCGGCGAGGTACTCCTGCCGGGTCAGCACCTTGTGGCCCATGGTCGCCGCCGGGTTGGCGTTGGCGTGCCGACGCGCGGCGAGCGCCACGTTGGCCAGGTGGTCGCGGGTGCCGCCGTAGGTGTGCATGTAGCGACGGGTGAGCACGGCGATCTCGTCGACCGGTCGCAGCAACCCGAAGGGGCGGGTCCACCGCTGCTGGTCGCCACCGACGCGCTGGGCCACACCCGCCCACGGCCGTGACGAGCGGGCACCACGCTTGCGCGACCGCCACGCCACGGCGACCGAGCACTGCCCGGCGGCCACTGCCATGGCCGCCTGTCCGACCACCCCGCAGCCGGCACCCCCGCCGTAGGGCACCTTGCCGAAGTACGTGACGTCGCCGAAGCCCAGGTTCCGGGCGATGTCGATCTCCTCGGTCGACTCCATCGAGTAGCAGGACATCCCGTCGACCTCGTCGGGACGGATCCCTGCGTCGTCGAGCGCGGCGGCGATCGCCTCCAGCGCGAGCCGTCGTTCGGTCGAGGGGAGTTCCTTGGCGAACTCGGTCGTCCCGATGCCGACGACGGCGGTCCGGTCGCGCACGTCAGCCGCGGACGATCAGCGCGTCGAGCGCCACGACACCTTCGGGCCGGACGACGAGCGGGTTGATGTCGAGCTCGCTGATGCGATCCGCGTTGTCGAGCGCGAGCTGCTGGACCTTCATGAGCACGTCGACGACCGCCCGCACCTTGACCTTCGGTCGCCCCCGTGCACCGCGGAGCAGCGCCGAGCCGGTGGTCTGCTCGATCATCCGGAGCGCCTCGTCGCGATCGAAGGGTGGGACGCGGAACGCCACGTCGGCGAACACCTCGACGAACACGCCGCCGAGTCCGAACATCACCACCGGTCCGAACAGCTCGTCGCGTGACACGCCGACCACGCACTCCACGCCGGGTGGGGCCTGCTCGCAGACCAGCACGCCGTCGATCTGCGCCCGCTTGGCCCGCTTCGCCGCGGTCGCTGTGAACTCCTCGAAGGTGCGGCGGACCGCTGCCGGACCCTCGACGCCGACGGCGACCAGGCCCAGATCGCTCTTGTGGAGGATGTCCGGCGAGGCGATCTTCAGGACCACCGGCCCTCCGCCGAACTGGTCGCGTGCGACCCGGGCGGCCTCGGCGGGGGTGGTGCACAGGACGTCCCGCGTCACCGGGATCCCGTAGGCGGCCAGCACGGCCTTGGCGTCCTGTTCGGCGAGTGGTCCGTCGCCCTGGAGCAGGCCGGCAACCTGGCGCGCCGCGGACGAGGCCTTGGTCGCCACCTTGGCGAAGGGGCTCCGGTAGCGCTCCTGGAACTCGTGGTGGTCGAACCACGCCCGGGCCGCGGTCACGCAGTTGTGGAACGTGCGGAAGGTCGGCACCGTCGACGGGATCAGGATCTCCTCGTAGACGTCGTCCCAGGTGGGCGAGCCCCACACCACCAGGATGGGTTTGGTGGTCTCACCTGCCACGGTCACGATGTCCCGGGCGAGGGGCTTGGAGATGCTGGCCAGCGCGCCGGTGATCGGGACGATGACCATGTCGATCTCCGGATCGGCGACGATGGCCCGCAGGATGTGGATGCCCCGTTCGTCCGAGGACGGCGGGCCGCCGGAGTCGACCGGGTTGGAGACCCGCAGGTAGCCCGGGATGTGCTCCCTCAGCGTCGCCTGCGTGGACGCGGTGAGCTCGGGCAGGTGCATGCCCGCAGCGGCCACCATGTCGGCCATGTGGGCCCCGGTCCCGCCCGAGATGGCGTAGATGCAGACGCTGCGCTCCGCCGCCCGACCGGGTGGCGGCGGCTGGGTCCTGCAGAAGGTTGCCGAGACCTCGGTGAGCTCGTCGAGGCCGTCGACCCGGATCACGCCGAACTGCCGGAACACGTCACCGACCACCCGGTCGGAACCGGTGAGGTGTCCCGTGTGGCTCTTGGCCATCGAGCGGCCCTCCTCGGTCCGACCGACCTTGACGCACACCAGCGGCACCCCGGCACGGGCGGCGTGGTCGGCCGCGAGCATCATGGTGCGCCCGTCCTTGAAGCCCTCGATGTAGGCGGCGATCGCACCGGTGGTCTCGAGGTCGGCGAAGTACTTCACGAAGTCGGCGAACTCGAGGTCGGCCTCGTTGCCCGCCGGGGCCCAGTGGCTGAGCTTGATCCCGAGCTGCTGGGACTGGAACACCGGCCGTCCCTGGTGGCCGGACTGGGTGATGAGCGCGATGGCCGGTCCCGGCAGGGTGTCGTCGAAGGTCTCGAAGGCGTTCAGGTTGGTGTTCGGCCCCAGCAGGTGGGTCGATCCGGATGCGACCAGTTCCTCGAGCCGCTCCTGGAGCGCCTCGCCCTCGGCACCCAACTCGGCGAACCCGGCGGCGAAGATCACGGCGTACCTCGGCTGCACCTGCAGGACGGTCTCGAACATCTCGACCGCGGCGCCGACCAGGATGATCGCCAGGTCGATCTCACCGGGCACGTCGAGCACCGATCGGTAGCAGGTCACGTCGTCGACGGTGTCCCGGTTGGGGTTGATCGGGATCACCTCGGCGCCGAACTGCTCACCCCAGTTGCGGATCTTCCTCCACATGGTGTCGTTGGGCCGTCGGTTGTCCGAGGCCCCGATCACCACCACCCGCTTCGGGCGGAAGAACGTGTCGAGGTCGAGTTCACGGAGCTCGACGGGTCGGCCGGTGAGGTCGGTCCTGGGTGTCACGCCCGGGATGCTACCGAAAACCGGGCCCCAACCTGACACGCACGTCAGGTTCCCGTAGCGTGGCTCCATGACCGAACGCGTGCGAGAGGCAGTGATCGTCGACACCCTGCGGACCCCGATCGGTCGGCGGAAGGGTCGGCTGTCGGGCTGGCACCCGGCGGACCTGCTCGGTCTCGCGCTGACGGAGCTCGTCGACCGCACCGGCGTGGACCCGGAGCGCATCGACGACGTGGTGGGCGGCTGCGTGACCCAGGTGGGAGAGCAGTCCACCAACGTGATCCGCAACGCGTGGGTCGGGGCGGGCCTGCCGCAGTCGGTCGCCGGGACGACCGTCGACCGCCAGTGCGGGAGCTCACAGCAGGCGGTGCACTTCGCCGCCCAGGGGGTGATCGCCGGGGCCTACGACCTCGTCGTCGCCTGTGGTGTCGAGTCGATGAGCCGGGTGCCGATGGCGTCGAACGCCTCTGGTGGGCTCGGTCCGTTCACCCAGCAGTACCTGTCGGTGATCGACGACCAGCTCATGACCCAGTTCGAGATCTCGCAGATCCTCGCCGGTCGTTGGGGGATCACCCGGGAGCAGATGGACGCCTTCGCCGCCGAGTCGCACCGGCGTGCGCAGGCGGCAACCGACTCGGGTGCGTTCGCGAACGAGATCGTCCCCGTGCCCGAGCGCACCGAGGAGGGCGGCGAGACGGGCGCCGTGGTGACGGTCGACGAGGGCATCCGTCCGGAGACCACCGTCGAGATCCTCGCGGGACTGGGATCGGCAGCGAAGTGGGACCCCTCCATCGCCCCGGACATCACCGCCGGCAACTCGTCGCAGACCTCCGACGGTGCAGCGGCGATGCTCATCGCGGAGCGGTCCGTCGCGGAGTCGCTGGGACTGCCGGTGCGCGCCGCGTTCCGCCACTTCGCCGTCGGGGGTGACGACGCCGTCCTGGTGCTCTCGGCCCCGAACCCGGTGACCCGCAAGCTGCTCGAACGGTCGGGGATGAGCGTCTCGGACTTCGACGTCGTCGAGTGCAACGAGGCCTTCGCCGCGATCGCCCTGATGTGGGCGGCCGAGTTCCTGCCCGACGGGGACCTGTCCCGGTACAACCCGCGTGGTGGGGCGATCGCACTCGGTCACCCGCTCGGGGCCTCTGGCGTCCGACTCATGACGACCCTGCTGAACGAACTCGAGGCCACCGGTGGCCGCTACGGGTACCAGACCATGTGCGAGGGCGGGGGCATGGCGAACGGCACCGTGATCGAGCGGCTCGGCTGAGGCGTTCGCCCTCGCTGCGGAGCAGCGAGCAGTGAGGCGTCGAACGGCACCGTGATCGAGCGGCTCGGCT
>CAINRS010000097.1 GCA_903852755.1 uncultured Actinomycetes bacterium | reverse complement strand
TCGGCCTCCATGATGTCGGCGGCGGTCAAGGGGCACACCGTGGGCGAGGCCCGGCAGCTCACCCGGGCGTTCAAGTCCATGATGTCCATCCACGAGGGTGAGCTCGGCGGCGACGGCAGCGAGAGCGAACTCGACGACGAGGACCACGGCGACGATGCCGGCGGGCTCGGCGAGGTCGCGCTCGGCGACCTGGACGCACTCAAGGGCGTGGTGAAGTTCCCGGTGCGCATCAAGTGCGCCACCCTGGGCTGGAACACCCTGCTGCAGGGCGTCGACGACTCCGCCGGCTGAGCCGCTACAGGTCCCGGTGCTGCCGGGTTCCCGACGCTGTCACACCGGGGTGGTTCGATGACCGGGTCGGCGGCTCCACCAGCCGCTGACGTGTCGCAGCCACCGGCTGCCACCCCGGCCGCCCCGCTGCGGCCCCGAGTCGGGAGTCCTCGTCGTGCGCGGACCCGATCCCCACGTCCACCGGTCGGGTGAGCCGCAGGTACCGCTGCGACGCCAGGGATCCGCCGAGCGACCGGGCGACAGTCACGAACTGCCCGGCCACGAGCTGCCCGCCCACGAACTGCCCGATCACGAGCTGCCCGCTCACGAACTGCCCGATCACGAACTGCCCGGCCACGAGCTGCCCGCTCACGACCCGCTCGGCCACGAACTGCTCGATCACGGACTGCCCGGCCACGACCCGTTCGAGGATCTCGAACGACTCGAGGATCTCGAACTGCTCAGCGACCACGCGCTGTTCGAGTTGGTGGCCCGCATCGACCGGGCACAGCACCGGCTCGACGCTGCGCTGCTGCGCGCCGTCGGCGAGATCGACGCCCGGGGAACCACCGCCGCCGACTCGGGGCTGGGGACGGCGTCGTGGCTCGGCGCCGAGCACGGCCTGCCCCGACCGGTCGCGGCGCGCCTCGTCGCGACGGCCCGTGCCGCACGCCGGGGGCTCGACGAGCTGGTTCCGGCCGTCCGCGACGGCCGACTCACCTCGCACCACGCCGCAGCGCTCGCCCGGCTCACCACGCCCCGGGTGCAGCCCGTGATCGTCGGGTGCCTGGAGCACCTGGTCGAACTGGCCCGCGGCGTACGGTTCGAGCAGTGGCTGCGGGAGGTGCAGGCGCTCATCGCCGCCGCCGACCCCGACGGCGGCCACCGTCCCGACGGAGCCACCGACCGGGCCCGAGTCCGCCGGGGTCTGGGCGACACCGTCCACCTCGACGCCACGTTCCACGGCGGGACGAGCCAGCAGGTGCAGGCCGCGGTCGACGAGGAGCTCGAACGTCGCTACCGGCACCACCGCACGCTGGCCCGCGGGTGCCCGGGCCACCAGGTCCCGTCCCACGCCCAGCTCGTCGCCGAGTCGATCGCCGAGCTGTTCCGTCGGGGCACCGCAGCACGACCCGGTGCTCGCCCGCCGGTCACCGATGTGAGCCTGGTCGTCCACGCCGGCGACCCGCTCTCCCCCGGCGGTTCCCTCGGCCCGACGGCCACCGGGACCGGTGCCGACGGCGTCCTCCTCCAGGACGGCACGGTGCGCCAGCTGCTGTGCGACGCCGTCATCCATCCGGTCGTCGTCGACAGCCTCGGCGTCCCGCTCGACCTCGGTCGCAGCGTCCGGGCCTTCAGCCCGCAGCAGCGGCGCGCCGCAATGGTCCGCGACGGTGGCTGCGTGCACCCCGGATGTGACGCACCACCGACGTGGACCCACCTCCACCACCTCGACGAGGTCCGGCTCGGCGGCGCGACCGACCTGCGCCGGTCCGCCAGTCTCTGCCCGACCCACCATGCCACCTGGCACTCCCCCGGCTGGTCCGTCGAGGTCCGCCCGGACGGCTACCTCCGCATCACCACGCCCACCGGCCGACCTCTGGTCAGCCAGCGGCACGGGCGTCAACCGCCCGGAACGGACGGGCGTCAACCGCCCGGAACGGACGGGCGTCAACCGCCCGGACGGCACGGGCGTCCACCGCCCGGACCCGCCCAGGCTCAGTGACCGGCGAGCTCGTCGAGCCGACGCGCGAAGTCCACGTCGAGCTCCGTGATGCCGCCGGCGTCGTGGGTCACCAGGTCGACCGTCACGGTCGAGTACACGTTGGACCACTCCGGATGGTGGTTCACCTTCTCGGCGTAGGTGGCGGCTGCTGCCATGAACCCGAACGCGCAGCCGAAGTCACCGAAGGTGAACACCTTGTGCAACCTGCCGTCGACGACCTGCCAGTCGACGAGTCGACCGACGGCCGAGTCCAGCTGGTCGGGGTCGAGTGGTACCGGTCGGGGCACGGCAGCAGCCTACGGGCTCCGGCGCGACCTAGGCACCCCAGCTGGCGTACCCCTCGGCCTCGAGCCGGTCGACGAGTTCCGGACCACCGGTGTCGAGGATGCGACCGCCGGCGAAGATGTGGACGACGTCTGCGTGCAGCACCTCGAGGAGGCGGCTGTAGTGCGTGATCGCCAGGATCCCGATCGGGTCCGGACCGGTGGTGGCCGCCTCCAGCCGCCGGGAGACGGCCCTGAGCGCGTCGACGTCCAGCCCCGAGTCGAGTTCGTCGAGCACGGCGATGCGGGGCTCGAGCACGGCGAGCTGCAGGGTCTCGTTCCGCTTCTTCTCCCCGCCCGACAGGTCCACGTTGAGCGCACGGTCCACCAGGCTGGAGTCGAACCCGATCGCTGCGGCCTCGTCGGCCATGCGCCCGGCCACGAGCGCAGGGTCCCGACCCGAGGCGGTGAACGCGGCGGCCAGGACGTCGGCCACGTGCACTCCCGGCACCTCGGTCGGGTACTGCGACGCCAGGAACAGCCCCGCCCGGGCCCGCTCCCAGGTGGGGAGTGCCAGCAGGTCGACGCCGTCGAGGGTCGCCGTACCGGACGTCGCCCGGTAACCCGGACGCCCCATCAGCACGTTCGACAGCGTCGACTTGCCCGAGCCGTTGGGCCCCATGACGGCGTGGACCTCGCCCGAGCGGACGGTGAGGGTGACCCCGTGCAGGATCGGGGTCTCGCCCACGACGGCGTGCAGGTCCTCGACGACGAGTTCGCTCACGAGGTACCTCCGATCGCCACGACCACCTCGCCGTCGGTCACCCGGACCTCGTAGGTCGGGACCGGCCGGAGCGCCGGGAGCGACTGAGGCTCGCCGGTCCGCAGGTCGAACTCGCTGCCGTGCTTCGGGCACTCGAGGGTGCACGCCCGCTCGTCGACGATCCCACCGGAGAGTGAGACGTCGGCGTGACTGCAGCGGTCACCGATCGCGTACACCTGCTCCCCGATGCGGACGACCGCCACGACCACACCGTCGTCGAGTTCGACACGGCGAGCCTCGCCGTCGACCAGTTCGTCGAACGCACACACCCGCACCGCGCTCACGAGCCACCCCCGCCGAGGACCCGAGCCACGCGCGGCCGCACCAGTCCGGCGACCGCAGGGACGCAGCACCGCTCGAGGACCTCGTCGAAGAATCCGGCGACGATCAACCGCTCCGCCACATCGGTCGGGACGCCCCGGGACTCCAGGTAGAAGCGCTGGTCCGCGTCGACCGGCCCGACGGTCGACGCGTGGGCGCACCGCACGTCGTTGTGTTCGATCTCGAGGTTCGGGACCGACTCGGCCCAGGCCTCGTCGCTCAACGTCATGATCCGGTTGGACTGCTCGGCGTTGGACCCCTTGGCCTCGGGGTGGATCCTGATCAGGCCGGTGTAGACGGCGTGCGCCCGATCGTCGACCGCTCCCTTGAACTCGAGCGTCGAGGTGGTGTCCCGGTCGAGGTGGTCCTGGAAGGTCCGCAGGTCACGCATCTGGTCGCCGCCTCCGGCGTACAGGCTCGCCAGGCGACCGTCGGCACCGCGTCCGGCGAGCCGGCAGTCCACCCGCGTGCGGGCGTACCGGCCGCCGATCGCAGCGAGCCAACCGTCGTAGGTCGCCGAACCGGCGACCTCGGCGGCGATGGATCCGACCACGTCGGATCCGGTGTCGACGTCCTGGACGACCACGTGCCGCAACGTCGCGTCCCGACCCACGTCGACCCGCGTCACCGGCAGCACGAGCGCCGTGGAGGCGCCCAGGCTCCGGTGCAGCTCGACCACCGCCAGCTCGCTGTCGGCCCCGAGCCGGATGCGGAGCCGTGGCGCCACCACCACGTCGTCGGCCGCCGTGCAGCTGGCCACGACGACCGGCGACGTCGGCCGGGCGCCCGGTTGCGTGCCGACAACGACCTCAGCGGTCGCTACGTGCTCGTTGACGATCGAGAAGACGTCGGGGGCCTCGTCGTCCGGCACCGACGGCGACGTGTCCACCTGCACACGGTCGTCGACGACCGTGGCGCGCACGACGACCCCGTCGACGAGCACCACGACCGCGGACGGCGGCTCGTCCAACCCGTCGACGAAGCCCGCGACCATCGCCTCGGCATCGGCGACGGCAGCCTCCGGAGGCGTCGCCGATGCTGCGGAGTACCGGGTCGGGTCGAGGTCGGCCACCCTGCTGTAGCGCCACTCCTCGGCCTCGGGGGACGGCAGCTGCAGGTCGACCAGCGCTGCACCCAGGTGGGCGAAGGGACCGGTCTCGACGCTCGTGGCCACGGGCGGAATTTACACTACCGACGTAGTGATTATTCAGTCGACCGGCGCAGGAACCGCCGCCATCCCCGACCCTTCCGACGCTCCTCGGCGAGCTCGGCGATCACCTTGGGGCCGGCGGCGTTCACCACGTCCTCGGCCTCGTCGAGGAGCGCTGCGATCGAGTCGTCGGTGCCGAGCCCGGCCGGCTCGGCCGGAGTCGGCGGCGTCACGAGGGTCCCGTGGGCCCAGTTGACGTCGGCGAGTCGCGGCTGGAAGGCCGCGCAGTCGTCCGGACACCGCCACGGCGCCTCGGGCGCCAGGTCCAGGTCGCACTTCCGCACCGTGTCACCGTTCGGGTAGGTGCGACTCTCGAAGAACTTGCAGCTCTCCCGCATGGGCATGCCGACATTGTCGCCCACGACCGTCCGGGATGTCGGCCACGACCGGTCCCCGGGCGCCCTCGGCCCGACCCGGCGACGGAGCACCGGGAACTTTCGCCCAGCTCCGACGGCTCAACACCGCACCGGGAGGGACCGATGCTGGTCCCGTGAATCTCGCAGTGCCGCGACTCCTGCTCGACGCCGCCGACGTGCCGACCTGCACGCTCGACCCCGACGGCCTGATCTCCTCGCTCAACCCTGCGTTCTCCCGCCTGTGCGGGCGGGCGACGGGAGAGCTGGTCGGCGTCCACGCCACCTCCCTGTGCGCCGAGCACGACCAGACCGAGATCCTCACCGCCCTGATCGACCTGCTCGGCCGGCACACGCCCGTGGCGAACGCCGACGTGAGCCTGCGGTCGGTGACCGGAACGAGCCGGCGGGTCCGGCTCGTCATGGCTGCCGAACCGAGTGGCAGCGGACGGGTCGAGTCGATCGTCGTGGTCGGCAGGGACCTGACCGCCGAACGGCGCCGGACGGCGAGCGAGCACGGCGCCGAGTCGGGGGCGACCCTCTGCCCCGACCTGGCGGGAACGCTGGCCGCTGCACGCGCCGGCACGCTCGAGACCGGCCGCCCCTACGCCCTCATCGAACTCGGCCTGACCGGACCGGCCCTCGGTGCGGCCGACCTGCGGCTCGCCGCCGCGATGCTCGTCGACCGGATGCGCCAGCAGCTGCGGTCCCACGACACCGTGGTCCGACACCACCAGGGTGCCTGCGCCGTGGTGGCCACCGGCCTGGGCGACGTCCAGGACGCCGCCGGTGTCTGCTACCGACTGCTGTCGACCGCCATGGAGCCGGTGGAGGTCCGCGGCGAGACCGTGCAGCTCAGCCTGGCGGCCGGGATCGCCGTCGACGACGGGTCGACCGAACCCGAGGTCGTGGTCGACACCGCCCGCCACCTCGAGGCGGAGGCGGTCGCCGACGGCGGCGGGTTCCGCGTGCGAGCGCTCGGCGCTCTCGCCCAGGCCTGACGGGCTCGATCAGCCGACGCTGCCCTCCATCTGGAGTTCGATGAGCCGGCTCCACTCGACCGCGTACTCCATGGGCAGGGTCCGGGTGATCGGCTCGATGAAGCCGTTGACGACCATCGACATCGCCCGCTCCTCGGACAGTCCCCGGCTCATGAGGTAGTAGAGCTGCTCGTCGGCGACCTTGGACACGCTGGCCTCGTGACCGATGACGGCGTCACGCGAGCCGACCTCGGTGTAGGGGTAGGTGTCGGACACGGAGTCCTCGTCGAGGATCAGGGCGTCGCACTGGACGTGGCTGACGCAGTCGTGGGCGTCGTCCTCGACCCGGACGAGTCCCCGGTACGAGGTCCTGCCGCCGCCGGACGAGATCGACTTCGACACGACCTTGGAGGAGGTCTCGGGGGCGGCGTGCACCATCTTGGCTCCGGTGTCCTGGTGCTGGCCCGGGCCGGCGTAGGCCACCGACAGCACCTCGCCCGACGCCTTGGGGCCGACCATCACGACGCCCGGGTACTTCATGGTGAGCCGGCTGCCGATGTTGCCGTCGATCCACTCCATGTGACCCTCGGCCTCGACCACGGCCCGCTTCGTGACCAGGTTGAACACGTTCGAGGACCAGTTCTGGATGGTCGTGTAGGTGACACGTGCCGAGGGCTTCACCACGATCTCGACCACGGCCGAGTGGAGCGAGTCCGAGGTGTACACCGGCGCCGAACAGCCCTCGATGTAGTGCACCTGGGAGCCCTCGTCGGCGATGATCAGCGTCCGCTCGAACTGCCCCATGTTCTCGGCGTTGATCCGGAAGTACGCCTGCAGCGGCATCTCGACCTCGACGCCCGGAGGGACGTAGATGAACGAACCACCGGACCACACGGCCGAGTTGAGCGAGGAGAACTTGTTGTCGTTGCGAGGGATGACGGTCCCGAAGTACTGCTTGACGATCTCGGGGTACTCCCGCAGCGCCGTGTCCATGTCGCAGAACACCACGCCCTGCCGCTCCAGGTCCTCACGGTTGCGGTGGAAGACGACCTCGGACTCGTACTGGGCGGTCACCCCGGCGAGGTACTTGCGCTCCGCCTCGGGGATGCCGAGCTTCTCGTAGGTCGACTTGATCGCCTCGGGGAGGTCGTCCCAGTCCTCGACCTGCTCCTCGGTCGGCTTGATGTAGTAGTAGATGTCGTCGAAGTAGATCTCGGACATGTCGCCCCCCCAGCTGGGCATGGGGCGACGCTCGAAGGCCCGCAGGCTCTTGAGCCGGAAGTCGAGCATCCAGTCGGGCTCGCCCTTCATCCACGACATCTCCCGGACGATCGCCTCGTCGAGCCCCCGCTTGGGCTTGAAGACGTAGTCCTCCTCGTCGCTCCAGCCGAGCGAGTACTTCGAGAGGTCGAGGTCGACCGACATGGGCGCTCCTGGGGTCGTGATTCGGGGGCGGATCGGATTTCTCCTACCGGGATAGTAACAACCTCGACGACCCGGTGACACGGCGGAACGGGCCTAGCATTCCAACGTGCACACCCACCCCGGAGCGCCCCGCTGGGTCGGACCTGCGGTCGCCGTCGGCTCGGTCGCCGTCGGCTCGGCGCTGATCGCCGCCTGGAACCCCGGCGACGACGGGCAGGTGCTGTGCACCTCGCAGGCCGCCTTCGGGGTGGACTGCCCGTTCTGCGGAGGGATGCGCTGCGTCAACGCCCTCGTCCGGGGCGACCTGCTCGGCGCCGCCGACCACAACGTGCTGCTCGCCGTCGCCCTCCCGCTCGTCGCCCTTGGGCTGGTCGTGTGGCTCTGGCGTTCGTGGCAGGGACGGCCCACGCCGGTGCCGTGGCCGGCGGACGCCCGCAGGTCGCTGGCCCTCGGTGCGGTGGTCGTGGTCGCCCTGATCGGGTTCACGGTGCTCCGCAACGTCGGCGGACCGGCCTGGGTGGAGTGGCTGCACTCCTCGACCTACCTCGGCTGAGACCGGGCGACCGGGGCCGGGTGCTCAGTCGAGCCGTCGGAGCACGCGCGGGTAGCGCTCGGTCCGCTGCACGTAGGACTCGACACCCAGGTCGAAGTGACCGGGCGTGACGGCGCCCTCCTTGATCGTGGCCGGCACGCCGAGCGCCATCGCCAGCGGCGGGACCACCTTGCGGTTGCCCACGAACGCCCCGGCGGCCACCACCGCCTCCCGGCCGACCCGAGCGTCGTGCAGCACGATCGACCCGATGCCGATCAACGCCTTGTCGTCGACGACACAGCCCTCGAGCACCGCACGGTGACCGACGGTGACGTCGTCGCCGAGCGTCGTCGGGTGGAACGGCGTGGTGTGCACGACCGCACCGTCCTGGATGCTGCAGCGACGGCCGATGAAGATGAATCCGTCGTCGCCGCGCACCACCGCCGTCGGCCACACCGACGACTCGGCGCCGATCACCACGGAACCGATCACGACTGCGTCGGGGTGCACGTACGCGGTGGGGTCGATCTCGGGGACCTGCTCACCGAGGGCGTAGATGGCCACGAGGACTCCTGGGGTGGTCAGTCGAGCGGCTGGTGGCGGTGGTAGCCGCCCCGGGCGAACACGAGCGCGCCGACGTCGGCCCGGTGGACCTCGAGGGCGAGGACCCGGCCGATCACCACGTCGTGGTCACCGGCCGGGAACACGTCGTGGAGCTCGCAGTCCAGGTGGGCGACCGCCTGGTGGATCAGCGGCGAACCGGTCACCGGGGCGGGCTCCCAGCTGATGCCGGCGAACTTGTCCTCGACGCGGGAGGCGAAACGGCCGCTGGTCTCGTGCTGGTCCTCGGCGAGGACGCTGACGCCGAACGCACCTGCCCCGGCCATCACCGACCAGGTCGACGACGTCCGCGAGACACAGAACCCGACGAGCGGCGGGTCGAGCGAGACCGAGAAGAACGACCCGACCGTGAGGCCGAGCGGCCGGCCCCCGGCCTCGCACGCCACGACCGTGACCCCGGTCGGGAGGTGCCCGAGCACACTGCGGAACACCGACGGGTCGACCTCGACGACGGCGCCGTCGGATCGGGTCCCGCTCGGGTCGGAGGTGTCCTCAGCGGCCATGCCGACGGCACCCTAGACGGGTCAGGCTCCGGTGGCCGCCTGCGTCGGACCCCGGCGGCGGCGGGTCGACGCGTCGGGCACGTCGGCGACGGGTGGGGCCTCGACCTCGAGTCGCAGGCCCTCGGAGGCGGCGAGCACCTGCTCGACTCCCCGCTCCTCGGCGAGACGGCGGGCCCCGGCGAGCAGCTCGTCGATCCGCAGGTCTGTGTGCGACGGATCGTGGTGGAACAGCACGAGCGTCCGCGCCCCGGCCCGGGCGGCGACCTCGACCGCGTAGTCCACGGTGCAGTGCCCCCAGTCGGAGCGCATCGAGAACTCCAGGTCGTCGAACTGGGCGTCGTGGATCAGCACGTCGACGCCGTGGCACAGGTCGAGCACCGCCGGGTCGACCTCGGTCGAACCGAGGCCCGGCTGCTGGTGGTCGCTCACGTAGGCCACCGAGACCCCGGCCGAGGTGACCCGGTACCCGAGCGTCGGTCCGACGTGCGGGACCCACGCCGCCTCGACGGTGCAGCCGTCGATCTGGAACTCACCGACGGGTGCGTCGTGGAAGGTGATCTCACCCGGCAGGTCGTCGATGCCCACGGGGAAGTACGGGGGACGGACGAACCGCCGCACGGCCGACTCGAGGTCCTCGACCTCCTGCGGCGGCCCGTAGACGTCCAGGCTCGCCCCGTCGACGAGCAGCGGGGAGAAGAACGGGATGCCCTGCACGTGGTCCCAGTGGAGGTGGGTGAGCAGCGCCGTGCCGCGGAAGGGCCGGTCGAAGGGGTGGTCGAGCCCGTAGAAGCGCAGGCCGGTCCCCAGGTCGAGGATCACCGGGTCGTGCGCGTCGGAGGTGAGCACCACGCAGGAGGTGTTGCCGCCGTAGCGGGCGACGCTGTCGCACGCGCACGGTGTGGACCCACGCACTCCGTAGAAGGTGATGGCTGCCATGCCACCTCGGCCGGTCGTCGAACCCCGGAATTCCGGGATTCCCAACGATAGGTGAACGGCCGGTGGACCGGCAGGGGGGTGTGACGGATATCTCGCGCCGACGGCGGGAGCGCTCAGTGGGACGCCGGTTCGCCGAGCACCAACCGGCCGGCACGGACGTGCACCAGTCCGTCGGCGACGAGCGAGTCGACCACCGACTCCACGTCGACGTCCCGGTCGACCCACCCCAGGACCCCGGCAACCTCGTCGAGCGGGAGCGGCCCCTCGCCGAGCACCCGCACGAGCCGGCCCCGGGCCTGGCGAACGGATCCGGCGAACCTCGCCTGTGGGGTCGAGACCCCTGCCGATCGCTCCGCCGGATCAGGGGCCGGCCACCCGGCTCGCGCCCAGGCGCAGGTGCGTCGCACCGGGCACCCCGTGCACTCGGGCGTGGTCGGCCGGCACCGGGCCGCACCCAGGTCGAGGAGCCCCTGGTTCCACTCCCAGCCCGCCCCGGACGGCACCCACTCGTCCGCACACGCCTGGGCGCGGGCCGGGGTGAGCCGCTCCCCCGCCCGGCGCGCCAGGATCCGGCCGGTGTTGGTGTCCACCACGGCGACGTCGCGTCCGAACGCGAATGCGAGCACGGCTCGTGCGGTGTACGGGCCGACTCCGGGGAGCGCCAGCAGGGACTCGAGGTCGGCGGGGACACGACCGCCGTGGTCGTCCACCACGACCTGCGCGGCCCGGCGCAGGTTCCGCGCCCGGCGCGGGTAGCCCAGGCCCGTCCAGGCCCGCAGCACCTCGTCGAGCGGTGCGCCCGCACAGGCGGCCGGGTCCGGGTACGCAGCGGTGAACCGCTCGTAGTGCGGGACGACCCGGTCGGCCTGGGTCTGCTGCAGCATCACCTCGGCGACCAGCACCCGCCACGGGTCACGGGTTCCTCGCCACGGGAGGTCGCGCCGGTGTGCCGCTGCCCAGTCGAGCACCCGCTGCTGCTCGGCGGTGGGTCGGCTCACCGTGCGGGCGTCCCGTCCGGCGGCGATGACGCGTCGCGCACGGGGGATCGATGGAGCACCCGGGCCCAGTCGAGGACCGTGTGGTGGGGGTACTCCACGGCCCCGTCGAGCCCGTGGTCGGCGAGCAGGTGCCGGGCGTCCTCCACGAGCGCGTCCTGTCGGGCCGGCGACATCACCGCGACGAACGAGATCGACCGGATCCGGTCGCACACCCCGTCGACGGTCGTGGCGACCGGGTTGTCGAACCGTTCCTCGACCACGGTGTCGAATCCGCCGGCGGCGCCGATCGTGTCGGACCACCGTCGTTCGTCGTGGTGCGAGTACGGACGACCGCCGGAGTGCTGTTCGACGAGGTCGTCGAGCGCCGCGACCCACGGCACCGACGGATCCCGGACGTTCCAGGCCAGGACCAGCACACCCCCCGGTCGCAGCACCCGGCGGACCTCGGCGAGCGCGGCCGGCGCGTCGAACCAGTGGAACGCCTGCGCGACGGTGACCACGTCCGTCCCGCCGGCGCGGACCGGCAGCGCCTCGACCGTCCCACGGACGCACGGGACCGACGGCAGGGCCCGACGGAGCTGTGCCGCCATCTCGCCGAGCGGCTCGACGGCTGCGCAGCGCAGACGCGCCCGGGTGAGCTGACCCGTCAGGATGCCGGTGCCGGCGGCGACGTCGAGCACCTCGGCCGACGTCCCGGCCGGGGTCGAGCGGGCGAGTTCGACGATCCGGCCGATCGCTGCGCGTGCGTAGGTGGGCCGGGCGCGTGCGTAGGTGGGCGCCGCAGCGGCGAACCCACCCGCGGCGACCGGGTCGACCGTCACGACTCGTCGGTCAGGCGTCCCAGACGTCGTCGCCGTAGGGGCGCTTGCGCGGCGGTGCCGACTCGGCCTTCCACACCATCACCTTGCGCCTGAAGTAGCACACCTCGACGCCGTCCTGGTTGAAGCCCTTGGTCTCGACCGTGACGATGCCGCGGTCGCCCTTGGACGACTCACGCTTCTCGAGCACGCGGGTCTCGGCGTAGATCGTGTCGCCGTGGAACGTCGGGTTCTTGTGCTGCAGCGTCTCGATCTCGAGATTGGCGATGGCGGCACCCGAGACGTCCGGCACGCTCATGCCCAACACGATCGAGTACACCAGGTTGCCCACCACGACGTTGCGGCCGTGCACCGTCTCGTTCTGGGCGAACCACTCGTTGGTGTGCAACGGATGGTGGTTCATCGTGATCATGCAGAACAGGTGGTCGTCGTACTCGGTGATCGTCTTGCCCGGCCAGTGGCGGTAGATGTCGCCGGGCTCGAAGTCCTCGAGGTAGCGGCCGAACGGGCGGTCGTGGACGGTCATGTGCGTGCTCCTGTGCTGCTCGGTCAGGACCGTCGGACGGTACCGCCCGGGGCTTGGGAGGCCCAAGTGACCCGGCGGTAACCTGCGGCCCATGACGAACGAGCAGGCAACCTCCGTGCCCACCTCCGCCGACCTGGTCGCCGCTGCGACCGTGCTCGACGCCGCCCAGGCCGTCGTCGACGCCGGCGTCGGCCGACTCGCCAGGGACGGCATCGACGCCAACCAGGTGCTCGCCTACGACGTGGCGCACGCCGCCGCTGCGGTCATGGCCGCCCGCGGCCTGCTCTCCTACGGCTCCCGGGGTGACGCCGAGTCGCTCATCACCGCCGCGTTCACGGCGGACGCCGTCGCCGACCTGGCCGGCAAGGTGTTCGGTCGCGAGGCCCAGTGGGGCGTGTCCCCGACGGCGCTCGATGCCACCCGTGAGTTCGTCGCCACCTTCCGGGACCCGGCGTTCCTGGCGTCGCTCGCCGACACCGACGGGCCCCGGGGGCTGACCGACGACTTCGAACTGGTCCAGGACACGTTCCGCCGGTTCGCCGAGGAGCAGCTCGTCCCGATCGCCGAGCACATCCACCGGCACAACGACGACATCCCCGAGGACATCATCACCGGCCTCGCCGAGATGGGGGCGTTCGGCCTGTCGATCCCCGAGGAGTTCGGCGGCTTCGCCTCGGGTGACGAGTCCGACTACATCGGCATGGTCGTCGCCACCGAGGAGCTGAGCCGGGGTTCGCTCGGCGCCGGCGGGTCGCTCATCACCCGGCCCGAGATCCTGGCCCGGGCCCTCGAGGCCGGCGGCACCGAGGAGCAGAAGCAGGAGTGGCTGCCGAAGCTCGCCACCGCCGAGGTCATGAACGCCGTGGCCGTGACCGAGCCCGACTACGGCTCCGACGTGGCGGGCGTGAAGGTCACCGCCACCGCCGTCGACGGCGGCTACCTGGTCAACGGCGTGAAGACCTGGTGCACCTTCGGCGCCCGGGCCGACGTGCTCATGCTGCTCGCCCGGACCGACCCGGACCGCAACGCCGGCCACAAGGGCCTGTCCATGTTCATCGTCCCGAAGGAGCGCGGCGACGCCCACGGCTTCGAGCTCACGCAGGACGACGCCGAGAACCACGGGAACGGCGGCGGGAAGATGGAGGGCCGACCGATCGACACGATCGGCTACCGCGGCATGCACTCCTACGAGATCGCCTTCGACAACTGGTTCGTCCCCGAGGCCAACCTGATCGGCGGCGAGGGTGGCAAGGGCAAGGGCTTCTACTACCAGATGGCCGGCTTCGAGAACGGCCGGCTGCAGACCGCGGCCCGGGCCGTCGGCGTCATGCAGTCCGCCCTGGAGCTCGCCCGCCAGTACGCCAAGGACCGGGCCGTGTTCGGCCAGCCGGTGTTCGACTACCAGCTCACCCAGGCGAAGCTCGCCCGCATGGCCGTCACCGTGCAGGGCGCCCGGCAGTTCTCCTACGAGGTCGCCCGCATGATGGCCAAGGGCGAGGGCACGCTCGAGGCGTCGATGATCAAGGCCTACGTCTGCAAGGCCGCCGAGTGGGTGACCCGGGAGGCCATGCAGATCCACGGCGGCATGGGCTACGCCGAGGAGTACACGGTCAGCCGGCTGTTCGTCGACGCCCGGGTGCTGTCGATCTT
>CAINRS010000096.1 GCA_903852755.1 uncultured Actinomycetes bacterium | reverse complement strand
TCCCGAAACAGCGACTCGACCAGTTCCTCGGACAGGCCCGGGCTGGCGCCGAGCACGTTCACGCCGCGGTCGTTGGCGTCGATGATCGCCACGTGCGCTCCCAGCTCCCGGGACAGCTCGGCGGCCACCCGCTCGGGCTCCTCGGGTCCCAGGTTGGCGTGCGTGTCGTACGGCGGGAGCGTGCCGTTGGTCGGGCCGTCGATCGCCCGAACCGCCGGGCCGGCCACCCGGAAGAAGTCGCCGCGCCGACCCACCAGCCGACCGGCGGCACCCACGGCCGAGGCGGCCAGGATCCGGGGCGCGCCCACCTGCTCGATGGCGAGCTGCATGGTCTCGGGCATGCCAAGGCCGATCCCGGCGGGTGTTCGGTGCACGAACCGGGACAGTCCCCGGGCGAGCGCCGTGGTCCGCACCGTGTCGATCGGGAACGACCGCCCCTGACAGATGGCGACGGCCTTCTCGCTGATCGCGACGATGTCGCCCGACCGCGGCCGGACCGGCTCGTCCTGCTCGGCGAACGCGGCGCGCAACCCCTCCAGCAGGTCGTCGCCGACCTCGAAGCGTTCGGTGCGCACCGGAGCCCGGCCGTGCACCTGACCGTCGACCGGCGACCATGCGAACAGGTGCCGCCCCGGGTTGCCCCGGGCGGCTGCGGCGAACGCCGCCGCGTCCTCGCTGCCGACCAGTTCGACCGCGATCGCGTCACCGACGTCGGTGATCGACCGCTCGGGCCGCTGCCCCCGCCGAGTGGTGCCGTCGGGTTCGAAGAACACCCGGTGCCACAGCTCGACGTTCATCGCCCGCCAGAACACCGGTGACGCCTCGACCTGCTCGTCGCAGAACCGGCCGAACTGCTCGGCGATGCGATCCGCCTCCCACCACGGCCGGCTGACGAACGCCGGCGAGCGGAACAGCCCCTGGATGGCGGCCCGCTGCGAGCGCATCCAGCGGCTCTCCGGGGTGGTGAAACCGACCTTCCACCGGCGGGTCCGGACCACCTCGGTGAGCACGCCCCGCAGTCCGCGACGCAGGATCGACCGGCTCCAGCCGTCGGACACGAGCGCCGAGGAGGGCAGTCCGAGGACCCAGTCGACGAACTCCTGGTCGAGGAACGGCAGCCGCGACTCCATGGAGTACGCCATCGAGTTGCGGTCCTCGTACCGAAGCAGCGACGGCAGGCTGAAGGTCTGCAGGTCCTCGACCAACCGGGCCTTGAGGTCGTCCTGGTGCCGGGCCGAGGCGGGCGGCTGCAGCCCGGCCACGAACGAGTCCCGGAGCAGCGGCCGGATCGGCACCGACCGACGGCGCGCGGCGAGCTTGCGGCGGACCAGCGGGGCGAGCACGTCGACCGACTCGCGCGCCTCGTGCTGGAGCCGACCCCACTCCCCCGCCCGTCGCAGCTCCTTGAGGTACACGAACTGGTACGGCACGTACCCGGCGAGCAGTTCGTCACCGGCCTGGCCGTTCAACAGCACGGTCACGTCGGGCTGGGCGAGCCGCATGACGCACCACTGGGCGTACGGGGCCGAGGACACGATCGGCTCGTCCTGGTGCCAGACCATCCGGTCGACCTCGGCGATCCACTCGGCCGACGACGGCTCGACGAACGACGGTGCGGCGCCGGTGTCGGCGAGCACGGCGTCGATGTACTCGCGCTCGTCGATCGGGTCACCGGGGTACACGACGCTGAACGTGCGCAGCTGGTCGCCCAGGCTGGCGGCGTCGGGGGCGTGCTCGCGGAGCAGCTCCGCCGAGGTGCACGCGATCGACGAGGAGTCGATACCGCCCGACAGGCACGTCCCGACCGGAACCTCGGCGATGAGCCGGCGCTCGACCGACCGGGTCCACAGCTCCCGGAACCGGTCGGGGTCGTCGGCGTTGGACGTGTGCAGCTCGGGGCGCCAGTAGGTGCCGGTCCGCACCCCGTCGGCGTCGTGGACCTCCCACGTGGCCGGCGACACCTGGCGGACGCCGGTGAACGACGTCTCGGGTCGGTGGTCGTGGAGTCCGTGGAGCAGGTAGTCGTAGAACCACTGCGGGTTGGGTTCGGGCTGCAGGTCGGGCGCGGCGAGCAGCGCCTTGATCTCACTCGCGAACAGCGTGCGGCCGTCGGCCTCGGCCACGTAGAGCGGCTTGATGCCGTAGTGGTCACGGGCGAGCACGAGCTGCGGTTCGTCGCCGCGCAGGTCGGCGATCGCCAGGCCCCACATGCCGTTGAACCGTGCGAAGCAGTCCGTGCCCCAGGTGGCGTAGGCGGCGAGCACCACCTCGGTGTCGCAGTTGGTCCGGAACTCCCAGTCGTCGACGAGCTCGGCCCGCAGCTCCCGGTAGTTGTAGACCTCGCCGTTGTAGACGATCTGCAGGTCCGGGGTCCCGAGCGGCTGGTGCCCTCCGGCGATGTCGATGATCGACAGTCGCCGGTGACCCAGGCTCAGGCGTTCGTGGGTGAAGGTGCCGTGGTCGTCGGGGCCGCGGTGCTCGATCAGGTCGAGCATCTGCGCCAGCAGCGCGTCGTCAGGTGTCCCGGTGAACCCGGCGATCCCACACATCGGTGTCCGACGCTACCGGTCGGCCGGGCGTCGCCGGGTCACCCGCACGCGGGGCGCGAACCCGGCGGACGGGAGCACCGGTCGTCGGCCCGGACGGCGTCGGTCGACCGACCCGGCCCCGGGTCCGGGCTCGGAGCCCGGACTCAGAGTCCGAGCGCCGAGCGGAGCGCGTCGACGCGGTCGGTGCGCTCCCAGGTGAAACCGTCGCCCGTCCGGCCGAAGTGGCCGTACGCAGCGGTCTGACGGAACACCGGCCGGCGCAGGTCCAGGTCGCGGACGATGGCGGCGGGCCGCAGGTCGAAGACCTCACGGACGGCCAGGTCGAGCTTGTCCGGGTCGACCGTCGAGGTGCCGAACGTCTCCACCAGGATGCTGACCGGGTGGGCGACGCCGATGGCGTAGGCCACCTGGACCTCGCACCGGCTGGCGGCACCCGAGGCGACCACGTTCTTGGCGACCCACCGGGCGGCGTAGGCGGCGGAGCGGTCGACCTTGGACGGGTCCTTGCCCGAGAACGCACCACCGCCGTGGCGGGCGGCGCCGCCGTAGGTGTCGACGATGATCTTGCGTCCGGTCAGGCCGGCGTCGCCGACGGGGCCGCCGATCACGAACCGGCCGGTCGGGTTGACGAAGACCTCGTAGTCGTCGTCCGCGAACTGCTCCGGGATGGTCGGCTCGATCACCTGCTCGATCAGGTCGGGTCGGATCTGGGAGTCGCGGTCGACGCCATCGTTGTGCTGGGTCGAGATGAGGACCGTCTTGAGGGCGACCGGGACGCCGTCCTCGTACTCGAAGGTCACCTGCGTCTTGGCGTCGGGCCGGAGGTACGGGATGGTGCCGGCGCGGCGGACCTCGGCGTGCCGCTCGGCGAGCCGGTGCGCGAGGTGGATCGGGAGCGGCATCAGCACGTCGGTCTCGTCGACGGCGTACCCGAACATCATCCCCTGGTCGCCCGCACCCTGCTTGTCGAGCTCGTCCTCCTCACCGGACTGCCCCGAGCGGACCTCCTCGGAGTCGTCGACGCCCTGGGCGATGTCGGGCGACTGCTCGTCGATGGCGACGAGCACGCCGACGGTCGAGCCGTCGTAACCCAGGCTCTCCCGGTCGTAGCCGACCTCACGGATCGTGTTGCGGACGATCGAGGGGATCTCGACGTAGGCCGAGGTGGAGATCTCGCCGCCGACGACGGCCAGGCCGGTGGTCACGAACGTCTCGCAGGCCACCCGGGCAGCCGGGTCCTCGGCGAGGATGGCGTCGAGGATGGAGTCCGAGATCTGGTCGGCCAGCTTGTCGGGGTGACCCTCGGTCACCGACTCCGACGTGAACGTCCACCTGCTCATCTCGCATCCTCCTGGGTGCCACACCGGCGGGAACCAAACCCGACCAATTCACTCAACATTCTGTCTGCCTGCCGGTTGACCTGCAAGGCATCCGACGAACCGCACGACCTTAGGGGACGGGAGCCGGACCCGCGGCCCGGTAGCCTGCGGGGTCCCACGGGTCGGACCCACGAGCAGGTCCCACGAGCTGGACCCACAGGTCGGACCCACGAGTCGGAGTGGAGGGTGATGGCAGGCGGACTGGTCGGGTTGCTCGACGACGTGGCGGCGCTCGCCAAGCTCGCTGCGGCATCGCTCGACGACGTCGGGGCCGCTGCCGGCCGGGCGAGCGTCAAGGCGGCCGGGGTCGTGGTCGACGACGCCGCGGTCACCCCCGCGTACGTCAAGAACCTCGCCGCCGAGCGCGAGCTGCCGATCATCCGCCGCATCGCCCTCGGGTCGCTGCGCAACAAGGTCCTGTTCATCCTCCCGGCCGCCCTGCTGCTCAGCGCGATCGCCCCGGCGGTGGTCGAGGTGATCCTCATGTGCGGCGGTGCGTTCCTGAGCTACGAGGGCGCCCACAAGGTGATCCACGCCCTCGCCCACGACGACCATGACCACGACGTGCCCGCCCCGATGCAGGGTGAGGAGGCCGAGTCGCGGACGATCGCCGGCGCGATCCGGACCGACTTCATCCTGTCGGCGGAGATCATGGTCATCGCCCTCAAGGAGGTCCTCGACGAGCCGCTGGCCGCCCGGGCGGTGATCCTGGTCCTCGTCGCCCTGCTCATCACCGTGGCGGTGTACGGGGTCGTGGCGCTGATCGTGAAGATGGACGACGCCGGGCTGGCACTCGCCGGGCACGAGTCGCCGGCGGTGCAGCGGATCGGGCGGGGGATGGTCCGTGGCATGCCGGTGCTGCTGCGGTGGCTCTCGATCATCGGGACCGCGGCGATGTTGTGGGTGGGTGGCCACCTGCTGCTGGCCGGCACCGACGAGCTGGGCTGGGGCGGGCCGTACGGCGTGGTCCACAGCATCGAGGAGGCCGTGGGCGGGGTCGGCGGCATCGGCGGGGTGCTCAGCTGGCTGGCGGCCACGCTCGCATCGGCGGCGGTCGGCCTCGCCGTCGGATCGTTGATCGTGTGGATCGTGTCGCTGCTGCCGTTCGGCCGGTCGGCCGGCGGCCACGACGGCCACGGCGACCAGCCACTGGACGCACCCGCGACCGACGACCACGCCCCCTGAGCGGTCGCCGATCGCGGGTGGCGGCTCAGGCCCCCTTGGCGGAACGGAACCCGGCGTCGAGGTCGGCGAGCAGGTCGGCGACCGACTCGAGTCCGATGCTGAGGCG
>CAINRS010000095.1 GCA_903852755.1 uncultured Actinomycetes bacterium | reverse complement strand
TCGTGCTGGTCGTGGTGGTCGGCGGCTTCGTCGTGGTCGTCGTGCTGGTCGTGGTGGTCGGCGGCACCGTCGTGGTCGTGGTCGGCGGCACCGTCGTCGTGGTGGTCGTGCTCGTCGTCGTGGTGGTCGCTGGTGTCACGTTGACGTTCTTCTGCACCGTCGCCGTGTCCCCGTCGGCATCCCGGACCGTCAGCCGTACCGTGTTGAACCCCAACGTGGTGAACGACTTCGAGACGGTGACGTCGGTCGACGTCGACCCGTCGGGGAACTCCCAGAGGTAGGTGGCCGGACCCTTGGTGATCGTCGACGTGGAGGCGTCGAAGTTCACGGTGAAGGGCGACTCACCGCTGAGGAGCACCGGGTCTGTGGTGATCCTCGCCACGATGCCCCGTGCGAGGACCGGGGTCGTCTGGCCGTCGAGCACGGCCGAGTTCTTCCCGGCGGCGGACGGAAGCCCGAAGTTCTGGTTGACCACACCGTTGATGCCGTCGGGAACGCCGATCAACGGGGCGCACCCGGAGGCTCCGGGCACGGCGAAGGAGTTGTTGACCAGACGGAGGGTGCCGTTGGTGAGGTACGGCGAACCCGTGATCGGCGTGTTGGGTGCGGGGGGCGACGTGGTGCCGGTGGTCAGCACGTTGATGTCGATCGGCGCCGTCGAGGTCCCGATGCTGCACGAGGCGCCGACGTACACCCCGAACGGCGAACCGTTGAGCTTGATGCGGAACCTCAGCCGAATGTTCGTGACTCCGGTCAGCGGGTTGAGGGTTCCCGTCGCGGACGTGGTCGGGATCACCTCGGCGGTCACGACGTAGGGGTAGTTGGCCGGGTTCGTGTCCGGGATCGCCACGTAGGTCTTGGGCAGCACCACCCCGGTCGTCGGAATGGTGACGTTGCCTGCGGCGTCGATCGTGCCGGTGAACTGCGGGTCGACCTTGGCCTGGAACCCGCCGGCGAGCTCGGAGTCGTCGTCGGCGCTGGTGCACTGCGGATCGCCGCCGTTGGACGGTGCGGTTCCGGTCGAAACCCAGTCGATTCCGGCGAGTCCGTCGTTGTTCAGTCCGTCGGAGCACTCGGGGAGCACCCTCGGCGCCAGCGAGAAGGAATTGAGTCCGATCTGGATCAACCCGTTGGTGGGGTCGATCGAGAACGACCCGGGGTTGGCGACCTTCTGGGCACCCGCACTCGGCAACGAGAACAGCACCGTGGCCACCGCAGCCAGCATTGCGGCAGCGACCCACACGATCCGCCTCATCTCGCCCCCCCGTCGTTCCTCTGCCGGGCAGCCCACCCGGACAGGACGTCAGTCTGCGCGATCCACGGCGTGCCGGTCAAGGACGTCGTCGACGGCGGAACGGCCGGGGCGGGGCCTCAGGTCGGGTTCCCGTGGCGGTCCACCCCGCACAGGCGGCGCCACGAGCCCGGGATCCGGCCAGGGCGGAGGGCCCCGGTGCCGAGCAGCGCCTCGAGGACCGGCCGGCAGGCCCGGTGACGCAGCACGACCCTGGAGCCGGATCGGCGGACACGCCGCCAGGTGGACCACCCGGGGAGTCCGACGGTCTCGTAGACGCCCGGCTGGACGAGGGTGTCCCACATGCCGCCGATCACGACCGGGACGAGGTGGCGCAGCGCCCACCGGTCGAGCCGCGACGCAATGGGCCAGAGCTCGCGGAGGCGGAGCCGGGCGTAGGCCAGGTGCCGAGCCTCCTCGAGCCGGTGGTACCGGTTGACCGCCGCCAGGTGCGGATCGGTCTCGGGGTGCTCCGAGGCGAGCTGCTGCAACAGGTCGGGGATCTCCTCGCCGCCGAGCACCAGCGCGTGGAACGTCGCCGGCAGCTGGACGATCAGCGCGGTCCCGATCCGGTCGACCAGCCTGAACACGCCGCGGTCCAGCCGCTGCGGCGCCGACGGAGCGATCTGTCGCACCAGATCGGCGAACAGGCGCGAGTGACGGGACTCCTCCCCCACCTCCACGAGGGCGTAGTCGGCGTGGGCGCCGGCGACGTCGAGCCGGTTGGCGAGGTCGATGCCGAAGCCGGCGGTGAGGACGGCCTCGAACCGGATGCCGGCGATCAGGATCGAGGCGACCTCCTCACGTGAGAGTCGGGCCCACTGCTCCGGGGTGAGATCGAGCCCGAGGCCGGAGGTGCTCAGGAGCTCGGCCGGAACGAGTTGGCCGTCGCCCAGCCGACCGGAGAGATCGGGCGCAGTGGTCGGGTCGACGGCGCGGCGCGTCGAGGCGCTGATCAGTTGCTCGAGCCGTCGGGCGGAACGGTCCGTCGGTTCGTCGACGAGGGTCGTGCTCACGAGGCCACCTCCTGGGGGCGTCAGCTGCCGGGTCGGTTGAGACGGTCGACCCGGCGTGTGGTTACCGCCGGTAACTTACCGTCGGTAACCACCGGGTGTCAAGCGCGGCTACCCTCGAATCCGTGGGGGATCGTCGACGACGCAGCCGCAAGGCCACCGAGGACCGTCGGGAGGAACTGATCGACGCCGCCGTCACAGCCATCCGACGTGACGGCGCCCAGGTCTCCATGGAGGAGATCGCCCACGAGGCCGGCATCACGAAGCCGATCATCTACGCCAACTTCGGGGACAAGGCCGGTCTCGCCGACGCCATCGCCGCCCGGTTCTCGACCGAGTTGCAGGCCCGGTTCGCAGCGGTCTGGGTCGAGACCGACGACTCCCGGGAGCGGGTCGTCCGATCGATCGACGCCTGGGTCGGCTTCATCGAGGAGGACCCGCACATCTACTCGTTCCTGTCCGAGGGGACCTTCGGCGCCGGTCGACGCCTGGACGAACGTCGCCTCGTCGACGAGCTGGGCCGCACCGTCTCCCAGGCGCTCGGCCAGGCGCTGCGAGCCTCCGGATCCGACTCGGGACCGGCGGAACCGTGGGCGTTCGGGATCCTCGGGATGGTCCACGTGAGCACCGAGTGGTGGCTCGAACGACGGACCCTGAGCCGGGCCGACTTCGTCGAGTTCATCACCAACCTGCTGTGGGAGGGACTGGCGGGAGCCGGACTCGCCGACGGCGGACCGGACGGGTCCGGCACCGTTGCGACCGACGGCGCTAGCTCTGGCGCAGCTCCTCGCCGAGGCGCCGCAACGACAGCGCCACGTCGCGCTCGTCGACGCTGACGCACCGGCCCGAGGACACCACCGGACGACCGGCCACCCACACGGCGGCGACGTCGTGTCGTGAGGCCGAGTAGGCCAACGAACCGACCGGATCACGCACCGGTTCGATCCACGGGCTCGACAGGTCCACCGCGGTCAGGTCGGCGACCTTGCCGACGTCGATCGATCCGGTGTGGGCCCCGATGCCGAGGGCCTCGGCACCGCTGAGGGTGGCCATCCGCAGGGCCTGACGCGCCGGCAGCGCCGTGGCGTCCGGGCCGCACGAGCCCGACGACGTCCCCTTGTGCACCAGCGCGGCGACACGCATGACGTTGAGCACGTCCAGGTCGTCACTGCTCGCCTGCCCGTCGGTACCGAGTCCGACCGTAGCCCCGGCCGCGAGCAGGTCCCGGACTGGTGCCACGCCCGAGGCCAGCTTGAGGTTGGACACCGGACAGTGCGCCACAGCCGCACCGACCCGGGCGATCCGATCGATCTCCGCCGGGTCCAGGTGCACACCGTGGGCGAGGAGGGTGTTCGCCGACAGCAGGCCCGCGTCCTCGAGCACGTCGAGCGGACGACCGCCGTGACGTTCGAGCACCACCTCGTTCTCAGCCTCGGTCTCGGAGAGGTGGATCTGCAGGATGCAGTCCCTGCCACCGATCACCTCGGCGAGTTCGGCGAGCTGGGTGGGACTCACGGTGTAGGTCCCGTGCGGACCCAGCACCGGTCGCCACGTCCCGCTGGACGGCCGCTCGTCGAGCCACTCCCCCGCAGCCGTGATCACCTGGTCCCACGTGGACGTGGTCGGACCACCCTCGATCAACGTGGGCCCGGTCAGGAGCCGGAGTCCGACCGACTCGGCACCACGCAGTCCCGACTCGACCAGGAAGTACATGTCGATCGAGGTCGTCACGCCGCTGCGCACGAGCTCGACGGCCGCGGCCTGCGTGGCCCGCTCGACCCGGTCGGGCGTCAGGCTCCTCGCCTCCAGCGGCATGACGACCGCCAGGAAGTCGGCCAGGTTCCGGTCCGATGCGCTCCCGCGCAGCATGTTCATCGCCAGGTGCGCGTGGGTGTTGACCAGACCGGGGACGAGCACGTGACGCTCGAGCCGGGTCGTCGGGACGTCCTCCCTGCCGACCAGCACCTCCTGAGCGGGGCCGACCTCGACGATGTGGCCGTCGGCAACGACCACGGCGGCGTCGTCGAGCACCCGACCCTCCCCGGGGTCACCGACGACCACCCAGTCCGCACGGACCACCAGGTCGACTGCGTCACCCGGAGCCGCACCGGTCCCGTCAGCCACGGCCGCACGCTACCGTCCGGACGTGGGCCCGGACGTCGACGCGCTGCGACGGGACACGCCGAGCCTGCTGGAGCGCACCTACCTCAACCACGCCGGCGCCTCACCCTCCCCCGCACCCGTGCTCGACCGGGTCGTGGAGCACCTTCGGCTCGAGGCCGAGATCGGCGGGTACGAGGCGGCCCAGCGCTGCGCCGACGAGCTCGACGCGGTGCACGGTTCGCTGGCGCGCCTGATCGGGGCCGCCGACGACGAGGTGGCGCTCTGCGACAGCGCCAGTTCTGCCTGGTTGCGGGCCTTCTGGTCGTTCCCGTTCCGACCCGGCGACGTCGTGCTCACCTGTCGGAGCGAGTACATCACCAACGCCCTCGCCCTGGTCCGGGCCCGGCGCACCCTGGGCATCACCATCGAGGTGCTCCCCGACGACGAGCACGGACAGGTCGACGTCACGGCGCTCGCCCGGCGGCTGGACGAGGGCGGGGTCGCGCTCGTCAGCCTGGTGCACGTCCCCACACAGGGTGGTCTCGTCAACCCCGCGGCCGCCGTGGGTGCTGCGTGTCGGGCGGCTGGGGTCCCCCTGCTGCTCGACGCGTGCCAGTCGGTCGGGCAGCTGCCGACGCGCGTCGACGACCTCGGCTGCGACCTGCTCACGGCGACAGGCCGCAAGTTCCTGCGGGGCCCGCGTGGGACCGGATTCCTGTACGTGCGGCGCAGCCTCCTCGACCGGCTCGACCCCGTGCTGCTCGACTCCCAGTCGGCGACCTGGACCGCCGACGGCGCCTACGAGCTCGCTCCCGGGGCCCGACGACTCGAGTCGTTCGAGCGCAACATCGCCGGACTCCTCGGACTCGGTCGCGCCGTGGAGTACGCACTCGGTATCGGCATCGATGTGATCGCGGACCGGGTGGTCGCACTCGGTGCGGTGCTGCGGAACGGCCTCGCCGCCATCCCAGGCGTGCAGGTCCACGACCGGGGTGAGCAGCGCTGCGGGATCGTCACGTTCACCGTCGACGGGCACGACCCGGCCGACGTGCAACGGCTGCTCGCCGACGAGCAGGTGCACGTGTGGACCGCCAGCGCCGCCTACGCCCGGATCGACCTGGACGCCCGGGGCATCGAGTCGATGGTGCGGGCCTCGGTCCACGTGACCACCACCTCCGACGAGCTCGACCGCACCCTCGAGCTCGTCGAGCGGATCAGCCGAGCTCGCGCTTGATGCGGGCCAGCTCCACCCGTTCGGGACGGGCCTTGTAGAAGTCGTCGAGCGGGTAGCAGCCCGAGACCAGTCCGTGCCGTGGTGCGGTCGTGCAGTCCGAGAACGTCCGGCACAGCGACCTGGGCCGCACCGGCCGACCCGCCAGGACGTCGGCCGGCAGGTCCGGGTAGGACAGCGCCGAGCGACCCAGCCCCACGCTGTCGACCCACCCCTCGGCCAGCGTCGCCTGGCCGACGTGTGCGATGAACTGCTGGAAGTACGTGGAGCCGGTGCCCACCACGACCGTGTCGTCGGGAACGGCGGCACGCAGGTCCCGTGCCGCCTGCAGCATCACGACGGCGTCGACGAGCGGATCCCGCGGCGGGGTGTAGCCGTCGGACGGCGGGAACCACGCCGGACGCTGTGCGTGCGGCGACCAGTAGGGACTGCCGACGGTCGTGCAGATCATCCGGACACCCCGGTCGGCCAGCATGCGGACGACCGCCACGGTCTCGGACAGGTCCGGGCCGTCCGCCCCAACCGGGCCGAACACCCCGAGGGCAGCCGGATCGGGGGCACCGACACCGTCGTCACCGGCCCGGTAGGGACCGGGGTCGAACACCGACAACCGCACCCCGACGGCGAGTCCCGGGACTCGCTCGCGCACCCCGTCGACGCAGGACCGCAGGAACCGTGTCCGACCCTCGAGGTCACCCCCGTACCGTCCGGGCCGGTCGTGCGCCGCCAGCAGCTCGTGGCCCAGGTAGCCGTGGCAGGCCTTGAGGTCGACGAAGTCGAACCCGGCGTCGTCGGCGACCACGGCGGCGGTGACGAAGCACTCGACCAGTTCGTCGAGCTCGTCGTCGCTGAGCAAGGAGGCCGGTGTGGCTCCGACCCGCGCGTCGAGCACGGGGTCCGTCCGGGCGGTCCGGGGCGCCGGTGGCCCCTCGGGCCGTGACCACCGCCCGGAGTGCGTCAGCTGGAGCCCGACGACGGGGGTCACACCCACACCATCGGCAGCGGCCCGGAGGCCGTCGAGCAGGCCACCGAGGTCCTCGACGGATCGCGCACCGATCGTCAGCTGGTGCGGGTTCGCCCGCCCGTCCCGACGGACCGCCACGGCCTCGCCGCCCCAGACGAGCCCGGCGCCAGAGGCACCGAATCGTTCCCACCGCCGCCGGACCAGCTCGCTCGGTCGACCGTCCTCGGTGCCGTCCCAGCCCTCCATCGGCAGCACGCAGAAGCGGTTCGGTACCCGCAGCGTGCGGGCCGGGTCCCGCACGACGAGCTCCGATGACAGGACCCCGGAGGGATCGACGTCGTCGGCGACCGGGAGGTCGACGCCGAGTTCGGCCAGACGCTCGCGGAGCGCTGACGGGTCGTCGAAGGACTTGACCTGCGGGTAGGGCAGCCGTCGCGTCACGGTTCGCTCCCGGCGCCCTGCTCGACGACACCCTGCTCGACGACACCCAGGCGAACACCGAGTTCGGCGAGCACCGCCCGGTCCGAATCGGGGCGCTCCGGAGCGCCGGCCGGTGTGGCGTCGGAGGTGATCCACCCCCGCAGGTGGAGGAACTGCGCCGCCGAGTGCTTGTAGGCCGGCACCGGGGTCCGGAAGGCGAACCGGCCCAGGTACTGCAGGTCGTCGTTGCGCTGGTGGAACGCCGGGTCCCCGCTCGCCCAGCACCGGTCCCGCTCGGCGAACAGGTCCGGCGCGAACGTCGAGATGCCGAGCAGGTAGTCGCTCCCGAAGCAGACCATGTCGATCGCCAGGTCGTTGCCGGTCAGCACCATGAACTCGGGTCGCACCCGGTCACGCAGACGCAGGCGGTCCCACTCCGGTGCGCGCTCGAGCGACGAGTGCTTGGCGCCTGCGCACGAGCGGATGCCGAGCAGCTCCCGGTACCCCTCGAGGGAGAGCACGAATCCCGCCGGGTGGAACGCACGTGACAGCTCGAAGCCCAGGAACCGGTCGCAGCGCTCACCGACCGCCGCCATGGCGGCGACCTGCTCGCCCTCGGGAACCCCGCCGAGGCCGTGCGAGGGGAACAGGATCGGCGTCCCCCCGTGGTCGGCGATCGTCGCGACCTGCTGGTGGTAGCGGTCCAGGTCGAGCGCCGCACCGGGGGTGTCGTCGACGTGCGCCCCCGCCACGAACTCGGACCCTCCGCAGACCCCGCGGGTGATGTGCAGGATCTCCTCGCGGTCGGCATCGTCGAGCGTCGGACCGAAACCGGTGTCCATGTTGACCGCCGGGACGAGTCCGGCCTCGAGCGTCCGGGCCAGGTGGGCGGCGAAGCCGTCGAGGTCCGGGGAGTGCGGATCCGTGTACGGGAGCAGCACCGCCGACATGCCGGTGATGGTGCGCCGGGGCCGGAGCAGGTCGTACGGCTCGGGCGACTCCTCGATCACGGCGACCACGCTACGGCACGGTCGGCGGCCTCGAGGACGGTGCGACTCACTGCGACCGGGTGGTCGCGGGGCATCAGTCGTTCACCGTCGTCGGTGAGGTCGGCGAGCAGCTCGGCGGCCCACGTGACCCGGTCGGGGACGTCGACGCGCCGGTGCGACGCCGAGTCGGTGAGCCACAGCTCGGGAGTGCCGGCCACACCGTCGAGGATCGGCGTCCGCACCTCGAGCCGGCCGGCGGTCCCGGTGACGACGAGCCGGACGTCACCCCAGGCCGGGAACCCGTCGGCCTCGAGGAAGTCCACCCGGTGGAACCCGCGCGCACCTCCTCCCTCGAGGACCACCTCGGCGACGTCGTGCACCTCGGGCAGCTCGGGTGCCGCCACGTTCCCGGAGGCTGCGTGCACGACCCGGACGTCGCCGGCACCGGTGACGGCGAGGAACTGGTCGACCTGGTGCGACGCCAGGTCGACCAGCAGCCTCCCTGCCCGGCCCGGGTCGGCGAACCACTCCGGGCGGGAGGTGAAGGCGGCGCGGTGCGGGGCGCTCCCACACACGGCGACGACACGTCCGATGGAACCGGACCGGGCCAGGTCCACTGCGGCGCGGACCGCAGGGACTCCGAAGCGCTCGGAGAACAGCACCCACCACCTGCGACCGGATGCTGCGACGGCGGCCTGCACGTCGGCGAGCTGGTCCGCGGTCGTGACTCCCGGCTTGTCGGCCAGCACCGAGCGACCGGACCGGAGCGCGGCGACGGCGTCGCCGGCCCGGTCAGCGGGCACACCGGCGAGCACCACCAGCTCGACGTCCGGGTCCGAGAGCACCCCGTCACGGTCGGTGGGCCGTGACTCGGGGAGCCATCCGGCGAACTCCTCGGCGAACGTACCGCCGTCGGTGTGGGCCACGACCCGGGCACCGGCTGCACGGAGTTCGTGGACGAGCTCGAAGACGTGGAGGTGCTCGAGCCCGACCACCCCGATCCCGACCGTCCCGGCACCCACGTCGCCACGGTAGGCGACCCGTGCCGGATGCCCGGTAGCGTGCCCGACATGCCCAGCTACGACCAGCTCTTCATCGGCGGCCAGTGGGTCGCACCCGCCACCGACCGCACCTTCGACGTCGTGAACCCGTTCGACCTGAGCGCCGTGGGGAGCGCGCCGGAGGCCGCCGAGGCCGACGTGGACCGGGCGGTCGCCGCCGCCCGGGAGGCACTGTCCGGGGAGTGGGGGTCGACCACCGCCGCGGAGCGCGCCGAGTTGATGGCAGCCCTCGGCGAGCAGGTGGCGCTCCGGTTCACCGATTTCGCCGACCTGATCACCGCCGAGAACGGGTGCCCCACGCTGTTCAGCCAGCTCGGCCAGGTCGGTGCGGCCACGATGGTGCTCCAGTTCTTCACGGACCTGACACGGACCTACCCGTTCGAGGAGCTGCGGCAGGGGATGCTCTCGCCCGCGATCGTTCGGCGCGAGCCGGTCGGCGTGGTCGCCGGCATCATCCCGTGGAACGTCCCGCTGTTCATCACGATGCTGAAGTTCGCCCCGACGCTGGCATCCGGGTCGGCGATGGTGGTGAAGCCGGCCCCCGAGACCCCCCTCGACGCGCTCCTGCTCGCCGAGTGCGTCGAGGCGGCCGGCATCCCGGCCGGTGTGTTCAACGTCGTGCCCGCCGACCGGGAGGTCGGCGAGTACCTGGTCCGGCACCCCGGCGTGGACAAGGTGAGCTTCACCGGGTCGACCGCCGCCGGTCGGCGCATCGGCGGGATCTGCGGTGAACAGCTCAAGCGGTGCACGCTCGAGCTCGGGGGCAAGTCCGCAGCGGTGTTCCTCGACGACGTCGACGTGGCCGCTGCGGTCGAGTCGCTGCTGCCCCTCGGCTCGCTCATGAACAACGGGCAGGCCTGCGTGGCCCAGACCAGGATCCTGGCTCCCCGGAGCCGCTACGACGAGGTGGTCGAGGCCGTCACCGCCGGGACCGCCGCCATGACGGTGGGCGACCCGATGGACATGGGCACCGCCGTCGGGCCGCTCGTCGCCGAGCGTCAGCGCGACCGCGTCGAGGGCTACATCCGCACCGGCGTCGACGAGGGTGCCCGGATCACGACCGGTGGCGGACGCCCGGACGGCTTCGACACCGGGTGGTTCGTCGAGCCGACCGTGTTCGCCGACGTCGACAACACCATGACCATCGCCCGGGAGGAGATCTTCGGCCCGGTGCTGTGCGTCATCCCCTACGCCGACGACGCCGATGCCGTGCGGATCGCGAACGACAGCGACTACGGACTGTCCGGATCGGTGTGGTCGAGCGACGTGGACCGGGCGCTCACCGTCGCCCGGGGCGTCCGGACCGGCACCTACACCGTCAACGGGTTCTCGATGGAGTTCAGCGCGCCCTTCGGCGGGTTCAAGAGCTCCGGCGTGGGCCGCGAGCTCGGACGCGAGGGGCTCGAGGAGTTCCTCGAGTCCAAGTCGATCTGCCTGCCCGAGGGGACCGAGCCCACCCTCGAGTACTGATCCCGATCCCTCAGGCGGGGTGCAGGTCCAGGGTGGCGGCCGAGAGTCCGTAGACGAACGCGTTGGGCATCTCGACGATCGAGTCGGGGTGCAGCTCGAGTCGATCGACGCGGGCGAGCAGCTCCTCGAGGAACACCCGGATCTCCAGCCGGGCGAGTGACGACCCCAGGCAGAAGTGGGTCCCGAACCCGAAGCTCAGGTGGTGGTTCGGGTCACGGGAGAGGTCCAGGTCGTCACCGTCGTCGAAGTAGTCCTCGTCGCGGTTGGCCGACGCGTAGCAGAGGACCACCTGGTCGCCCCGCCGGACGGTCACACCGCCCAGCTCCACGTCCGAGAGTGCGACGCGGCACATGTTGTGGATCGGCGTGACCCACCGGATGAACTCCTCCACCGCCACCGACACGTCGGCGCCCGAACGCAGCAGCGCCCACTGGTCGGGACGTCGGGCCAGCTCGATCATCGCCCGGGCGATGACCGTGCGGGTGGTCTCGGCCCCGCCGTCCAGGATCAGGAGGCAGTCCGAGATCACCTCGTCGACACCGAACTCGTGGCCGGGGACGCTCGCCGTCGTCCAGACCGACACCACGTCGTCGGCGGGGCAGGTCCGCTTGGCCTCGTAGAGCTCCGCAGAGGCCGCGGCGAACTCCATGGCGGCGACCATGCCGTCCTCGGTCATGTACCGGGGCCCGCCGCCCAGGGTGATCGTCCGTTCCGACCACTCCTGCAGCTTCGGGAACATCTCCTCGGGGAACCCGAGCAGCAGGCCGATCATCTCGGCGGGCAGCGGAGCCGCCAGCTCACCGACGACCTCGACGGGACCCCCGTGGCCGAGTGCCTCGTCGAGCAGCCTGCCCACCGTGGCGCGCACGTGGTCCTCCCAGGTGGACACCGCGCGCGGGGTGAACCGCCGCGCCACGAGGTTGCGGCGCGCCTGGTGGTGCGGATCGTCGAGGCCGATCATCGCCGGGTCCGCCGGGATGTTGGGCCGGTAGCCGCCCTTGTCCTGGTCCGCGCTCGTGAACAGGTCCTTGCGTCGCTCGACCTCGACCACGTCGTCGTAGCGCGTGACCGCCCACAACTCGTTGGTCGAGTCCCAGTAGACGGGCTCGTTGGCCCGCATCCAGGCGTAGGTCGGGTACGGGTCGGTGACGTAGAACGCACCGTCGAGCAGGTCGACCACGGGTCGCGACGACACAGCGGCCTCAGTCGGTGCCGTGCGGAGGGACCCGGCCCTCCACGGCGTCGTCACCGAAGAACGCCCGGGCGGCCGGCTCGAAGTCGGGTCCGCGCCGCAGGTGGTGCCCCCCGTCGACGCTCAGCGAGGTGCCCGTCACCCAGCCCGACTCCGGGCCCAGCAGGAACCGCACCGCAGCGGCGACGTCGTCGACGTTGCCCGGCCGCGAGACCGGCATGTTGGCGAGGTACGACCCCATGACCTGCTCGTCGTCCATGATCATCGACACCAGGTCGGTGTCGACGATGCCCGGCCTGACGGAGTTCACCCGCACCCCGGCGCGACCGAGTTCGTCGGCCACCTGACGGACGAGTGCGTCGATCGCCGCCTTGGACACGCAGTACGGGCCCATGAACGGGTGCGTCACCGCTGCGGCGATCGAGGAGATCGCCACCATGGAGCCACCTCCGTTGGCGGCGATCGCAGCTCCGGCGTGCTTGAACAACAGGAAGGTGCCCGTGGCGTTGGTCGCCAGCACGTCGGTCCACTCCTCGAGTGGTGTGGTCACGATCGGACCCAGGCCACCACGACCGGCCGAGGCGACGGCGAAGGCGACCGGGGCGACCGAGTCGGCTGCGGCCACGGCGGCGGCGACGGCGTCCTCGTCGGTGGTGTCACCCTCCGCGGTGACCACCTGCGCTCCGCCGGCGAGGTCCGCCTGCAGGCTCGCAGCGCCCTCCTCGAGACGCTCGGGAGTGCGGCCGGTGAGCACCACCGAGGCACCGTCGCGGACGAGCCGGCGGGCGCACTCGAGCCCGATCCCACTCCCTCCGCCGGTCACCACGGCGCTGCGCCCGGCCAGGGGCAGCGTGTCCGGTTCGTTCATGGGCGGCACGCTAGTCCCGACGAGCGCCGTCGCCCCGACGCGCACCGGGGGCCCGCAGGCCCCCGGTCACGCTCGATGTCACCACCCCGTCGGGGCGGTCGTCGGATCAGGCGACGACGTTGTTCTGCACCAGTCCGGTCGAACCGTTGCTGCCACCCGTGCCGCCGGCACCACCGGCACCACCGGTGAACGTCGGCGTGCCGGTCGGGGCGCTCGACGCGTCGCGGGACAGCCCGATCGCCGCACCACCGCCGCCCCCACCGCCGGCACCCGAGGCACCGCCCGTGCCACCGGCACCACCGGCTCCACCGGCACCACCGCGCTCGAAGGCGGCGCCACCGGGGCCACCGGGGCCACCGGGCTGACCGGCCGCACCGGCGCCGCCGTTGCCACCCTTGCCACCGGTGCCGAGCGTGATCGAGATGCCGATGAGCCCCGGCGAGGAGTTCTGCAGGCGCAGCGCCACCGAGCTGGCACCGGCCGCACCGCCGGCACCACCCGAGACGGCCCGGGCACCGCCGGCACCCCCACCGCCACCACCGGCTCCGGCGTCGTCGACGTTGCAGTCGTTGGCGCCGCCACCGCCACCGCCACCGCCGGGCAGACCGTTGGTGCCCAGGTTGCCGGTGCCACCCGCAGCACCGGGCGCGCCGGCGGTCCCGGCGGTCCCGTTCGAGCCGGCCGCCCCGTTCGACCCGTTGAGGCCGTTGACCGGCGGACCGCTCCCGATGGTGCAGATCCCGGTCAGGCCGTCGGTGGCGGCCTGACCACCGGCCCCGCCGATACCGGACGAGCCGGAGGCGCCGCTGCCGTTGCCGCCGCCGGCCCCCGCCTGGGCGTTGCAGTTGGAGCACGAGATCACCGCGCCGAACACGGTGGCACACGAGGTGTCGACCACACCGCCGCGGCCACCGTTGCCACCACCGCCGGCGCCACCACCGCCGTCACCGGCCGATCCCGTGTTGCACACGCCGCCCGGCTCGAAGCCGTTGCCGCCGGCGGCACCGCCAGCCGCCGGACTCGACGACGCCGCCGTGCCCGCCGCACCGTTGGCACCCTGGCCGCCGGTCCCGCCGACGATCTGGAGCGAGTCCAGGCTGAGGGCGCTCGAGGAGTTGCGGACCAGCACCGTCGTGGCCACCTGACCTGCCGCAGCGGTGCCACCGACCAGGCGCAGGTCCGCGATCTTGGTCGAGGTGGTGATCCCGTCGGCGACGAGCGCAACCGGACCACCGGCGACGGCGTCGAACGAGGCGTTCACCGTGGCGACGGTGGTGCCCGTCGCGGCGATGCCCCGCTGGTAGTTCTGGCCGTAGCCACCTCGCACCTCGATGCCGGCCACTGCGTCGAACTTCGGGTACGTGCCGCCGGCCACGAAGACGCTCGACTTCCCGTCGGCGCCGGCGCGGGCGAGACCCTGGGAGATCGTGGCGCACGGCTCGGCGATCACACCGCAGGTGCTGGTGTCGCCACCGGTGGTCGCGTTGACGAAGACCGCCGCGCTCTGCACGCCGTCGATGCCGTCGCAGTTGGCGTCGACGTCGTCACCGGCCGGGTCGGGAGCCCCCGGGTTGATCGACGGGTCCGTGTCGTCGCAGTCGGACAGCGTGTTGAAGCCGTCACCGTCGACGTCCTGTGGCGGCGCCGTCGTCGTCGTGGTCGACGTCGTGGACGTCGTGGTCGTCGAACCACCACCCCCCGGTGGCGGCATCACGCACGCAGCGGCGAGCGCCACGACGGCGGCGACGGGCAGGAACAGACGCAGACGGCCCATGGTGATCTCCCTCGGTGTGATCCGCAGCAGCGCCCCGCTGCGGCACGTCTCCGGCAAGTATGGGCTCCGGCACCCGTGAGGTCAACGGTTCGACGGTGAACACCGGGGGCCGCACAGGTCGACAGGTAGCGTGCAGGGGTCGTGCACGACGAGCCACCCGACAGCGGGACCGCACCGCCGACTCCCCCGCCATCGGCCCGGGAGGTCGTGCGCGACCGCTCGGTCGTGGCCTTCCTGGTGTCGGTGACCGCAGCGACCATGGCCGCGCTCGCACAGACCACGGCGCTAGGATTCCAGGTCTTCGAACTCACCGGGCGCGAGCTCGACCTGGGTCTCCTCGGGCTGGCCGAGTTCCTGCCGGCACTCGTCCTGGCGGTTCCGGCCGGGGCGCTGGCCGACCGGTTCGACCGCCGGACCCTCTACGCCCTCGCGCTCGGCGGTGAGGCGGTCGCCGTCAGTGGTCTGGCCTGGGTGACCTGGCGAGGTGTGGACGACTTCGGGCCGCTGCTGGCCCTGGTGGCGGTCTTCGGATCGTTCCGGGCACTGGCCGCTCCAGCCGTCCGGGCGCTGCCGGCCACGCTGGTCGCACCCGACGCCCTCCCCCGGATCGTCCCGATGTTCTCGGCGTCGTGGCAGGTCGGGCTGATCGCCGGACCGGTGCTGGGGGGCTTCCTCTACGCAACCGACCCGCCGCTCGCGTACGTCGGGTCGGTCGGCCTGCTGCTCGTCGCGATCGCCGTCCTGCCGCTGCTCCGGCTCCGTCGGCGGCCGGAACCGGTCGGACGCACCGACCGGCCGGGGTGGCGCAGCGCGCTCGACGGGCTCCGGGTCATCCGGCACAACCCGATCCTGCTCGGGGCCATCTCGCTCGACCTGTTCGCCGTGCTGTTCGGAGGTGCCGTCGCCCTGCTGCCGGCGATCGCGACCACACGTCTGGGCGTCGACGCCACCGGTCTGGGGTGGCTCCGGGCCGCCGGTGGGATCGGCGCTGCGCTCACCACCGCCGTCCTGGTGGCGCGACCGCTCCGCCGGCGCATCGGACCCATCCTGTTCGGGTGCGTCGCGCTCTTCGGACTCGCGACGGTCGTGCTCGGACTCACCTCGAGCTTCGCCATCGCGTTCGGGTCGCTGTTCG
>CAINRS010000094.1 GCA_903852755.1 uncultured Actinomycetes bacterium | reverse complement strand
CCATCTTCTCGTCGTCGCTGTCGGCGAAGGCCTTGGCGATCAGCGCCGGCGTGAACTCGCCACCGGCCATCACCTCCTCGACGACCCGGTCCCGGATGCGCTGTGCGATGTCGGTCCAGCCGTCCTCGACCAGGTCGACCTCGGCGAACTGGCCGGTCTGCAGCGTGGCGAAGTTCACGAGCCACTCGCGCTGCCAGCCGGGGCCGAGGTCGAACTCCTCCGCGTCGAGCGGACGGTTGGCGCGCACGTCGATCGAGCTGGGGGTCCGCTGGAAGACGAGGAGCTCACCGGCGTCCCGGGCGAGCAGCGGGATGCACTGCACCGCCGTCGCACCGGTCCCGATGATCCCGACGCGCCGGTCCGCCAGCCGGTCCATGGGCGATCCGTCCGGTCCGCCACCCGTGTACCCGTAGTCCCAGCGGCTCGTGTGGAAGGTGTGGCCGTCGAACGTCTCGATGCCCGGGATCCCGGGGAGCTTCGGGCGGTTCAGCGGTCCGGTGCCCATGGCGACGAAGCGAGCCCGCAGTTCGTCGCCACGATCGGTGGTGACGACCCACCGATGGGCCGACTCGTCCCAGCGGAGTCCCTCAACCCGGGTCGACAACAGCGCCCGGTCGACGAGCCCGAAGTGCTCGGCGATCCGCTCGGCGTGGGCGTGGATCTCCGGTGCCGCGGTGTACTTCATGGTGGGCAGGTACCCGGTCTCCTCGAGCAGCGGCAGGTAGACCATGGCGGCGGTGTCGCACATGGCGCCGGGGTACCGGTTCCAGTACCAGGTGCCACCCACACCGCCGGCGGAGTCCACGAGCCGGATGTCGGTCACGCCCGCCTGCACCAGACGAGCTCCGGTCGCCAGACCGCCGAACCCGGCACCGATCACGACGACCTCGAGCTCCTCGGTGACCGGCTCACGCTCCGTGCGATCCGTCCACGGGTCGTCGAGCAGGTGGGCGAACCGGCCGGTCGGCTGCAGATACTGGGTGTTGCCGTCAGGACGCAGGCGCTTGTCCCGTTCGGCGCGGTACCGGGCGTGGATGTCGGATCTCCGCTCTGCGGTCAGGGGCTCCTCGGCCATGGGCTCAGGCTACGTGGTCGCTCGGCCGCACCTCCCCGCGCTGCCTGGCGCCGTTCCGGGTCGTCGTCGGTGTCTGCGACCTGCAGCGACGTCCCGTAGTCTCCAACCGATGCGGATCACCTTCCTCGGCCACGTCGGGATGTTCGTCGAGACCGCTCACGGCTCCGTCCTGTGCGATCCGTGGTTCACCCCCGCCTACTTCGGATCGTGGTTCCCGTTCCCCCGCAACGACCGGCTGGACGTCACCCCGTTCGAACGACCCGACTACCTGTACCTGTCGCACCTGCACCGGGACCACTTCGATCCGGCCTGGCTGTCGGCGCACGTCGACCGGTCGGCGCGTGTGCTGCTCCCCGACTTCGAGGTCCCCTACCTGGAGCAGGAACTCCGACAGCTGGGGTTCAGCGAGTTCATCCGGTGCCCCGATGGTGAGGTCGTGGGACTCGACGGTCTCGAGGTGGCGATCCTCGCCCAGAACGACCCGGCCGACGGTCCCTTGGGTGACAGCGCGATCGTGATCGGCGACGGTGCGGTCCGGATCCTCAACCAGAACGATGCTCGCCCCGGCGACGCAGCGTCGATCCAGGACCTGGGGCCCTTCGACGCCCAGTTCGTCCAGTTCTCCGGAGCGATCTGGTACCCGGTCGCCTACTCGTTCCCACCGGAGGAGCTGGACCGGCTCGGTCGACTCAAGCGCAGCAACCAGATGGAACGGGCTCTCAACTACGTCCGGTGGGCCGACGCAGCCGCCGTGTTCCCGTGCGCAGGTCCGCCGGCGTTCCTCGACCCGGATCTGTTCCACCTGAACGACCTCGACGGCGACCCCGCCAACATCTTCCCCGACCAGCCGGTGTTCCTCGAGCTGCTCCACGAGCACGGCATCGACACCGGACACCTGATCGTCCCGGGGTCGGTCGTCGAGCTGTCACCGGGCTCCTGCGAGGTGTCCCATCCCGACGACCGAGCGGTCTCCGAACCGTTCGAGGACAAGCGCGCCTACCTGGAGCGGTACGCCGCCGACTGGTCCGGGTGGTTGGACGCCGAACGTTCCGGTTGGTCGGATGCCCCGGTCGACCTGGTGGCCGAGCTCGCCGACTGGTTCGGACCACTCCTGCAGGCCGCACCGCTGACTCGCGCCGGCATCGGGGGCGTCGTCGTCCTCGACGTCGGCGGCGACCAGGCCGGTGACGGGTCGGTCGCCATCGACTTCGTCAACGGCGAGGTGCGTGAGTGGACCGGCGAGCCCTACGTCTACCGGGTCGAGGTGGACCGTCGGCTCGTCGAGGCGTGCGTCCGGGACCACACAGAGGACTGGGTGAACTCGCTGTTCCTCTCGGCTCGCTTCACCGCACATCGGACGGGCGGGTTCAACGAGTACGTGATGACGTTCTTCAAGAGCCTGTCACCGGAGCGCATGGCCTTCGTCGAGCAGATCTACGCACAGGCGAGCGGTGAGCCCGACGAGTGGTTCGAACGGGATGGTTGGAGGATCCAGCGCTACTGCCCACACCGCCAGGGTGATCTGGTGGTGTGCGGACGCATCGAGGACGGGCAGATCACGTGCCTGTTGCACCACTGGACGTTCGACCTGGAGTCCGGAGACTGCATCGCCGGCAATCAGCGCGGACAGGACGTGCGGCTCGAGGCCGAGCGTCTCGGTGGCTGACCCGGTCGCGTCGGCCCGGACCGCCAGTCACGCCCAGGTCGAACGCTGGCGTTCCTCGTTGAAGGTCAGGGCGCTCGCCACGGCGAACACGGCGGCGAAGATCGCGAGCGCTGCGAGTTCGACTGCGACGTCGGCGAGTCCTGCACCGCCCAGGATCACCGACTCGAACGCCCTGACCGACCAGTAGGTCGGCACGAGCGGGGCGAGGCTCTGGGCCCACCCGGGCAGCGTCTCGAACGGAGTCAGCGCCCCACCGAGTCCCGCCATGACGAGCGCGCCCAGGTAGGTGAATGCGTTGAACTCAGCCTGGTTCCGGCACAGTGAGCACGCCAGTGCGCAGTAGCTCACTGCGACGAGCGCCAGCACCAACTCGATCGCGACGAGTGCCAGCAGTGCGCCGCGTACCCGCAGGTCGAACAGGGTGACGGCGCAGATCATCACGAAGGTGAAGAGCGCCAACTGCGCGAGGTACGCCACGCTGAGCTTGCCGGCCATGATCTGACTCGCCCGGATTCCGAGTGAACGCACCCGGTTCCACGTCCCCCAGGCGTGGTCGCCGAGGAAGAGGAATCCGATGCTCGACAGCGACATGAAGCCGAACATCGTCGCCAGGCCGGGTGCTGCCAGATCGGCGCCACTGAATCCCGCCCCCGGATCCTGCACCTGCAGGAACACGGTGAAGCCCCCCTCGACGAATGCGAGGACGACGAGCGGCATCACGAAGTAGAGCGACAGCGGAATCCACGAGGTCCGCAATAACACCAGTTCGTGCCTGAAGATGACTCGCGACGTCACAGGGTCTCCATTCCAACTAGCTCAGGACCTTTCACTCCGTGTATGCGGAGGATTCGGCGGTAGGCAGTCGCCAGCTCAGGCGGTCGAACGACTGCACTCAACACGGCACTTCGCGTCTTCGGCTCCAGCAGTTCCAGCACCCCACTCACGGTGTCTCGACTGCTCGCCAGTCGTGAGGTGACCGCTAGCCAACCTTCCGGGCTGGTCGTCACCGTCTCGATCGATCCGGCCAACTGCGGCGGAAGATCATGACAGTGACTGTCGAAGACCAGTTCGATGAGCGGAGGGGCATACGAATCGATCAGTTCGGAGACCGAACCCGTCTGGATGATCCGTCCTTCATCAAGGATCACGACCTCAGCGTTGAGCGCCTCGACTTCATCGAGGTGGTGGGTCGAGTAGAGAACGCCAACCCCTTGGTCTGCGAGGTCGCTCACGACTTCGATCAGCTGACCTCTCGAAACCTGGTCCAGTCCCACTGATGGCTCGTCCAGGAGCAGGAGCGGTGGGGCATGAGCCAGGGACATCGCAAGATCGAGGCGGCGACGCTGGCCGCCCGAGAGAGACGCAGCCTTGGTGTTCATCAGGCCGAGCAAGCCGAATCTGCCGGCGAGTCCGTTGAGTCGCTCAGCCAGACGCCGACCTGAGAGCCCTGCGAGGCGACAGACGAACGACAGGTTTTGGCGGACCGTGAGTACGGGGTAGACGCAGTCTCCCTGAGCTACGAAACCAACTCGACCCCGGCTCCTCGTCGTAACCGGCCCGAGCGATTCCCCCATCACTCGAACGCTCCCCTCGTCCGGCTCAACGAGACCAGCGGAAACCGAGAGCAGGGTGCTCTTGCCCGCGCCGTTGTCGCCAAGGAGGGCGACCACTGCGCCAGTCGGCACGGACACACTGACATCAACGAGCGCACGTCTCGAGCTGCGACTCGACCGGTACGTGTGTGAGACCGACTCAAGATCAAGTGCCAGCGGATTACTCACCCGAAACCTCCTTCCTGGCAACCTGCGGAGGAATGTCGCCCGCTGCAGGTTTCCTCGCGAGCCGGCGGACCGCTCCCAGAACGCGGTCCGTATTGCAGATCACCTCCACCGGGCGTGGGCGCATCACCACCAAACACGCGTCGCCGTCCTGAGCTGAGACCAGGTCCCTGAAGTAGCGATCGACCTGCCCATCCCCCGACCACCGGTAGCTCTGCGGCCGCGGTGCGGTCCGTTCGTGAAGCACCCCGGTAGAGGGGTTGAACCGGGCATCGCCGTAGAACTCACGCGCCGCTTGGCAAGCGGCAGATCGGAGAACCGTTGGGACCGGTCCGTCGTCGTGGATCACCGGGTAGAAGCTCCCGGACAAGCGGGCGCGGCTGCGCCATCCATGCAGCGCAATTGGGCTCACCACGTCCGCGATGATGAACGTCGACCGTCTCGGCTGAAACGCGATTTCGCGGAAGAACATCCGAGCGTTGAGGGCGAACCCAACTCCCTGACCCTGGAACTCGGGGAGGATGTAGGCGGCTTGCAGCTGGACGAAATTGAGGGGTGACACCGTTCGGTGCGTCACCCACATGAATCCAACAAGTTGATTCCCCGCATAAGCGGTGAACGTTGTCAGTCCTCGAAATTCCAGCCACCGGGCCCGCCAGCGTTCCTCGAGCCAGCTCGAGTCGCCGAGGTCCGACCTAACCGCTGCGGCCGCAACCTGACGCATCGACTCGAACAGCGACAGTGAAGCGGTGACGGACAGATCTCGCACCCGCACCCTGTGAAACCGAATACCGAGATGAGCGGGCAGAGCGGCAGCTCTGGGTCTCTCCGACTCCACGATTGCGGTCACCCCACACCACCGAAAACCGGCTCACCCGCAGTCAACTCGACCAGTTCAGACGCTCGTGGTGCCGACTTTTTCAGCCCATCCCGGCCAACCGGACCGATCCGAGTGAGTCCGACCCGGAGGGCATCGATTGCGGAATCATCGAGCAGCTTCCCGAACCGGGCCAGATTCGACTCACCCATCAACAGCACAAGATCGGGTGCCGTGGCGAACACGACATCCCGCGTCTCGACCGACATGCTCAGAAGTTCGAAACACCACTGCTGCTGACTGACCAGCAACTGCTCTGCGAACGGCCGCGAACTCACGAGGAAGAGTTCGACCAGCCTGGGAGTCATGAGAGTGAAGGAGGCGGGCTCGGCGAAGAAGCCGGCCATGAAGGCGGGGTCCGCTAGGCCGGAGCGGATTGATGAGTACATCCGAGCTCGAGCCGGGGCAATGAGGGGTGAGACGCCTCCGCATCGCGAACTTGCCCCCTCGACCGCTGTCTCGACCGCCTGCATTGCCGAACGAACACTGACCGGGTAAGCGGCTGATGCCCTTGACGACAGCCAACTACCCAACTCCGACTTGTCCCCGTTGAGGGCATGGAGGGCCTCGACGACTGCCAGATCCGTCAGCTGCTGGATACTGACAGGCGTCGTTCCTCCGGTTCCAGCAGCCCATGCCCCGAGAAGCGGCTCGGCCACCGCAGCCCACTCAGCTGGGTGGCGTACGAGTAGACGGTCAACCACCTGTACTGGCGAAGTCGCCTGCTCTATATCCGAACTGACCTGATTGAAGAGCGCGAGACGCTCCATGTCATATCGACCGAGTGCTCCACACAGATCAGGAACAGGCGCTCGGTGCTCTGATCGCCAACCAACTGCGATCAGAAGTGCAGCGAGGATGCCGAACACGACCGAGACCATGACCCAGTGCGGTCGCCGCAGAGTCGTCGCGCCGGACGAACGTGGAGTTCGTCGAACTCGCACCTCTCCTCGTTCCGACAGCAGCTCGACGAGCTCCGCTGCAGTGAGTCGCTCATCGGGCTCGAGGTCCAGACAGCGGTCCAGGGCAGCGCCGAGGTGCTCGGGCAGGTCGGGAACCCAGTCCGAGAACCGGATCTGCTCACTCTGAATCCGGGCGGCCATCGCCGCCACGGCAACGCCGTCACCGATCGGGTGCCGACCCACCGCTGCGACGAGGATGGTGAGCACCAGACCGAACACATCGTTCGCCGGCGACGGTCGGTCGCCCTCGAGGATCTCGGGTGCGGCGAACGCGACTGACGCCTCGAGCTGCTCGATGGTTCGCGTCCCGGTCCCCGAGATGCCGAAGTCCCCCAGCCGGGCCGAGCCATCAGCGGCGAACAGGATGTTCGACGGCTTCACGTCCCGGTGGACGATGCCCAGGTCGTGTGCAGCGGCGATGGCAGAGGCGACCTCGGCACCGACCCGCATCCACTCATCCACAGTGAGGGGTCCGGATCGACTGATGCGATCCTGCAGGGATCCCCCCGGCACGTACTCCATGATCAGCGCCGGAGTCGTCCCGTTGACCGTGGTCATCCCGAACAGGGTCACCACGTTGGCGTGCGACGACATGAGCGCCTGGACCCGGGCCTCCCGCTGGATCCGGACATCCCGCAGGTCGACGGCGTGCAGCACCTTGAGTGCGACGACCCGACCCAGCGAGACCTGTACCGCCCGGTAGACGGTCCCCGCCCCACCCGTTGCGATGAACTCGACGTCGGTGAGGTCGTCGACGACGACGTCCACCTGACTCTCCACGACCGCCACTGCGCTCCTCCTCAGCCGGGAGGAACGTAACGACGATGAGCCGAACGGCCTACGGGTAGGAGTACCCAGCTGCGCCGTCCGGTGAGCGGCCGCTCAGGCCGCGCTGCAACTCAGTCGACCGCAGGGTAGGAGTCGGCGAGCTCGCGGAGATCCTTCTTGGAGACCTTGCCCAACTCGGCGGTCGGGAACTCATCAACGAAGTAGACCGCGCGGGGAACCTTGAAATCGGCCAGGTTCTCGCGGCAGACGGAGATGATCTGCTCGGAGAGTTCGTCCCGATCCAACGAGCCGTCCGCCAGAATCACGAACGCGACAGCGACCATGTCGAGCATCTCGTGGCTCTTGGCGACGACCGCGATGTCCTCGAGTCCGGGGACCTGACGGATGCAGTCCTCGACCTCACGCGCCGAGACGT
>CAINRS010000093.1 GCA_903852755.1 uncultured Actinomycetes bacterium | reverse complement strand
CGTCGACCGCTCCCGCACCCGGTCCACCGAACCCAGGTTGAACGACGACACGATCACCCGGTCCGTCCCGCCACGCGCCTCGAGCAGGTCGACCACGGCGTCGGCGACCTCGCTCGAGTGCGGGACGTGGTCACCGCCGAGGTCACTGGGGTCGTTCTTGATCTCGACGTTGACGAGCAGACCGGCGCAGACCTCCAGCGCCGCCGCCAGGTCGCACGTTCCCGCCGGAGCATCCCCCAGGGCGACGTCCCAGACCGTTCGGCCGTCCCGATACCACGCATCGTGGTGGACGATCAGCTCACCGAATCGGTTGATCCGGACGTCGAGCTCGACACCGTCGGCGCCCTGCTCGACCGCTCCGGCGAAGGCCTCCTGCGTGTTCTCGGGGTGGTCGGCCGAGGCGCCGCGGTGACCGAGGACGAGCGGGCGTGGTGTGGAGGTCATCTGGGCGAAACTTTCCCTTTACACGGTGAGTGGTTGGTACTACGTTCTGCTTGTTCACGGTTTCACAAGTTCCCAGCTCCCCCGAGTCCGCAGCGGCCCGGAGCGGGAAACCAGCGGAATCGAGATCATGCCCCACACCACCGGGATGCACCACGTCGTGCCGGGCCGTGCGGGGAGCACACCGACGTCGGCGGGACCGGCGCCGGACCACCGACACGACGCGAAGGAACGAGACGACCGTGGCACTCTCCTCCACCCGGAACCTGGATCTGGCCAACGACAACTGGCGTGACGGATCCGCCTGTCGGGACACCGATCCGACCCTGTTCTTCCCGGTCGGGACCACCGGTGCCGCGATCGACCAGATCGCCTCGGCCAAGGCCGTCTGCGAGACCTGCGACGTCAAGGAACCGTGCCTCGAGTTCGCGCTCAGCACGAACCAGGACTCCGGTGTCTGGGGCGGAACCTCCGAGGAGGAGCGCCGCAAACTGCGCCGCGCCTGGGTCGCCCGCCAGCGGGCCGCCGCCGCGGCCGGCTGACCGACCGCAACGTCCCGGGATCCACTCCGGGATCCACTCCGGGATCCGACCGGGTCTCCGACACCCGGTCGACCACCCGGTCGACGAACTGGTCTACAGGCCGACGGTCCGGGTGGGGTCGACCGGTTGACGCTGGTCCTCGCTCGAGGGCGACGACGCGACCGGTACCACGACCGTGACGACCGTGCCCGGCCGGCCCACGGGACCGGATCCGTCGGCAAACGTGATGTACCCGTGGAGCTCGTCGACGAGCCCCCGGACGATCGTCAGCCCCAGCGACACCGCCTGCTCGTCGACCTCCTGCGGGGCGAACCCCACCCCGTCGTCGCTCACCGACAGCTCGAGCTCGGCCGGCGTCCGGTGGAGCCGCACGAGCACCCGGGCCGCCGCCGACGCCGGGAGCGTCCCCGACGGGTAGGCGTGGTCGACGACGTTCTGGAGCAGTTCGGTCGTCACGACGGCGAGCGAGGTCGCCTCGGGGGACGGCAGTCGCCCCGCCTCACCCTCGATCCGGAACTCCACCCGGGACTCCGGTGAGGTGAGGCCCTCCTCCACCGTCCGGACGAGCGGCCGGAGCACCTCGCCGAAGTCGACGTCGTCACCGGAGGACCGGGACAGGGTCTCGTGGACGATGGCGATCGAGCGGATCCGGCGCACCGACTCCTCGATGGCCGCCTTGGCCGACGGCTCGGTGAGACGTCGGCCCTGCAGCCGGAGCAACGAGGAGATGGTCTGGAGGTTGTTCTTGACCCGGTGGTGGATCTCCTTGATCGTGGCGTCCTTGGACACGAGCTCCCGGTCGCGCAGACGCACCTCCGTGACGTCGCGGACGAGCACGACCGCCCCGCGCACCCGCTGCTCGGCGATCAGCGGCAGGCACCGCATGACGATCGTCGCACCGTTGCGCTCGACCTCCTCGACGGTCGGTCGTCCGTTGAAGAACGCACGATAGGTCGCGCTCGTCTCGGCTCCGATCGCAGCCAGGTGCTCACCCCGGAGCCGACGGGAGATGCCGAGCCGCCGCAGCGCCGAGACGGCGTTCGGCGACGCGAACGACACCCGGCCGTCGGCATCGAGCACGAACACGCCGTCGCCGACCCGAGGACCACCGGTCGAGACGACCTCCTCGTCGGCGAACGGGAACGTCCCGTCCACCACCATCACGGCGAGCTGCTCGAACACCTGCTCGTACTGGGCGGTGAGGTCGCTGGTGCCGGCGTCGAGCTCGAGGGACGCCTCCCGCGCCATGACTGCGACGACCCGGCCCTCGAACCGGACGGGGATCGCCGTCACCTGCACGCTCTCACCCGCCATGTTGGACAGGACCTCACCCCCGTCGATCGTCCCGTCGACCAGCGCCCGGGCGACGAGGGGTCGCTGGTCGGACTCCACGATCCGGCCGACGACGTCCTCGGGCAGGAGCGTCGTCGCGGTGTTGGGGCGGACGTGGTTGGCGATCAGCAGCCGAGGAGGCTCGTCCCCGACGGTGGCCAGCGGGACGTACAACAGCAGGTCCGAGAACGCCAGGTCGGCGAGCAGGTCCCAGGTCGCCACCAACCGCCGGAGGTGGCGAGCCGCCGGTGCGTCGACGGGCGGGACGACGATCGCGACGTGCTCGGCGGTGAAGTCACGGTCGTCCACCGGCAGGTCTCGAGCCGCGGCGAGGTCGCCGCGCGGACCGGGGCCGGCGAAGTCCGGGGTGTCGCTCACGACCACAGCCTCCCACCCAGGTCGAGCAGCCCCCGGAGCGAGTGGATGTCGCCCTCGAGCGCCGGCACGCTCAGGCAGAGGTCGGGGATGGACGACAGCTCGTCCCGCTGCTCCGCCTCCCGGCGGGCCACGACCTGGTAGTCGAGGTAGCTCTGGCCGACCTGGGACAGGACCGACTCGAGTGGAGCGCCCTCGGCCACACCGAGCGGAGCGCCGAGCGACCCCGCCAGCGCAGCGGACTCGTTCGTCAGCCGCCGAGCGACGTCGGTCGCCGTCCGGTCGAGCAGGTACTCGGGCAGGACCCGGTTCAGGACCAGGGCCCCGACGTGGTACCGGCGACCCTCGAGCAGGTCGAGGAAGAACGCCGCCTCCCGTGCCGGTGCGACCTCGAGGGTGGAGACCACCAGGAACGAGGTCTGCGGGCCGCCGAGGAGCGTGGTGACGGCCCGTGCCCGTTCGACGAAGCCGTCGTACATGGTCTGGAAGAGGATGAAGAACTCGGCGATGTCCTCGAGGAACTGCGTGCCGAGGATCCGGTCCGCCACGGTGTAGAAGGGCTTCGAGGCCAGGTTGACCAACCGTGAGCGGTAGGGCGTGATGAGCCAGCGGAGCAGCGGCGACGAGAAGAAGTCCGCCATGCGGTCGGGCGCGTCGAGGAAGTCGACGGCGTTGCGCGTGGGCGGGGTGTCGACCACGACCAGGTCGTACCGCCCCGAGGTGTGGATCTCGTAGAGCCGCTCCATCGCCACGTAGTCGTGGCTCTGGACGAACCGGCCGGTGATGTTCTGGTAGAGCGGGTTGGCCAGGATCGCGTCACGCGTCGCAGGGTCGGGGGCGTGCTGGCGGACCAGGTCGTCCCAGGACTGCTTGGTGTCGAGCATCGCCACCCACAGCTCCCCCGCCGGATCGACCCCCGCCTCACCGAACGCCGACGCGGGGACCCGTGTCTCGACGTTGCCGAACTCCTGGACGCCGAGCGCCGAGGCCAGCCGACGGGCCGGGTCGACGGTCAGGACCAGCACCTTGGCGTCGAGCTGCGCCGCGGCGGTCGCCGCCACGGAGGCGGCCACCGTCGTCTTGCCGACACCACCGGACCCGGTGGACACGACGACCTCCTTGGCCGAGCAGAGCTGCTCGAGGCTCGCGGCCATCAGTGGCCCAGCTCGTCGCTGATGGCGTCGGCGAGGACCGAGGTGGCCCGCACACCGTGCGACCGGTGGAACAGGAACGGCAGGTAGAGCAGCGGGACGTCGTCGCCGAGACCCTCACGGAGCCTGGTCAGGTGGGGCACCCGACTGCGTCGGAGCCGCACCGCCAGGTCGGCGCCATCGACCACCTCGTCGACCGCCGGGCCGAGTTCCGAGCGCACGACGGCGAGCCCCTCGGCCGAGCGGAGCCGGTCGAACACCACCGACTCGGGTCGCGAGAAGATCTCGGGCAGCACCCGGTTGACCACCACCGAGGCGACGTCGATGTCGGTCTCGTCGTGCAACCGGTCGATGAGCTCGAGCGTCTCGGTGGTCGGCATCTCCTCGGGGATCGTCACCACCACCACACCGGTCACGTCGGCGTCGGTGAGCAGTTCGATCATCCAGTCGGTCTGGGAGCGGACGAGGCCGACCTTGACGAGGTCGTTGATCGCCACGGGCGATGCGAGCTGGCCGATCACGTGGCCGGTCGCCGGTGCGTCGACGACGACCAGGTCGTAGTTCCGTTCCCGCACCTCGTACGCGAGCTTGCCGACGGTCAGGATCTCCTTGACCCCGGGCGCGGCGCTCGCCACGAAGTCGAACGTCCGCGCCACCGGTCCGAGGCGGGCCACCAGTGGGACGCGGAGGTTGAGCCGGAGGTACTCGCGCAGCGAGGCCTCCGTGTCCATGGCCATCGCAGCGAGGTTCGGGCGGACCTCGACGGGGTCGAACTGCAGGGGACCCACCCCGAGGAAGTCCGCGAGGTTGCCCTTGGCGTCGACCTCGCACACCAGCGTCCGGAGTCCGCGGGCCGCCGCGAGCCACCCGATGGCAGCAGCGACCGACGTCTTGCCGACGCCCCCCTTGCCGGTGACGAACAGCAGCCGCCGCTCGAGCAGTCCGAGCGTCGAGCGGCTCACCCCGGACGTGACCCGTTCAGGCCGAGAAGCCGAAGGTGCGGCCCTCGTCGACAGCACCGATCTCGACGTAGGCGATCTTGTCGACCGGGACGCCGACCTCCCGGCCCTTTCGGTCGGTCAGCCACAGCACGCCCTCACCGGACGACACCGCCTCCTCCACCCGGCTGCGGACCTCGGCGCCGTCGGCGCCCTCGGGCAGCTGCACCTCGAGCTCCTTGACCGAGTAGGTCACACCGATGCGAACGTCCACGTCGTCGACTCCTGCGGGTTGGTGGTGCCGGTCGCAGGGGTGCGGCCGGGCCTCGCATGCTACCGACCGGCCACCGCACCCGTCGATGCAGGCTGTCCCCCTACCCCGGCAGGCGCACGATCCTGCCGGCCTCGTGCTCGCTCAGCAGGACCGCTCCGTCGACCGATCGGACCAAGGAGTGCGGACCCCGCAGACCGTCGGCCACCGTCGCAGCCTCCCCACCGCCGGCGGGGACCGACACGACGCGACCCTCGACGAACAGGGCCACGAGCACCCCGTCGCCGTCGGCGACCACACCGGTCGGGGTCGAGCCAGGGGCGAAGCGGGCGATCGGCTCCACCACGCCGGGACAGGGCCCCACCGGTCGGCACGACGGCCACCCCAGGTCCACCGGCGCTCCCCCGCCAGTGGGCGACGGCACGGGGAACCGCACCAGCAGGTCCGGTGGCGGGACCCGGGCGTCGCCGATCTCCGTGACCAGCAGGTCACCGCCGTCGACGGCGGTGGCGTAGGCGTTCTTGGCACCAACGGCGACGGCCGTCGGCTCCTGCTGGAGGTCGGACACCGGGACCGACCACAGCGTGGCGCTCCGGGGCGCAGGTGCCCCACCGACGAGCGTCCCGGTCGTGGCGAACAGCACCCGACCGTCAGGGGTCACCGTGAGCGACCCCTGGCTCCGACCGTTGTTGGGCAGTCCGCTGACCACGGGCCGCAGGGCGCCGACGGGACCACCGGGTCCCGACCACTCCGCCCGGTCGAGGGAGGTCGCCTGTGCGACCCAGATCGCGTCGGCGGTCACTGCCACGCCGGTCGGCACGTCGAGCCCGTCGAGCAGGACCTCCCGTTCGCCGTCCGGTCGCACCAGGAGCACCTCGCCCGTGCCGTCACCCTCGGCACCGGCGAGCTGCGCCACCACGAACGATCCGTCGTCCAGTGGGACGAACTGGGTCGGGCGGTCGAGGCCGTCGACGACCACCGGGAGCGGTCGCCCACCTTCGGCCCGGGCCGGACCAGGGTCGTCACCGGACCCGCACGCGCCGGTGGCGGCCACCACACAGGTGACCGCCACCAGTTGCACCAGCGACCGGACGGGGCCTCGCTGCTCCGGAGTCCGCACCACCCCGGGAGTCTGCCCGCCCGGGGGGCTCAGTCGTCGTCGGACCCGGAGTCGTCCGAACCAGAGTCGTCCGAACCAGAGTCGTCCGAACCAGAGTCGTCCGAACCAGAGTCGTCGGAGCCTCCACCGCTGCTGCGGCCACCGTCGTCACCGCGACCGCGTCCACGGTCGTCGGCCCCGCTGTCGTCAGCACCGCCACGGCCCCGGCCCGAGCCGCCGTCGTCGGAACCGCCGCCCGGCGCCGAGCCGCCACCCGTGCCGCCACCCCAGGGCGCTCCGGCCGACGCACCCTGGCCGCCACCCGAGCTGCCACCCGAACCCCCACCCCAAGGCGCTCCTGCCGACGCACCCGGGGCGCCGTCGTCACCACGATCGTCGTCACGGTCGTCGTCCTCGGAACCGCCCGAGCCCTGCTCGAGTCGACGGTCTCGGACACGGATCCGCAGCGAACCGTCCTCGAACTCCGCCTGGACGTCGATCCGACCGCCGAAGGCGTCGAGGAACCGCAGGTGCAGCTCACCCGGCTCGTCCGGATCGTCGTCCGGGACGACGGTGAACCCCGGCAGCGCGGTCACGGACACGACCGTCGGGGAGGGCCCGTCGGTCACCACGACCTGGCCGACACCGGGCACATCGATGGTCCTGGTCGGGGCCGGCACGGCGACGGTGGTCGTCGGCTCCCCCGGGGGCTCCGTGGTCGTGGTGTCCTCAGGGGTCGTCGTGGAGGTGGACCCCGGAACCGTCGAGGAGCTCGGCGAGTCGTCGAAGACGCCGCCGACCGCTCCGGCCGCGGTCAGTCCACCGACCAGCACGCCGGCTAGGACGACCGTTGCGACGGCTCCCATCCCGGCCCTGCTGAGGATCTGCCGGGTGGCGCCACCAGCACCACGATCCGACCCCTGCGAACCGACCCCTGCGTCCCCCGTGTCGTGCCGTTCCATCGTGCACCTGCCTTCCCCGGCCCCGCTCGGCCTGTCCGTTCGGCCCGGGAGGTTCCCCGACCGCTCGACAGGAGACACGTCGCTCGGATCAACGAGGTTTGGACGCCGGGGTGAATTCCTCGGTTCCGGTGCCGGAACCCGTCCCGGGCCGGCGGCCGCGGCACGAGCTCAGTCGTCGACACCCTCGGAGTCGTCCCCACCGCGACCACGACCCCGTCCGGAGTCGTCCGGACCCGAGTCGTCCGAACCCGAGCTCCCCGAACCCGAGCTCCCCGAACCCGAGCTCCCCGAACCCGAGCTCCCCGAACCCGAGCTCCCCGAACCCGAATCGTCCGAACCGGAGTCGTCGGAACCGCCACCGGAACCCGAACCACCACCTGAACCGCCACCCGAACCAGGGTCGTCCCAGCTGCCGGAACCACCGCCGGAGTCGTCCCAGCCACCCGAGCCCGAGCCGGCCGAACCGGAGCCGGAACCGCTGAACGAGCCGTCCGACCCGCCCGGTGACCCGTCGTCGCCACCCGGGACCGCGCCGGGGACTGCACCACCCGTCGACCCGTCGGCTCCACCGGCGGGCGGCGGTGCCGACGGCAACGTCGGAGGGGTCGTCGGAACGGTCGTCGACGGGACCGCCGGGACCGTCGACGACACGGGACCGTCCGGACCGTCGGCGGGCCCCACGTCGACCTGCTGCGCCGGCCCCCCGAGTGCGAGTGCACCGGCGGCGAGCAGGAGGAGGGCCACGACCGACGCCGTGGCACCGACAGCGACCTGGCGGCGGCGGCGCGCCGCGGCGAAACGACCGGTGAGGGCGGCGAGCTGCGCCTCGGCTGCTCCACCGACGGGATCGGCGACGGTGCCGCCCAGACCGGCGCGCAGCGCCTCGTCGAACTGCGGGTCCGCGGACTCGAAGTGCTCGTTCACAGGATCCCTCCATCTCCGGGGTTCCGGGTGTCTCCGGGGTTCCAGGTCGCTCGGAGCCGTTCGCGGGCCTGGTGCAGGTGGTACTTGACCGCTCCCTCGCTCAACTCCATGGCGGCCGCCACCTCGGTGACCGACAGGTCCTCGACGTAGAACAGCGCGACCACTGCCCGCTGCTGTCGGCTCAGCGCCGCCACGGCGGCGGTGAGCGTGGTGTCGGCCCCGCCGGCGGACTCGAGTTGCTGGTCGGTGCTCGACCCGTCGCCGTGCTCGACCGAGAGCCGCTCGACGGCCCGGTCCCGGCGGCGGCGACGGCGGCCCTGGTCGATCGCCCGGTTGATGGCGACCCGACGGATCCAGCCCACTGGGTCCTCGAGCCTCGAGACCCGGCGCCAGCGCACGAAGGCCCGTTCGAAGGCGTCGGCCACACAGTCGGCAGCGGCCTCGGCGTCCCCGCCGCACACGACCGTGACGCTGCCGATCAGCCGGGCGTAGGAGGACAGGAAGACCTCGTCGAAGGACGCCCCCCGACCCGGACGGGGCACCGGCGCCACCGACGCCGAGGCGGAAGGCGGTGCGCCGTGGTCTGGTTCGGTCATAGCCATCGCCATGTTGACACGACGGAGCGTCCGTGCAGGTTTGGACCCGCTCCGGATCCCCGGACATCGGCGGCCGGACTAGAGGATCTTGAGCTCCGGGTGCCCCCTGCGGGTCGGGGCCAGGTCGACTGCGAGCCGCTCGGCGACCGTACGGAACGCAGCGGCGGCCTCGGAGTCCGGTTCGACGGCGGTGATCGGCCGGCCGACGTCACCGCCCTCGCGCAGCAGCGGCACCAGCGGCACCCGTCCGAGGAGCGGGACGTCGAGCCGCTCGGCGAGCTGCTCGCCCCCACCGGTGCCGAACAGCTCGTAGCGGACGCCGTCGTCGCCGGTGAACCACGACATGTTCTCGACGACCCCGACCACGTCGAGCCGCACCTTCTCGGCCATGGTCCCGGCCCGCTGGGCGACCCGCTGCGCCGCCGGCTGCGGGGTGGTCACCACCAGCACCTGTGCCCGGGGCAGGAACTGCGACAGGGAAATCGAGATGTCGCCGGTCCCGGGCGGGAGGTCGACGAGCAGGAAGTCCGGATCGTCCCAGAAGACGTCGGTGAGGAACTGCTCGAGCGCCTTGTGGAGCATCGGGCCGCGCCAGATGACCGGCTGGTCCTCCTCGACGAAGAACCCCATCGAGATGCAGCGGACGCCGTAGGCCTCGGGCGGGACGAGCATCTGGTCGATCACCACGGGCGGCCGGTCGAGACCGAGCATCGCCGGGATGGAGAACCCCCACACGTCGGCGTCGACGACCGCCACCGAGGACCCCCGCTGGGCGAGCGCGACGGCCAGGTTGGTCGTGACCGAGGACTTGCCCACCCCACCCTTGCCCGAGGCCACGAGGATCACCCGCGTCCGGTTGGCCGGGTCGGCGAACGGGATCGTCCGACCCTCGGCGTGGCCGTGCGCCGCCTGGGACCCGGCGGTGGCCGCCGGGTCACCGTGCAACCGCTCGCGCAGGGCGGCCCGTTCCTCGTCCGACATGACCGTGAACTCGACCTCGGCCGCGTCGACGCCGGCGAGTTCGACGAGGGCCTCGGTGACCCGGGTCTGGATCTCGGCCTTGAGCGGGCACCCGGGCACGGTGAGGGCCACCACGACCCGGACCAGCGGCAGGTCCACCACCACGTCGCGCACCATGCCGAGGTCGACGATGGAACGGTGCAGCTCGGGGTCCTCGACCGGTCGGAGGGCCTCGACGACGTCGTCACGTGTGGTGCTCACGCCGTGGAGCATCGCCCCTGCCCGACGGATCGGCAAGCCGCCGCCCCTCGACCGACCCCGGGACGGCGGTACGCTCGGGTCGTGACGTCGCTCAGCCCGACCGACTTCTCGTCGGCCGTCACCGCGATCACCTCGGCGTTCGGGGACCCGACCCGACGGGAGATCTACCTGTTCGCCCACGCCGCCGACGACGGTGTGACGGCGTCCGAGGTGGCCGACGAGTTCGACCTGCACGCCAACGTGGCGAGACACCACCTCGACAAGCTCGCCGCCGGCGGGTACCTCGAGGTCACCACCGGCCGTCCGGCCGGTGGGGCGGGCCGACCGTCGAAGCGGTACCGGACGGTGAGCGACGAGGTGACCCTGGACCTCCCCGTCCGCCACGACGAGGTGCTGCTCGAGCTGCTGGGCCGGGCGCTCGGTGAACTCGGACCGGAACGGGCGACAGCACTCGCCGAGGAGGTGGGTGAGGACTACGGACGCTCCATGGCCGCCAACGCCGGCCTGGCCCAGACCCGGTCGTTCCGGGCCGCACTGCACGCCGTGGCCGACGCGCTGAGCGCCCACGGGTTCGCCGCCCACGCCGAGCGGGACGGCGGCGACCTACGGATCGTGACCGAGCACTGCCCGTTCGGCGAGGCGGCGGTGGAGCACCCGGTGATCTGCGCCGTCGACCGCGGCATGGTGCGGGGGATGCTCGGCAGCTTCTACGGCGAGACGAGCGTGGACCTGACCTCGACGCGGCCGGGTGGTGACGACCACTGCGTCACCGCCGTCGACGACTGAGCCCCGGACCCCACCGAGCCGTGGTCGACGTGGACGCCGAGCCGACACGCACCTACCTGGACGCCGCCTCCACCACACCCCTCCTGGGCGCCGCACGGGCGGCGCTGCTCGAGTGGTACGGCGGCACCGCCGTGGTCGGTGATCCGGGTCGGCTCCACCACGACGGCATGCGGACCCGGGTGGCGGTCGAGGACGCCCGCTCCCTGGTGGCGTCCCTGCTCGGCTGCACGCCGCGGGAGGTGGTGTTCACCTCGGGGGCCACCGAGTCGATCGCTGCGGCCACGTGGGGCGCCCGGGCCCGGGACGCCGACCGCCAGCACGTCGTGCTCGCTGCGGTCGAGCACTCGGCGGTGCGCGAGTGGGCCGACCGCGGCCCGTCGACCGTCGTCGGTGTCGACCGCACCGGCCGGGTCGACCCCGACGAGTTGCTCGCTGCGGTTCGGCCCGACACTGCGCTCGTCCACCTGCAGTGGGGCAACCACGAGGTCGGCACACTGCAGCCCGTCGCCCCGGTGGTCGCCGCGTGCCGCGAGCGGGGAGTGCTGGTCCACGTCGACGCTGCGCAGGCCGCCGGCCGTGTGCCGCTCCGCCTGTCGGACCTGGGCGCCGACCTGGTCTCGGTGTCAGGACACAAGTTCGGTGCACCGACCGGCACGGGCGTACTGGTGGTGCGGCGCGGGCTGCGCATCCCACCGCTGCTCGTCGGTGGTGACCAGGAACGGGCCCGACGGGCCGGACTCGAGCACACCGCCGGCATCGTCGGACTGGGGGCGGCCGCCGCCGAACTCGACCGCACCCTGGCGTCGGTCGGGGCCCGGTGCCGGATGCTGACCGACCGGCTCCGGTCGTGGGCGGCCGCAACCGATGGTGTCGAGGTGCTCGGGGCCGACCCCGCTGGGTCCCTGCCCCACATCGTGTGCCTGGGCCTGCAGGGCGTCGAACCCCAGCCCGTCCTGCTCGGACTGGACGCCCTCGGGATCTCGGTGCATTCCGGCTCGTCGTGCTCGTCGGAGTCGCTCGAGCCCTCCCCCGTGCTCGAGGCGATGGGCGTCGACGCCGACCGGTCGCTGCGCGTCTCGGTGAGCTGGGCCAACGACGAGGCCGACGTCGACCGGTTCACCGTCGCCGCCGAACGGGTACTGGCCGAGCTCCGGGCGCTGCGGACCTGACCGGAGGCACGTCGAGGGGTGTGTCGGGGGTGGCCCGGCCTGCGAGAATGCAGGCGTGAGCGAGCCCACTCCGACCACCGTCCTCGCCGGAACGGACGCCGAGTCCGCCGAGCACTTCGCCGTCAACGGCTGGGTCCTGACCGACACGCTCGGCCCCGAGGGCGCCGAGGAGGTGCGGCGCTGGGTCGAGGAGGTCGCCGAGTGGCCACTCGACGGCGGCGACTGGCTGCACCACCGGGAACTCACCGAGCACGGTCCTGCGCTGTGCCGGACCGAGAACTTCACCCCGTTCCACCCGGGCCTCCACGACCTGCTGCGCACCGGACCCATGGTCGAGATCGCCTCGAATCTGCTCGGCGAGCCGGCGGTGCTCTACAAGGAGAAGATCAACTACAAGCTCCCCGGCGGGGCGGGCTACGCACCCCACCAGGACGCTCCGGCCTACCCGTTCATCGACAGCCACGTCAGCTGCATGGTGGCCGTCGACGACGCGACCGAGGCGAACGGCTGCCTCGAGGTCGTCTCGGGTGCCCACCACGAGATCCACGCCATGGAGGACGGCGTGATCGTCGACCGGGTGGTGGATCGTCTCGAGTGGCGCACCGTGCCGGTCCGCGCCGGGCAGACCCTGTGGTTCCACTCCCGCACCCCGCACCGCAGCGGCCCCAACCACACCGACGTGCCGCGGCGTGCCCTCTACCCCACCTACAACGCCCGGTCCGAGGGCGATCTCCGGGACGAGTACTACGCGGAGAAGCTCGAGGCCTTCCGGAGCGGCGGGCGGGCCGACGGGATGGTCCGGGTCTCGCTGATCAACGACTTCCGTGGGATCGCCGTGCCAGAGGACCACGACGACGACCACCTCGACGACCACCTCGATGACCATGCCGGGGCCGGGTCGTGAGCGTCGATCGACCGGCGGCCCACCTCGACGAGGTGGTCGAGCTCTACCGCACCCACGCCGCCCACCGCTACGACGAGACGGTCAGCCAACTCGACCACGGACTGCAGTGCGCGGCCCTCGCCCGACGCGACGGCGCGGCGGACCCGCTCGTGGTCGCCGCGCTCCTCCACGACGTCGGACACCTGCTCCACCTGCGCGATGGCGGCGATGGTCCGGCCGTCGAGGACCTCCACCACGAGGACCGCGGCGCCGACTACCTCGCCGGCGTCTTCGGACCCGAGGTCACCGAACCGGTGCGGCTGCACGTCCTGGCCAAGCGGTACCTCGTCGCCGTCGAACCCGAACTCCTGGACCGACTGTCACCGGCGTCGGTCGCGAGTCTGGAGCGTCAGGGCGGCCCACTCGACGAGGGAGGGCTCGATCGCTTCCGGGAGCAGCCCCACCACCTCGACGCCGTGTCGCTGCGTCGCTGGGACGACGCCGGGAAGGTCGAGGGACTGGAGGTGTCTCCCTTCGACGCCCACCTCGACCTGCTGCACGCCCTGGCGGGGAACTGAGCGTCGCGTGGACGCCGTGGTGTTCGACCTCGACGGGGTGATCCGTCAGTGGAACGACGACGACCTCGACGACGTCGAGACGGCGCACGGACTGCCCGCTCGATCGATCCTGGACGAGGCCTTCGGCACCGAACTCGGTCACCTCGCCACCACCGGACAGCTCACCTACCGACAGTGGATGGACGAGATCCGGGTGCGGATCCTCGACCGCTTCGGCGACGGCGCACGCGGCGCGCTCGACGCGTGGGAGGCCAACGTCGGCCGCGTCGACGTCGCCATGCTCGAGGTCCTGCGGCACGTCCGGCGCTCGACCACGGTTGCGCTGCTCTCCAACGGCACCACGAGGTTGCGGCGCGACCTGCACGTCCTCGACCTGCTCGACGAGTTCGACGAGGTGTTCAACACCGCCGAACTCGGGATCGCCAAGCCCGACCCCGAGGTGTTCCGACTGGTGTGCACCCGACTGGGCACCGATCCAGCGGCGACGTGCTTCGTCGACGACCTGCCCGAGAACGTGGCCGGCGCCCGGTCGGCCGGACTGTCGGCACACCAGCACACGGACCGGGCCTCCACCGTCGCCGCCCTGCAACGCTGGGGGGTCCCCGTACCCGCCGGAGGGCCGCAGGACGGGTAGATCTCCCGGCGTGACAGGTCGGTGAGGAACCTTTACTCTTCGGATCGAGGCGACGCCCGGGCGGGCGTGGAGCGGCGTCAGGGAGGGTGGCTGGTGCAGAGTCGGCGCAGGTCGTGGCGGAGGTCGTGGCGGAGTGTCGAGCGGGACGGTGCCGGCCGACAGGACGCTCCCCGGGTGGGCCGGTGGCTCGCCGGTGCCGCCGTGGTCGTGGCGCTCGCCGGAGCGGCGTGCACCCCCGTGCCCCGGACCCCGCGACCCGACACGCCGGTCCCAGCTCCCGGCGACGCCCTGCTCCCGGCGCACCTGGACTGCCTGCGTTGGCGCTACGACGGCCTGACGCCCACCCGTCCCACCGAGTGGAACGAGGACGGCGAGTATCGGTTCGGGTCGTTCCGCGACGAGACGACGGCCAACTCGCCGCACCGGCTCTGCGGGCAGGTCGGCGCCGCGGCCGACCTGGCCTGGTCGATCGACCGCGGCAGCCCCGAGGTGGTCGTCGCCGTGCTCGACTCGGGCGTGCTGTGGCGCGACGAGGAGAAGATGGTCGACCTCGCCGACCAGACCTACATCAACCGCGACGAGCTGCCGACGCCGCAGCCGGCCGGGGGGGCGGCCGACCCGGACGACAGCAACGGTGACGGCCGCTTCACCGTCACCGACTTCGCTGCGGACCCGCGTGTCACCGATGCAAACGGCAGCGGCTTCCTGGACCCCGAGGACCTGATCCTCACCTTCTCGGACGGGACCGACGGTGACGGCAACACCTACGTCGACGACATCTCGGGCTGGGATCTGCAGAACGACGACAACAACCCGCTCGACGACGTCGAGTACGGCCACGGTTCGGGTGAGGCCCGCGACGCCGTCGGCGCCCACAACGGCGTCGGGGACTACGGCACCTGCCCCGAGTGCCTGGCGCTCCACGTCCGGGTGGCCGACTCGTTCATCGCCGAGGGCGGCCGGTTCGCCGCCGGGGTGATCTTCGGCCTCGACGCCGGAGCGGACGTGATCCTCGAGGCGCTCGGCGCCATCTCGAACCCGCCCCAGGCCCAGGCCGCGATCGACGCGGCCTACCACCGGGGCGTCCCGGTGGCGGCGTCCATGGCCGATGAGCAGTCCCAGCACGCCAACCTCCCGGCGGCGATGAACCACACCATCCCGCTGAACTCGATCACCGAGCTGCCCGACCTGTCGACGATCTCCAAGTTCGTCGGCGGCCAGCGAGAGGCCCAGCTGGTCAACGGCTGCACCAACTTCGGCGGCATCGCCTGGGTGTCGGTCCCGTCGACCGGGTGTTCGTCGGAGGCCACCGGCAACGGTGCGGGGATGCTCGGCCTGATCAACTCGGCCGCCCGCAACGCCGGGGTCGCACCCCACCCCGACCTGGCGGCCCGCGGCGCCGGTGGGCCCGGCGACAACGTGCTGTCGGCCAACGAGACGGCGCAGCTGGTGCGGGCCGGGGCCGACGACATCGACTTCGCCACTCCGAACTCCGTCGACCCTGCGAACGCCTTCACCGACCAGTTCGGCCAGCCCCGGTTCCCCACCGCCAAGGGCTGGGACGCGACCCACGGGTACGGGCAGATCAACCTGTACGAGTCGGTCCGGGCCGTCGTCGACGGCCGCATCCCCCCCGAGGCCGACATCGTCGGGCCCGAGTTCTTCGAGACGCTCCCGACCACGGGCACGGTGGACGTCCGGGGCCGGGTCGCCGCCGTGCGGACCGACTCCTACTCGTACCGGGTCGAGTGGACGACCGGACTCCAGACCGGCCCCCACCCGGCGGTCGACGACTGGCGCGTGGTGGAGCAGCGTTCCGGACTCGACGCTCCGGTGGACGGGGTGCTCGGCACGATCGACCTGTCCCAGGTCGCCGCTGCCCTCCCCGGGGGCGGGCGGGGCACGCCCTCGGATGCGGACGGCCGACCGCTCCCCGACCGGTTCACCGTGCGCATCCGGGTGGTCGTGACCGACGACCGCGGGCTGGTCGGCACCATGCACCGGGTGGTGCAGGTGCACGAGGACCCCGACCGCGAGCTCTACACGAAGATCGCCGGGACCGGGACCTCGTCACCGGTGTTCGCAGACCTCGACGCCGACGGCAGCGACGAGATCGTCCTGTCCTCGGACGACGGTCTGGTGCGCGCGATCCGTGCCGACGGCACCCTGCTCCCCGGCTGGCCGGCCCGGACGCTCGATGCGCCCTACTGGAACGAGGACTCGCCGACGGTGCTCGCCGACGGCATCCCGACCCCGGGGCGGGCGATCTCCGTCGGCGCGCCGGCCGTCGGCGACGTCGACACCGACGGTGAACTCGAGGTCGTCGTGACCGACCTCGACGGCGGGGTGACGGTGATCGGGGCCGACGGTACCGTCGAAACCCGGGCCCAGACCGATCCGGCGTTCAGCCGGGAGGACCAGACGGACCTCCGCAACCGGATGAAGCCGGGGATCCTCGGAGGTGCGTCGCTCGGCGATCTCGACGCCGACGGCGACCTCGAGATCGTGGTCGCCGCCCAGGATCGTCACGTCTACGCGTTCCACCACGACGGCAGCGGCGTGGCCGGCTTCCCGGTCCTGCTGGTCGACCCGACGAAGATCTCGGCGGTCGATCCCGTGAGCGAGCGGGTGACCTTCCGGAGCCCGAACTACACCGGGCAGGGTGGCGAGCTCACGGCGACGCCGGCGCTCGCCGACCTGACGGGGGACGGCCGGCCCGAGATCGTGGTGGGCGCCCAGGAGCAGTACACCGAGCCGATCAACGTCTTCCCCGGGATCGGGGCCGGGAACTCCCGCCTGTACGCGCTGTCGTCCTACGGGACCGGCAACCCGACGGGACGTGACCGGTCCGCCGTCCACCCGGACGACCGTGCCTACCTGCCGGGCTGGCCGGTCGCGGTGCCGATGGCCATCCTCCAGGTGCTCCCGGCGATCGGTCAGGGGGTGGCGATCCAGGCCGCCGTGGGTGACGTCGACGGCGATCGCCAGCCCGAGGTCGTGGCGGTGTCGGCAGCCGGCCAGTACCGGGTCTTCGAACGTGACGGGAGCTCGGCGTACGGGAAGCCCACCAACATCCCGTTCGGACTGACGTGGTTCGACGCCGCGCCACCGGGCACCAACTCGACCGACACCGAGGCGATCCTCGGGGCGTTCGGCGGACCGGCACTCGGCAGGATCGTGTCCACCACGGGGCTCGACATCGCCGGTCCCACCAGCGGACTCCGTCGGGCCATCGACGCCCTGGCACCCAACCGTCAGGCAGACGCCGACCCGCAGCTGACGGTCTGGCGCGGACGGGACGGCGGCATCGTGCCGGGCTTCCCACGGGTGACCGCCGACCTCGCCTTCTTCGTGACACCGGCGATCGCCGACGTGGACGGTGACGGCCGCAACGAGGTCGTCGCCGGGAACGGGATCCAGACGATCGACGCCTTCGGGGCCTCGGGACCGCAGGCCGAGGGCTGGCCGAAGCTGACCGGCGGGTGGGTCGTCGGAACGCCCGGGTTCGGCGACTGGGACGGCGACGGCACGGCCGAGGTCAGCGTGGTGCGTCGGGACGGCCGGTTGATCGTCTGGGACCTCCCGACCCGGTCGGACGCGATCGGCGACTGGATCCGCTTCGGCGGCGACGACCGGAACACCGGGTCACGCTGACCCGGCCACCACACGGGTCACGCTGACCCGGCCACCACACGGGTCACGGTCCTTCAGGTGCCGGGGGCACGTTCGCCGGTCGACGGATCGAACCAGTGGAGCCGTTCGGTCACCACGCCGAGTTCGATCACGTCCCCCACCGCCACGCCCACCCCGTCGGGCAGTTCGGCGGTCCACCGGGCCCGGTCGGACCGCACGGCCGCCAGCTCGAGCTCCTCGTCCTCGATGTCGGCGTCGGGACGGACCTGCGGGGCGTCGAGGGCGAAGGTGGCCTGCACGGAGGCACCGAGGTGTTCGACGTGGTCGACCCGGGCGGTGAGCGTCGGGAGGCCGGGTGCCGAGGCGGCCGGGACCAGGTCGGTCGGACGGACGCCGAGGATCCACTCGGCGACCGACCCGGAGGGCCGGGAGGTCACGGGCAGCTCGGTTCCGGCGAACCGGGCGACGTCACCGTCGAGCGTCGCTGCGACGAGGTTCATCTCGGGGGAGCCGATGAACGTGGCGCAGAACAGGTTGACCGGGCGGTGGAACAGGTCGGTCGGGGTGGCGCACTGCTGCAGCACACCGCTGCGCATCACGGCGACGCGGTGGCCCAGGGTCATCGCCTCGATCTGGTCGTGCGTGACGTACACGGTGGTGGTGCCGGTCCGCTGGTGCAGGTCCGCGAGTTCGGCCCGCATGGTGACGCGCAGCTTGGCGTCGAGGTTCGACAGTGGTTCGTCCATGAGGAACGCCTCGGGGTCGCGCACGAGCGCCCGTCCCATCGCGACGCGTTGTCGCTGCCCGCCGGAGAGCTGCCCCGGCTTGCGGTCGAGCAGTTCCTCGAGTCCGAGCATCGCTGCGACACGGTCGACCTGCTCGGCGATGACCGCCTTGGGCTGCCGGCGCAGCTTGAGGCTGAACGCCAGGTTCCTGCGCACCGTCATGTGGGGGTAGAGGGCGTAGTTCTGGAACACCATCGCCAGGTTGCGCTCCCGCGGGGGCACCCAGGTGATGTCCCGGTCTCCCAGGAAGACGCCGCCCGAGGTGGTCTCCTCGAGGCCGGCGATCATGCGCAGCAGCGTGGACTTGCCGCAACCGGACGGGCCGACGAGGACCAGGAACTCGCCGTCGGCGATCTCGAGCGTCACGTCGTCGACCGCGGTGACGTCCTTGTCGAAGACCTTGCTCACGTGGTCGAGCGTGATCGATGCCACCTCAGATCCCTCCCCTGGTTGCGGCGAGCGCCGCCGCCACGCGGTCGTAGCCCTCCTGCCGGTTGCGGCACCGCCAGAGCCGCCCGTGCTCGGCGAGGAGCCGGTCGTGCTCGGAGGCGAGCCACTCGTGGTCACCGAGCGGGTCGGGCCACCCGAGCACGTGCCGCGCGGCGGCGACCCCCCACCGGAGGGCGTCGCGGACCCACCACAACTCGCTCCGCAGCACCTCGCCGTCGGAGGCCCCCGTGGTCGCTCCGGTGAGGTCGACGGCGGCACGGTCGAGCTCGGTCACCACTGCGTCGAGCACCTCGGGACCCATGCCACGGAGCACGAGCCCCACTGCGGCCATGCCGCCGCTGCGGAACATCTCCGACACGGCGCCCGTCTCGGGCGTGCCCGGCACCACGAGGTCGTGCACCCGGCCGAGGCGGACCCACGCACGGCCGAGGCCGCTCCCGCCGGCGACGGTGCGGTCGAGGGCGTCGGCCAGGTCGACCTCTCGATCCGGGTTCCACGCCGAGGCGGCCCCCCAGACGAATCCGGGCCAGTCCGACACCGACGGGAGCACCTCCCAGCTCGTGACGAGCAGCCCCTCCGCGCCGTGCCGCCGCGCGGCGCGCACCGCGGCACGGACGTTGTCCTGCATGTTGGTGACCCGACCCGAGATCGACGACCACCCCGACGTCCCGGCGGCAACCCAGCAGGGCCGGCCGGTGGCCCGGATCCGACCGACCCGGGCGTCGAACGGGTGGGTCGACTCGTAGCCCCACTCGACGAGCGTCACCCCGTCGGGGAGCAGGTCGAGCAACTCCGGCTGGGCCGCCACGACGTCGGCCCACATGAGGACCTCCCGGCCGTCGAGCGCCGGCAGTGCTCGGAGCCGTCGCACCCACTCGGCGTAGTCGCGGACCCGGTCCGGGGGCAGCGGGATGCAGAACGTACCGTCGTCCACACCGGCCCACGGCACGGGTGCGCCGGGCACGTCGAAGATCGCGTCCCAGATCGCCGGGTTCAGGTCGATCGGTTCGTCGAGGCCGAGGTGCACCCGCGGCTGGTCGAACGCCTCGGCGACCGCGGTGACCAGCCCGGCGGCCAGCGTGAACGCCCGGTCGTCCCGGGGCTCGAGACACGCAGGCGGCTCGTGGCCCGAACCGTCGGGCGTCACGTACCCACCGGGGAGAGCGGCCAGGCCGGCGTGGTCGGGGTGTGCGAGGAAGTGCTCGAGGTGACCGAGCGAGGCCTGCTGGCCGACGAGCTCGACGTGGCGGGCCCGGGCGAAGTCGACCAGGTGCCGGACCTCCTCGGCGCGGTAGGCCCCGTGCGGCTCGCACACCTCGGCGTGGTCCGGGTGCGCGAACGAGGCCTCGAGGTAGAGCTCGACGTGGTTGACCTTCAACCCGGCGAGACGCTCGATGGTGAGCTCGAGGTCCTCGATCGTCGGGACCCGGCCCCGGGAGACGTCGAGGGTCACCCCACGCCAGCGCAGCTCGGGCCAGTCGACGATCGTACGGTCCGCACCGAGGGCTCCGGACCGGTCGAGCGCGGCGACGGTGGTCGCCGCGCGGTAGCGCCCGACCTCGGTGCGGGCGTGCACCTCGACCCCGGCGGACGTCACGTCGATGCGGTAGGCCTCGTCGACCCCGGGCAGTTCGGGCGGAGCACCGTCGTCGAGCCGGCTGTCCCAGCGGGGCGCCGGACACAGCCCGTTCACTCGGCACCTCCGACGGTGGCACCACCGACGGCGGCGGCGAGGGCCGGCCGGACCGCCTCGGCGGGCCAGCCCGCCAGTTCGAGTGCCAGCAGGGCGGCGCCGACCACGGGGGCCGCCTCGAGCACGACGAACCGGGCACCGGGCACCGCGGCCAGCACGGTCTCGCAGAAGGCGTCCCGGAAGTCACCGGCCCCGTGGACGTGCACTCCTCCGGCGAGCACCACCTCGACGTCCTCGGTCCCCAGGCCCAGTCGGTCGGCCAGGCCGGCCAGGTCACGTCCGTGCCGGGTCCCCGCCGAACGGACCACCTCGACCGCCACCGGATCACCAGCAGCGGCGACCTCGATCACGAGCGGGGCCAGGTCCGCACCGACCGGCACGGTCCCCCGGGTGACCCCTTCGAAGAACGCGTCGGCGTCGGCGACACCCGCTCCGGCGAGGAGCCGGTCGGTCAGCGCCGTGGCGGGTCCGCTGTGGTGGTGGGCCTCGGCGACGGCACCGAGTGCGCCGGTCACGATCGTCCACGCGCCGGAGCCCTCGCCGATGCCGACCCCCATCGTCCGGGCGACCTCGCCCCGGGCGTTCCGGCCGGCGCACACGGCGCCGGTCCCGGCGATCGACACGCACCCCACGGGTCCCGTGGTACCGGCCCGCAACGCGGCGAACGAGTCGTTGAGCACCAGCCGGTCTCCTCCGACGCCGAGACGGTCGAGCACCGGCGCCAGGCGATCGGGGTCCGAGGGCCAGTCCACACCGGCCAGGCAGCACACCCACGCCGCCACGTCCTGTCGGTCCCGGCCCGCTGCCCCGAGCGCCCGGTCCAGCAGCTCGCCCAGCACGACCCCGACGGCGTCGACCCCGACGCCCTCCCAGTTGGCGCCGCCGCCCGAGGCCCGGCCGACCACGTCCCCGGTGGCGTCGACGACCACCAGGTCGGTCTTGGTCCCACCACCGTCGACGCCGACGACGACCGGCGTGCCGGTCCCCTCAGGCATCGAGCTTCCCGAGCAGCCCGGCGTGCACCTCGCGCAGACGGTCCCACACGGCGTCGACCTGGTGTGCGGCCGGGCCCAGCGGGTGGGTGAGCAGCGCCAGGCGGGCCGCCTCCTCGTCGCCCTCGGCCGCGGCCTGCACCGTGAGCAGCTCGACGTCCTTGACCGTGCGCACGAGCGCGTCGACGTCGGGCCGCAACGGCGCCGTCGGGCGGGCGACCGGCCCGTTGGACGTCACCACCGCCGCGGTCTCGACCACCACGTCGTCGGGGAGCCCGGGGATCGCGCCCCGGTTCTCGAGGTTCACCACGTGGACGGTCCCGGCGTCGGTCGCCATGTCGGCCATGAGCGCGGCCGCCGCCTCCGAGTAGTAGGCCCCACCTCGCTGGTCGAGTTCGGCCGGCTTCTCGGAGAGCTCCGGATCCGCGTACTGCTCGAGCAGCCTCGCCTCGATCTCCATCACCTCGGTCGCCCGGGTCGGGTGGGTGGACTGGTACCGGAGCCAGGCCTCGGTCTCGTAGTAGTAGAGCAGGTAGTAGTTGGGGATCGCCCCGAGGAGCCCGATCGTGTCACGGGTCCAGTCCGGCTCGCCGTCGGACGACAGCTGCTTGCCCACCAGACCCCGGAGCGCCGTGAGCACCTCGTCGGTGCGGTCGACCCCGGCGACGACGATGCGACGGGTCCACGTGAGGTGGTTGAGGCCGACCGTGTCGAGGTCGACCTCCTCGGGAGCGACGCCGAACGCACCGGCGATCTCCGCCTTGGTCGACCACGGCACGTTGCACAGCCCGACGGTCGGGACGTGACCGTGCCGGCACAGCGCCTCGGTGACGAGCCCGGCCGGGTTGGTGAAGTTGAACAGGGTGGCGTCCGGCGCCTCGTCGTCGATGATCTCCGACAGCCGCAGCGCCACCGGGATGGTGCGGAGTGCGTTGGCGAATCCCCCGACACCCACCGTCTCCTGGCCGATCAGGCCGAACTCCCGGCCGAGCTGTTCGTCCCGGTCCCGCGCCTCCATGCCCCCGACCCGGATCTGGCTGACGACGTACCGGGCGTCACGGACGCCGTCCGCGACGTCGAGCCCCCACGAGACCGACACTTCGGGCGCCTGCCGTTCCGCCATGCGGGCCGCCAGCGGACCGAGCACGGCGAGCCGGGAGGCGTCGACGTCGACGAGCACCAACTCGGACAGGTCCAGCTCGTCCCGGCGTCGGAGCAGTCCGTCGACGAGTTCGGGCGTGTAGGTGGAACCCCCACCGATGACGCTGACCTTCACGACCCACCTCCCTCGGTGCGGCGGGACGACCCCGCGTCGACCTCGGCGGCCGAGCGGTAGGCCGCCTCCACGATCCGCAGTGCCTCCAGGCCCACCTCGGCCGACGCCCGTGGTGTCGCTCCGGTTCCACAGCAGGTGAGGAAGTCGGCCATCTGGGCGGCGTACATCGGGAGCGCGCAGTGCTCGTAGTCGGCCGGCGGCGGCGAGGACGCCGTGAAGGCCGGCCAGATCCGGGCGTGTCCGCCGGTCGCGTACACCTCGGTCTCGGCCTCGACCCCCTCGAGCACCGGTTGCCACCACCCTGACTCGACCACGCTGCGGACCCCGTCGGACCAGTCGATCAGCACGACGCCGTCGGTGTCGATCAGCGGGTCGGCCGTCCCTGCGGTCGACGCCGGGTCGTCGAACCCCGTGCCGATCGACGCCACCACCCGGACCGGAGCGGGGTCGCCGAGCAGGAAGCGGACGGTGTCGATGGCGTG
>CAINRS010000092.1 GCA_903852755.1 uncultured Actinomycetes bacterium | reverse complement strand
TCGTTGAGCTGGTACACCTCCTCGTAGAGGAGGCTCGCCAGCGCCACGAATCCGATGAACGACACGGCGAGGAAGGGCGTCGCGTACCAGATGCGTCGGAGGACGTCGACCTTCCACACGAGGCGCCACGCCTCGCCGAAACTGGCGGTCGGCTCCTCGGTCTCGACGGCTGCGGCCGAGGCGCCGGACGCCCGGCGCTCCTGGGCGCCCCGGACGGGATCCCGCATCCGGGTGCCGACGATCACGAGCAGCACCGTCGGGATGGCGAACAGGAAGAACGGCGTCCGCCAGCCGAAGGAGTAGGCGAGCGCCCCGGCGAGCAGCGGCCCGGCGAACTGCCCGACCACGTTGGCCGCCCGGTGGAACGAGAACACGGCCGGTCGGCGGTCGACGGCGTAGTAGTCCGACAGCAGCGAGTTGTGGGTGGGCGCGACGACGGCGGCACCGATCCCGGAACCGATGCGGGCGACCACCAGCATCCACAGGGCCACGGCGGCGCCGGTCATGATCGAGAAGGCCGCCCACACCAGGGCCCCGAGCAGGGTGATGACGATCCGGTTGCCGGTGTCGGCCCACCAGGCGATCGGGAGCTGCAGCAGCAGCGAGCCGAGCCCGATGAGTGCCAGCATCGCCAGGACACCGGCGTTGGAGAGCCCGAAGGCGTCACGGATGTTCGGCAGGAGGATGCCGAAGCCGGTGCGATCGAGTTCGTCGACGGCGTTCAGTCCGAACAGGACCAGCAGTGCGAGCAGCGGGCCGTCACCGATCATCTCCTGCAGGGCACGCCCGGGATGGCGAAGCGTCGTCGCCCAGCGGCGCGGCGCCACGACGCCACGGCACGACTCCCGGAGATCCGTCCACGTGAGCCGGTCGGCGACGGGGGCGGTCTGCGTCATCGCCCGCCCCCGGTCGGTTCGGCGGTCTCACCGGCACTCCCGACCTCGGCGAGTGCCCGGTCGGCGATCCCCACACCCGGGTCCGGGTCCACCCCGTCGACCCCGGCGTCCACGACGTGGTCCTCGGTCGACGAGCGCTGGAGTGCGAGCGACGCCACGGCGTTCCGACGGGCCGCCCACCGCAGGTACCTGTCCCGCAGCCGCCACCACAGGCCACCCAGTCCGTCGGGCAGGAACAGCAGGACCAGCAGCACGCCGGCCCCGGTGGCGAGGAACGACCACGGCGCCGGGAGCAACCACTGCGCGCCGCGCTGGAACACCGCGCCCAGGACGCCACCCGTGAGGCTCGCGAGCCCGCCGATGACGGTGGAGACGAACACGGTGAGGCTCTCCTCCGGCAGGAAGGTCGTCGCCCGGAACGCCCCCTGCTGCAGGACGAACAGCACACCGGCGACGGCGGCGACCGCCCCGGAGACGGCGAAGGCCGTGAGCTTGGCCCGCACCGGGGACACCCCGAACGCGCTCACCCCGGGTTCGTTGTCGCGCAGCGCCACGAGGATCCGGCCGGTCCGGCCGCGTCGGACTCCACGCAGTCCGACGAGCACGACCGCCAGGACGGCGAGCGACAGGTAGTAGATCCGCAGCGGCGTGTCGACGGGGATGCTCCGCAGGAGCGCCGGCCGGTCGAAGGAGTCGAGGGGGATCCACTCGCCGATGCGGTTGGAGAAGACCCACGCCGAGGCGGCGAGCGACAGCGCCAGGGTGGTGACCGCCAGGTAGAGCCCGTCGAGCCGCAGCGCCGGCAGGCCGACGACGACCGCGACGAGGGCCCCGCAGACAGCGGCGACGAGCATGGCGGTGATCGGCTCCCACCCCCACTCCCCCATCATCCGGGCCCCGACGGCCGCCCCGACCCCGACGAACGCCATCTGGCCGAGCGAGACCGGGCCGGCCCAACCGGTCAGCACCACGATCGACACGCCCACCACGGCGAAGGCCACCACGGTGGCCGCCTTGAGCTGGCCGTTGGTCCCCATGGCGAGCGGTCCCAGCACGACGGCGGCCGCCACGACGACCCACAGCCCCACGGTGGCGACGCGCACCTCGGGCAGGCGGGCGAGCACCCGGGGCACGGACCGCACGTCGCCGACACCGCGCCACGACGACGACCCGTCGCGCTCCGCCCTGGTCTGTCCACGTCGCTGCACGAGCAGGCTCACCAGGATCAGGGCGGCGAGGACCGGTGCGAGCAGCAGGAGGTCACCGGTGTTCCACTCGATCCCCCGTTCGAGCAGGCCGATGGCGACCGCCGCTGCGGCGATGGCGACCAGGTTGGTCATCCGGCCGATCACCAGCGCTGCGAGCGCCCGCAGGACCACCGAGAGCCCGAGTCCGACCCCGAAGGGAAGGCTCGTGACCCCGGCGGTGAGCACGACCGACGCGAACGACAGGACCGTGGCGAGCGTCCAGACCTGCACCTCCAGACGGTGCACGGGCACGCCGAGCAGGGCTGCTCGCTCGACCCGGTCGGCGCTCGCCCGGACCGCCACACCGGTGTCGGTCGCCCGGAGCAGGAATGCGAGTCCCACCATGAGCAGCGGGGCGACGACGACGGCGAGCAGGTCGTTCGCGTCGAAGATCACCCCGCCGAACTCGAACGAGAACTCGAAGGGAGGCGGGAGGGTCCGGATGCCGGGTCCCTCACCCCACAACTGCGGCAGCAGGAGGGCCCCGAAGGCCAGCACCTGCGCCAGACCGATCGTCGCCACGGTGAGCAGCAGCCGGGGTGACGAGAAGAAGCGACGCACCACGAGCACGTCGGCGAGCACACCGACGACGACGGCAGCGCCCAGGCCGGCGGCGATGCCCACGATCCACGGCAGCCCTCCGAGGACGACGAGCAGCACCCCGAGCGTGGCCGGCAGTGCCCCCAGGTCACCCTGCGCGAAGTTGACGATTCGATTGGCCCTCCAGACCAGGGCCAGGCCGAGCGCGCCGAGCGCACCGAGGAGCCCGAGCACCACGCCCGATGCGACGGCGCCGACCGGCATGGGGAACCAGATCTGCTGGATCGCAACGATGCCGATGGCCGGGGCGACGGGAGCGACGCGCTGCCACCAGCCGGTGGGACCGGACGGGCGCCGTGAACTGCTCGCCCTGAGCCCGTCGACAGCGCTCACCCGGCCTCCCCGTGCCCGACCTGCGAACCCCCTGACCGGTCGGCGGACCGACCGGCGGCCGACACTACCGCCGGGACCCCACCCGGTGCTGCGACGCCGGGTGCGATCAGACCCGGGCCAGCTCGCCGCCCTGGTACTGCTGCCGGCACGCCGAGCGCTGGAGCTTGCCCGAGGACGTCTTGGGCACGGTCCCCGGCTCGACGAGTACGACCTCCTTGGGCGGGATCCCGACCGACTCGGTGACGGCTGCGACCACGCGGCGAACCAGCTCGTCGAGGTGGCCGGACTCCCGGGTCTCGGCGACCACGATGATGTTCTGGGCGCCGTGGCGACCCTCCACCCCGAACGCCACGACGTTCCCGGTCCGGATGCCCTCGACCTCGCCGACGACCTTCTCGACGTCCTGGGGGTAGACGTTGCGGCCACCGACGATCATGAGGTCCTTGATGCGACCGCACACGACCAGTTGCCCGTCGACCGTGTAGGCCAGGTCCCCGGTGTGCAACCACCCGTCCCGGATCAGCTCGGCGGTCGCCTCGGGCTGGCCGTAGTAGCCGCGGGTGAGCGAGTTGCCGCTGATCGTCAGTTCACCGACCAGCCGATCACCGAGCGGAGCACCGGAGTCCGGATCGACGATCCGGATCTCGAGGCCCGGTACGGCCCGGCCGAGCAGGACCAGCTCGACCGCCCCCTCGGTCCCCTCGGGCACCGGCTCGGCGACACGGTCGACCTCGAGCCGGGCCCGGTCGACCACGTCGGTCCGCAGCTCGATCCCGGGTTCGGGGAACGTCCCGGCGATGCAGACCTCGGCCATACCGAACGCCGGGAACGCCGTGTCGGCCCGCAGCCCGAACCGGGATCCGGCCTCGATGAACCGGGCGAACGCCGACGGATCCACCGGCTCGGCCCCGTTGAGCAGGATCCGGACCTGCGACAGTTCGAGCTCCTCGTCGGTCCGCCGGAGCGCCCGGGCCGCGAGGGCGTAGGCGAAGTTGGGCCCGGCGGTCCCGGTGCCCCGGTACTCGCTGATCCACCGCATCCAGCGGATCGGACGGGCCAGGAAGTCCTGGGGGGCGCCCTGCACCAGCGAACCCGCCAGCGTCAGGGGGATGCAGAGGAGCCCGACCAGGCCCATGTCGTGGTAGAGCGGCAGCCAGGACACGATGACGTCGTCGTCGGTGATCGCAGCGGCGGCGACGGCACCGGTCAGGTTGTTGCAGATGCCCTCGTGGCTGAGCATCACGCCCTTCGGTTCCGAGGTCGAACCCGAGGTGAACTGCAGGATCGCCAGCGACGACGGGTCGATGTCCACGCGTCGGAAGTCGGCCGGACCGGCGCCGGCCGGTGCTGCGAGTTCGTCGAGGGCGAGGAACGGCGGATCACCCTCCTCGGGGAGGACGAACGGAGCGAGCTCCGGGTCGATGAGCACGAGCGACGAGTCGGATCGGCGGATCCGGTTCCGCGTCTGCTCGATGAACTGCTCGATCGCACCCATCCGCATCGGCAACGGCATGGTGACCAGAGCGGCACCCGTCAGCCACACGGCCTGGATCGCCGTGACGAGCGACCGGGTGGTCGGACCGAGCAGAGCGACGTGCGATCCGGGTCCGACGCCGAGCGCCTGGAGCCGTGCGGCGTAGGTCCGGGCCTCGAGGTGGAGCTGGGCCATGGAGAGGGTCTCGCCGTCGTCTCCGTTGACGAACGTCACCTTCTGGGTGTTGCGCTCCGCCACCTGCTCGATCCTGGACACGAGGGTCTCCCGGACGGTCACGACGTCACCACGTTGACCACCTTCGGGGGACGGGCGACCACCCGGGCCGGGGCGGCACCACCGAGGAGCTCCACCACCTTGGCCGACGCGAGCGCCGCGGCGACGCACGCGGCCTCGTCCGACGACGTCGGCACCTCGATCCGATCCCTGACCTTGCCGTCGACCTGCACGACGAGCGTCGTCGTCTCCTCGACGAGCATCGCCGGATCGGCCACCGGCCACGACTGCTCGTGGACGTGGTCACCCCCGTGACGGCGGGCCCAGAGCTCGGCGGCGATGTGCGGGGCCGCCGGGGCCAGCAGCAGCAGGAGCGTGTCGACCGCGTGGTCGAACCCGGACCGGGAGACACCGTCGGGGCTCCTCGCAGCCCGCTGCAGGTCGTTGACGAAGGCCATGCACCGGGCGATCGCCACGTGGTACGACCACCGGTCGAACGCAGCCGTCACCTCGGCGACGAGCCGGTGGGTCCCCCGGGTGAGGTCGTCCTCCGCAGGTCCGTCGTGCAGGGTCAGGTCCGGCGTCGCACCGGGCAGCGCGAGACGCCAGACCCGGTGCAGGAACCGGGCGCACCCCTCGAGGCCGACCGCCTCCCAGTCGACGTCCTCCTCGGGGGGTTTGACCGACAGGTGACCGAGTCGGAGCGTATCGGCGCCCAGGGTGTCGATGATCTGCTCCGGCGCGACCAGGTTGCCCTTGGACTTGGACATCTTGGTGCCGTCGAGCCGGATCATCCCCTGGGTGAACAGCCGGTGGAACGGTTCCCTGAGCTCGGGCGGGGCCACGCCGAGGTCGCTCAGCGCCTTGGTCATGAACCGGGCGTACATGAGGTGCAGCACGGCGTGCTCGGCCCCGCCGATGTACTGGTCCACCGGCATCCACGCCTCGACCGCCTCCCGCCGGAAGGGCGCCTGGGCCGACCACGGATCACAGAACCGCAGGAAGTACCAGGACGAGTCGACGAACGTGTCCATGGTGTCCGACTCCCGGCGAGCCGGTCCGCCGCAGGTCGGACAGGTGGCGTTCAGGAATCCCTGGTGCGACTGGAGCGGGGACTGGCCGGTCGGGGTGAACTCCACGTCGTCGGGCGCGAGCACGGGCAGCTGGTCGAGCGGGACGGGGACGATGCCGCACGTGTCGCAGTGCAGGATCGGGATCGGGCACCCCCAGAACCGCTGGCGGGAGATGAGCCAGTCACGCAGTCGGTAGTTGACGACCGCCTCGCCGAGGCCCCGGTCGACCAACCACTCGGTGGCCACCTGCTTGGCGGTGGCGACGTCGAGACCGTTCAGGTCGCAACCGTCGTCGAGCCCCGCACTCGGATCCGGGGAGTGCACGTGGGGACCGTCGCCCGTGTAGGCCTGCCCCTCGAAACCGTCCGGACGCTGCACCGTGGTGATGATCTCGATCCCGAACGCAGTGGCGAAGTCCCAGTCCCGCTGGTCCTCACCGGGCACGGCCATGACGGCCCCCGTGCCGTAGCTGCCCAGGACGTAGTCGGCCAGGTAGACGGGGACCGCACGGCCGGTGAAGGGGTTGCGGGCCCAGGCCCCCGTGGCGCACCCCCGTCCCGACAGGTCACCCTCGACCGCCAGCCGATCCACCTCGGAGGTCGACCGGGACCGGGCGACGAACGCCTCGACCGGCGCCCGGTGCTCCGGGGTGACGATCTGCTCGACGAGCGGGTGCTCCGGGGCGAGGACGCAGAAGGTCATCCCGAAGCTGGTGTCCACCCGCGTGGTGAACACGCGCACCGCAGCACCGTCGGGGACGTCGGACCGCGGTGAGCCGTCGGACTCGACGATCGGCATCTCGAACTCGACGCCCTCGGAACGTCCGATCCAGTTCCGTTGCTGGACGACCACCCGCTCGGGCCACTCCAGTCCGTCGAGGTCGTCGAGGAGCTGCTCGGCGTAGTCGGTGATGCGCAGGAACCACTGCTCGAGGTCTCGCTGCTCGACCACCGCTCCGGACCGCTCGGCCGTCCCGTCGGGGAGGACCTGCTCGTTGGCGAGCACCGTCTGGTCGACCGGGTCCCAGTTGACCGTGGCGAACCCCCGGTAGGCGAGCCCGGCCTCGAACAGCTGCAGGAAGATCCACTGGGTCCAGTGGATGTATGCGGGATCGTGGCTGCGGACCTCACGACGCCAGTCGTACACGCCGCCGATCCTGGTGATCGAGCTGCGCAGCTCCTCGATCCGTTCGTCGGTGAACTCCCGCGGGTGCCGGCCGGTCCGGATGGCGGCGTTCTCGGCCGGCAGGCCGAAGCTGTCGAATCCCATCGGCGACAGGACGGCCTCGCCGCACATGGTCCGGTACCGGGTCAGCAGGTCGCCGAAGGTGTAGTTCCGGACGTGCCCCATGTGGGCGGCGCCCGACGGGTACGGGTACATGCACAGCACGTAGGCCCGCTGTCTCGGATCATCGTTGTCGACCTCGTAGGTGCCGTGCTCCTGCCAGTAGGCCTGCCAGCGCGGTTCGATCGACTGCGGGTCGTAGCGCTCGACGACTGCGTCGCTGCGGTCCACGTCGTCCTCGGTGTCCGGTCGGGGCACGGCGGCATCGTAGGCGACCCCGTCACGCAGTCCCCTGCCCGATCGGGGCCCGGGCCGAGGGGCCGTGCGGAAGGTGCCGGTGATTCGTCCTCGCCGGACGGGCCGGGTAGTGTCCGTGTTCGCTTCGGGGCCGTAGCTCAGTTGGGAGAGCGCTTCCATGGCATGGAAGAGGTCGTGGGTTCGATTCCCATCGGCTCCACCACCACCCCGGCCTCCCGGCGGACGACCGGACGGACCGACGTGGGAGCCTCATCCAGTGCCGCGGACGCTCGAGTTGCCCGCTGCTAGGTTCGGCGACCGTGACCGAACCGGACCACGCACTTCGGGACGCCGCGGCGCGGGTGCGTCTTGGCTCGTGGATGGTCATCGCCGGGACCGCCGGCGCCATCCTGGCGTCGCTCACCTACGTCGACGTCTGGCAGGTGAGCGACTCCCGCCCACCGCTGTGGGCGGTGGTGGCTGCGGCCTGTG
>CAINRS010000091.1 GCA_903852755.1 uncultured Actinomycetes bacterium | reverse complement strand
CGGGTCCGGCCGGCGCGGCCGGCCCTGGCGTTCAGGTAGACGATGGGGAAGTCCAGCTGCTCGACGTCCGCGTCGAGGTCCAGGAAGAGCTCCTCGACCTCGTGGACGACCTCGTCGATCCTGGCGTCGGAACGATCGACCTTGTTGACGGCGAGCACCACGGGGAGTCCCAGCTCCAGGGTCTTGCGCAGCACGAACCGCGTCTGGGGGAGCGGGCCCTCCGAGGCGTCGACGAGCAGCACGACGCCGTCGACCATGGTCAGCGCCCGCTCCACCTCGCCGCCGAAGTCCGCGTGGCCGGGGGTGTCGACGATGTTGATCTTGACCTCGTCCCGACCGGCACCGGTCCAGCGCACCGCCGTGTTCTTGGCGAGGATCGTGATCCCCTTCTCCCGTTCGAGGTCGAGGGAGTCCATGACCCGGTCCACGGTCTCGGCCCCCTCACGGAAGGCGCCGGCCTGTTGCAGCATGGCGTCGACGAGCGTCGTCTTGCCGTGGTCGACGTGGGCGATGATCGCCACGTTGCGGATTCCGGGGACGCGCTCAGCCATGGCCTCGACGATCTGGGTGGGGGGTGTGGGACGACCCCGACGGGTCGTGTCGGATGGGTGCGTCCCGGTGTCGGAGCTCAGCGACGCGACTCGAGGCGCCGACGGATCATGTCACGTCGAGCCTGCAACTCACGGTACGTGAGGGTGTCGCTGTCGTCGTCGACCACGCCGAGACCGGCCTTGATGGCGCTCGTGTCCACGGTGAAGCCGTCCACCTGGATGCCGAGATCGGCGGCGAACCGGGCGCCGTGGACGGTGACCAGGCGGACCGAGAGGTTCGAGATCTCCCCGACCAGGTCCAGGTCCGGTGCCAGCCTGGCGATGGCGCCGTCGAGGAACACCAGGTTCTTCACGTAGAGCATCAGGATCTTGGGCAGCCGTGCCCCCATGCCGAGGAGCTCCTTGGTGATCCGCTGGATCTCGCCGACGAGTTGCTCCTGGTCGAGCGAGGTCGGGTCGACCGGCGCCTGGTCCAGACCGAGGGAGCGGATCACGTCGTCGACGTCGGTGTCGGCGGGAAGCGCACCGAGGTCCCGGAAGGCCGCGATCTGTCCGGGGATGTCACCGGTCGCACCGCACAGCATCAGTCGGAGGAACGCCGACCGTTCGAGTTCGGTCATCCGGGCGGTGATGCCGAAGTCGAGCAGGGCGATGCGGCCGTCGTCGAGCACGAAGAGGTTCCCGCCGTGCAGGTCGCCGTGGAAGATGCCGTGGACGATGCAGCCCTCGGTGAACCCTGCCATCCCCGTGCGGATGACGGCCTCGGTGTCGATCCCGGCCGACTGCAGGGCGTCGAGGTCGTCGAACTCGAACCCCCGGAGCCGCTCCATCGTGAGCACCCGGCGGGTCACCAGGTCCGGGTGCGGGCGGGCGATGACGAACCCCCGCTGGTCGAGCAGTGCGAACACCTCGGCGACGTCGAGCATGTTCTCGGCCTCGAGGCGGAAGTCGAGCTCCTCGGTGATGGTCTCGGCGAACAACTCCACGAGCGCCGGCGGATTGGCGAGGGCGGCGACCGGGATCCGGCCCACGAGCAGCGGCGCGATCCACGACATCACCCGCAGGTCCTGTTCCACACGCTGCCGGATGGTCGGACGCTGGACCTTCACCACCACGTCCTCGCCGGTGCGCAGGGTCGCTGCGTGCACCTGGGCGATCGACGCCGCGGCGATCGGCGTGGGGTCGAACGACGAGAAGACCGCCTCGATCGGCCGGCCGAGATCCTCCTCGACCACCCGGCGGACCTGGTCCCAGGGCTCCGGCCGGACCTTGTCCCGGCAGAGCTTGAACTCCTCCACCAGCTCGGCCGGGAAGAGTCCCTCCCCAGAGGAGATGATCTGGCCGAGCTTGATGTAGGTCGGCCCCAGTCGCTCGGCGGCGACCCGCAGGCGGCGCGACAGTCCGGCCACCGACCGACTCCCGCCGGCGCGACGGTCACGGAGGGCCCACGGCACCAGCGCAGCACCGAGCCGACCGGCGACCACCGCCAGGCGGGGGAGCGGTGGCAGGCGACGCCGACTGGTGAGGGTCGGGACCTGACGGCGCACGGAGTGGCGCAGCACCGGGAGACCGCGGGCCCAGGTCAGGTCCTCCCGGTGGACCTGCCACGGCCCGTCGGTCGTGAAGGTGAAGCGTTCGACGTCGGTCGGGCGGTCGGAGTGCTCGGTGTGGTCCACGCCGGTCAGTCAACCCTGTGCCGGGTCGGGACGGGAGCCGTCCCCCAGCGCAGCCCGCACCCGGGACTCGCACTCCGGCCTGCACACCAGCAGGTCGTCGATCTCGAGCGGGGCCAGGTTGTACCGGAGCGGGGTGCCGTCGAGGCGTGTGCAGACCACCCCGGCGGACCGGGCCACGGCCACGGGAGCGCAGTTGTCCCACTGCTTCTGCCCGCCGGCGTGCAGGTAGACGTCGGCGAGTCCGAGGACGACCGAGGCGACCTTCACCCCCGCCGAACCCATGGGGACGAGCGTGGCGCCGAGCTGCTCGGCCACCGACTCGGCGATCTCCGGCGGCCGGGTCCGGCTCACGGCGATCCGCAGGGGGCCATCGTCGGTCCGGGGGAGCGTCGGTGGCGCTGCCGTCGAGAGGACCGTCTCCCTGGCCGGCAGGGTCACGGCCCCGGCCGTCGGCACGTGGTCCTCGACGAGCGCCACGTGCACGGCCCAGTCGTCGCGCCCCTCGCCGAACTCCCTGGTGCCGTCGAGCGGGTCGACGATCCACACGCGGTCGGCGTCGAGCCGGTCGGTGGCCGACGGGTCGCCGGCCTCGTCCTCCTCGCTCAGGATCGCGTCGTCGGGTCGTTCGGCCCGGAGTCGGTCGACGAGGTACTGGTGGGCGGCGAGGTCGCCGACGTCCTTGGCCACACGTTCGTCGACGCCCAGAACCCGCAGGCGGTCCCGCAGGCGCACCAACAGGATCCCGGCCCCGACGGCGAGGTCCTCGGCGAGGAGGTGATCCGACCGGTCGGCCACGACGTCACCGTAGTGGCCGGAGGATCAACTGGCCGCGGCCTGGCTGCGGCGGGCCTTGATCACCGGAGTGGTGTCGACAGGACCGTGCGGACGCCCGGCCTGCTCGTAGCAGCCGTCGTGGAAGTGCTCGACCCGCAACCAGGTGCCGCGTTCGTACACGTTGCAGATGACCTGCTTGTTGCGGACCTTCGCCTGGAACTTCACCCGGTCGCCGCAGAGCACGCAGTCGACGCTGCTGCCGGGTTCGACGTCCCGGAGCACGGCGCGGCTGCTGCGCCCGGAGGCCGATCCGCGGGACGTGCCCTGGTGCTTCCGACGGGTGGATGATGCTCGTGTCGTGGCCATGGGGTCAGCATCGCCGGATCCTCGGCCACCCCCACGCGTCCGCGCTGGGCAATCCATCCCGCAGTGGGTGGATCCACCCAGACGCTCACCGGGCGAGCGGCTTGTACCTGATCCGGTGGGGCTGGCCCGCGTCGCCACCGAGTTCGCGGCGACGGAAGGTCTCGTACTCGCTGAAGTTCCCCTCGAACCACCGCACCTGTGAGTCACCCTCGAATGCCAGGACGTGCGTGGCGATGCGGTCGAGGAACCAGCGGTCGTGCGAGATCACCACGGCGCACCCGGGGAAGGCCTCGAGCGCGTCCTCGAGGGCGCGCAGGGTGTCGACGTCGAGGTCGTTGGTGGGTTCGTCGAGCAGGAGCACGTTGCCGCCGCGGCGGAGCAGCTTGGCGAGGTGGACCCGGTTGCGTTCACCCCCCGAGAGGTCACCGACGCGCTTCTGCTGGTCGGACCCCTTGAAGTTGAATCCGGCGCAGTAGGCCCGGCCGTTGACCTCGCGGTTGCCGATCACCAGGGTGTCCTGACCATCGGTGATCTCGTCGTACACCGACGCGTCGGCGTCGAGGGTGTCGCGTGACTGGTCGACGTAGGCCAGCTCGACGGTCGAGCCGATCGACAGCGTCCCGTCATCGGGGTCGGTGTCCCCCGAGCGCTCGCCGGTGGCAGCGGCGACGATCATCCGGAACAACGTCGTCTTGCCCGCGCCGTTGGGACCGATCACCCCGACGATCCCGGCACGGGGGAGCGAGAACGACAGGTCCTCGATGAGCAGCTGGTCACCGAAGCCCTTGCGGAGGTGCTCCGCCTCGATCACCTGGTCCCCGAGTCGTGGACCGGGCGGGATGCTGATCTCGAGCCGGCTCGACGTGTCCCGGGCCGCCTCCGCCTCGCTCTGCAGCTGTTCGTAGGCCGACAGACGTGCCTTGGACTTGGCCTGTCGGGCCTTGGGGGCCATGCGGACCCACTCGAGCTCGCGTTCGAGCGTCCGGATGCGCGCCGACTGCTGCTTCTCGGACTGTGCCAGTCTGCTCTGCTTCTGTTCGAGCCACCCCGAGTAGTTGCCCTCGAACGGCAGTCCGCGGCCGTGGTCGAGTTCGAGGATCCACGCTGCCACGTTGTCGAGGAAGTACCGGTCGTGGGTGATCGCCACCACGGTGCCTGCGTACTCCTGGAGGAACCGCTCGAGCCACGCGACCGACTCGGCGTCGAGGTGGTTGGTGGGCTCGTCGAGCAGCAGCAGGTCCGGACGGGACAGCAGGAGGCGGCACAGGGCGACCCGACGCCGCTCGCCGCCGGAGAGGGTCTGCACGTCGGCGTCACCCGGGGGGACCCGGAGGGCGTCCATGGCGATGTCGACGGTCCGCTGCAGGTCCCAGGCGCCCGCAGCCTCGATGGCGGCCTCGAGTTCGGCCTGCTCGGCGCCGAGGGCCTCGTAGTCGGCGTCGGGGTCGCTCCACCCGGCCATGAGCGTGTCGTACTTGCTCAGGAGTCCGGCGACCGACGCCACACCGTCCATGACGTTGCCGGTGACGTCCTTGGCAGGGTCGAGCTGCGGTTCCTGCTCGAGCAGCCCGACGGTGAAACCGGGGGTCAGCCGGGCCTCGCCGGTGTAGCCGTCGTCGACGCCGGCCATGATGCGGAGCAACGACGACTTCCCGGAGCCGTTCGGTCCGATGACGCCGATCTTGGCCCCGGGGTAGAACGACAGCGAGATGTCCTTCAGGACCTCGCGGTCCGGCGGGTGGAACCGCGAGACCTTGTGCATCGTGAAGATGAACTGTGCGCCCATGGGTTCCGATCGTAGGCCGGTGCTCCACCCCGGGCCGATCCGGGGCGCTGCTCGGGAACCGGTCCGACCCCGGACGCGACACACGGCCCGGCTGGGCCGGGCCGTGTGCCGTGCCGACGCCGGTCAGCGGCGACGAGCAGGTGCCTTGCGCTTGGCTGCTGCCTTGCGCTTGGCGGGTGCCTTCTTCTTGGCG
>CAINRS010000090.1 GCA_903852755.1 uncultured Actinomycetes bacterium | reverse complement strand
CTGGTGTCGGCCGGCAGCCACAGGGCGCTGGACCAACTCAGGAGGTGGGCTCATGGCTTCGTCTGCAGCGGCGAACGCTCCGCGTCGCACCGTCCCGGCAGTGCGATCCACCAAGGTTCGACGGGGCGACGCCCCGCTCGTCATGGTGACCGCCTACGACGCCCCGGGGGCCCGCATCGCCTCCGAGGCCGGGGTCGACGTGATCCTGGTCGGCGACTCCGTGGCCATGGTCGTGCTCGGCTACGACGACACCCTGCAGGTGACCGTCGAGGACCTCGCCCACCACACCGCCGCGGTCGCCCGGGCCCGACCCGACTGCCTGATCGTCGGGGACCTGCCGTGGCTCAGCTACCACGTGTCGGTCCCGGAGACCGTGCACAACGCCGCCGCCCTGATCCGGGCCGGTGCGCAGTGCGTGAAGCTCGAGGGTGGCCGGAAGCGGGTGCCGGTGATCGAGGCGCTCGTCGACGCCGAGATCCCGGTGATCGGCCACCTGGGCCTGACCCCGCAGTCCGTCCACGCCATGGGTGGGTTCCGGGTCCAGGCCAAGGAGTCCGAGGCCGCCCTGCAGCTCGTGGCCGACGCCAAGGCGCTGCAGCACGCCGGGGTGTTCGCCATCGTGCTCGAGGGTGTGCCCGACGAGGTGGCGCGGATGGTCACCGAGGCGGTGGACGTGCCGACCATCGGCATCGGCGCCGGCCGTCACTGCGACGGACAGGTCCTGGTGCTCCACGACCTGCTCGGCCTCGAGGACCGTCACGTGCCGAAGTTCGTGCGGCGGTACGCCTCGCTCAAGGACGCTGCGGTCGACGCCGTGGCGGCCTTCGCTGCGGACGTGCGCTCCGGGGCCTTCCCCTCCGCCGATGAGTCGTACCACCTCTCGGCCGACGAGGCCGAGGCCCTGGCGCTGTACGGGGCGGCGCACTGACGCACCGGCCGCAGCCGGGCCCACTGTCACACCCACCTGTCACCTTGGGGGCGTGACCACGTCAGCGAGCAGCGCAGCCGACTGGACCCCGCAGGGGACCGGGGGCCTACACTCTCGGGCACATCGCCCGGCCCAGCGCCGGGACCCTGTCCTGCAGGTCGCAGGACCCTCGAGCCGCCCGGCACCGCCGGCCGTGTGCGAGGTCCGGAGGGAGGAGTCAGCGTGACCGTGCGCGCGTACGAACTCATGATCATCGTCGACCGTGACGTCGACGACGCTGCGAACACCGCAGTCCTGAACCGGGTGCAGGAACTCGTCGGGGTCGACGGGGGCACCGTCCCGACCGTCGACAAGTGGGGTCGTCGGCGGTTCGCCTACCCGATCAACCACAAGGACGAGGGCGTCTACTCGGTGCTCGAGATCGTGACCGAGGCCGGCAATCTCGACGAGGTCGACCGGTACCTCCGGCTCGCGGACGACGTGGTCCGCCACAAGCTCATCCGACTCCCCGACGCCGAGGCCGCCCGCCGTGGGCTCCTCGGGGGTTCCGAGCCCGCAGCGGCTCCGGCGGGGGCCGGCGATCCAGGAAAGGACTGACATGGCAGGGAACTACGTCGAGCTGATCGGCAACCTCACCCGGGACCCGGAGCTCCGCTTCATCCCCTCGGGTGCAGCGGTCGCCAACTTCGGCCTCGCGGTCAACCGGCGCTGGCGGAACCAGCAGACGAACGAGTGGGAGGAAGAGGTCAACTTCTTCGACGTCGTCTGCTGGCGGGACCTCGCCGAGAACGTGGCCGAGTCGCTCACCAAGGGCAACCGTGTGCTCGTGAGCGGTCGTCTGCAGTCACGTTCGTGGGAGACCGACAACGGCGAGAAGCGGGTCAAGGTCGAGGTCGTGGCCGACGAGGTCGGCCCCAGCCTCCGCTGGGCGACCGCCCAGGTCACCCGCACCGAGCGCCGCGACGGCGGCGGGGGTGGCGGCTACGACGGCCCGCCGCCGAACGAACCACCCGCGTACGGACAGGATGAGGAGCCGTTCTGATGGCCAAGACCCAGCCCCGACGGGGCAAGCCCAAGGACCAGGGCCGCAAGGTCCGCAAGAAGGTCTCGATCCTCGACAGCGAGGGCGTCGAGTACGTGGACTGGAAGGACGTGAACCTGCTCCGGAGGTTCGTGTCCGACCGGGCCAAGATCCGAGCCCGGCGGGTGAGCGGCAACGACACGCAGCAGCAGCGCGAGATCGCCCGGGCGATCAAGAACGCCCGCGAGATGGCGCTCATCCCCTACACCAGCCGGGTGACCACCCAGCGCGGGCGACGCGGCGACCGTGACGGCGACGACCGTCGTGGCCCTCGCCGTGAGTCCCGAGGTCCGGAGTCGGGTGAGCGCTCGAGCGGCGAGGAGTTCACCCCGGTCGAGTCCGACGAGACGTCGGTCGACACGGGTGTGGACGAGGCTGCTGCCGTCGTCACCACCGATCAGGATGCAGGAGCGGAGGAGACGTCGTGAGCGCAGTGCAGATGATCCTGCGGGCCGACGTCGACGGACTCGGGAAGCGCGGTGACGTGGTCTCGGTGTCCAAGGGCTACGCCCGGAACTTCCTGGAGCCGCGCCGCCTGGCCCTGCCGGCATCCGAGGGTGCCCTCAAGCAGGCCGAGTCGATGCGTCGGGTGCGATCCATCAAGGACGCCCGGGACCGGGAGGCGGCCGAGGAGGTCGCCCGCCAGCTGGTGGCAGCCACCATCACCATCCCCGTCCGGGCGGGTGAGGGGGGGCGACTGTTCGGTTCGGTGACGGTGTCGGACGTCGCTGATGCCGTGGCAGAGCAGGCCGGGGTCGAGATCGACCGCAAGCTGCTGGTCCTCGACGAGCCCATCAAGGAGCTCGGTTCGTTCCAGGTGCCGGCTCGGCTCCACAGCGAGGTGGAGTTCCCGATCACCGTCGAGGTGGTCCCGAGCTGATCCGGGGAGCGACCATCCCCATCGGATCCACAGGGGGTCCCCAGCAGATCCCGAGGATTTCCGCGGGTCATCCTCTTGATGGCCACAGGCTCGACGCCTGAGGATGCGTGCCGATGTCGGACCAGTCGACCACGAGCAGCACCCCGGGCCGGGTCCCACCGAGCAACCTCGATGCGGAGCAGTCCCTGCTCGGAGCGATGCTCCTCGCCGAGCACGCGGTGTCAGCGGCCTCGACGATCGTCCAGGCCGACGACTTCTACAAGCCGGCCCACCGGCACATCTTCGAGGCGATCCAGTCGCTCTACGGGAGCGGACGCGGGGTCGATCCGCTCACCGTGGCCGACGAGCTCGACCGGGCCGGGGTGCTCGAGGCCGTCGGTGGCCCGGCGGTGCTGGTCAGCCTCCAGGCCAACACGCCCGCCATCACGAACGCCGAGCACTACGCCCGGATCGTCGAGGAGAAGGCGCTGCTCCGCAAGCTGATCGGTGCCGCCAACGACGTCGCCGAGCTCGGGTACAGCCCGCTCGACGACATCGAGAAGACCATCGACACCGCCGAGAGCATGATCTTCTCGGTCGCCCAGCGTCGGACCACCGACACGCTCGCCGAGCTGGCGCCGCTGCTCGACCGGGCGCTCGAGCAACTCGAGGAGCTCTACGAGCGGGGTGACGCCATCACGGGCACGCCCACCGGCTTCACCGACCTCGACTCGATCCTGTCCGGCCTGCAGCCCGGTGCGCTGGTCGTGGTCGGGGCCCGGCCTGCCATGGGCAAGAGCGCCTTCGCTCTCGGCCTGGCATCGCACGCAGCCGTGCGGGAGCAGCTGCCGGTGATGTTCTTCTCGCTCGAGATGAGCCACCTCGAGCTCACCCAGCGGCTCCTCGCCGCCGAGGCGCGTGTCGATGCGACCAAGCTCCGGACCGGTCGGCTCACCGACGCCGACTGGACCAAGATCACCAAGGCCATGGGGCGCCTCGGTGAGGCGCCCCTGTGGATCGACGACAATCCCGCCCTCACGGTGATGGAGATCCGCTCCAAGGCACGTCGTCTCCAGGACAAGCTCGGGACCAACCTCGGCCTGATCGTCGTCGACTACCTGCAGCTGATGCAGGGCCGGGCCGTCGCCGAGACGCGCCAGGTCGAGGTCGCCGAGATCAGCCGTGGCCTCAAGGTCCTCGCCCGCGAGCTCGAGGTACCGGTGGTGGCGCTCTCGCAGCTGTCCCGGCAGCTCGAGCTCCGGGCGGACAAGCGGCCGATGCTCGCCGACCTGCGTGAGTCCGGCTGCCTGACGGCCTCGACCCGGGTCCTCCGTGCCGACACGAACGCCGAGGTCACCCTGGGGGAGCTGCTCGACTCGGGGGAGCGCGACGTCCCGGTCTGGAGCCTCGACGACGACTGGCGGATGGTCCCGGCGACCATGACGCACGCCTTCCCGAGCGGGGTCAAGGAGGTCTTCCGGCTGCGACTCGCATCGGGCCGGACGGTCGAGGCCTCCGCCAACCACCCGTTCCGCCGCCTCGACGGCTGGGTCCGGCTCGACGAGCTCGCCGTCGGCGACCGACTGGCGGTCCCGAGGCGGCTGGGACCGCCAGAGGTGTGCGGGTCACTCGACCAGGTGGTCGGCGCTGCCGTTCCGGACGACCACACCGAGCGCGTCGAGGTGCTCGCCTGTTGGGCCGACGGCGTGGCCCGCTCCGGGGTGCTGCCGGCAGCGGTGGACTCCCTGGGGGAGGCCGACCTCGCCGAGCTCCTCGCCCACCTCACGACCCGCCTGGGCACGGTGGGCGTCGGGACGCTCCGTGGCCGGCCACTGGTGCGGATCTACTGCACCAGCCGCCACGTCCGACTCCTGCAGGACCTCCAGCGCGTCCTGCTCCGGTTCGAGGTGCACGCCCGGGTGGTCGCCGTGTCCGGTCGGTCCCGCTCCTGGCGCCTGTGGATCCACGGCGCGGACGACCAACGGCGGTTCCTCGAGCGCGTCGTCCCGGCCGGGCCGACGGCCCAGCTCGGCGTCACCGCACTGGACGCCATCAGCGGCGTCGCTGCGAACAGCCACGTCGACACGATCCCGGCGGGCGTCCGGAACCTGGTCGTCTCGGAGCTCGAGCGCATCGGCATGACCCAGCGCCAGCTCGCCGACGAGCTGGGTGAGGCCTACTGCGGCAGCTACTTCCTCGGGACCGAGTCCCGCCCCCGGGCGACCGGGCGTGATCGACTCGCCAGGATCGCCCGGGTGTGCGACAGCAAGGAGCTGGCCTCGTTGGCCGAGTCCGACGTGCTCTGGGACCAGGTCGAGTCGATCGAACCGCTCGGGGAGCAGCCGGTCTTCGACGCCACGGTGCTCGGGACGCACAACTTCGTCGCCGACGGCGTGATCGTCCACAACTCGATCGAGCAGGACGCCGACGTCGTCATGTTCCTGTACCGGGACGAGGTGTACCACCCCGACTCACCCGACAAGGACACCGCCGAGGTGCTCGTGACCAAGCACCGTGCCGGGCGAACGGGCGTGGCCCGTCTGGTGTTCCTCGACTACTGCACGATGTTCGCCAACATGGCGTCGGGCGACTGACGACCACGCGCGTCCCGCGGACGGTGCAGATCGATCAGGCGGCGAACCAGTCCGGCTGTCGGTCCGGGTCGGCGGGGAAGTGCTGGACGTCCGTCGGGGGGTCCTCCATCGCCGGGTGCTCGGCGGTGATCGCCGCCCGGGCCTCGGCCCGGTCCCGGTCGTCGAGCTCCCGGAGGTTGCAGCACCACTCGACGAGCGTCCCGTTGGGGTCGTGGGTGTAGACGGACCGGCAGAACCCGTGGTGCACGTCGAGGACCTCGAGCCCGAGGTCGAGCCAGCGGGCCCGGCGGCGTTCGAGGTCCGCGGGGTCGGTGGCGTGGAACGCCAGGTGGTTGACCCACTCGGGCAGGCCCACCGACCGGGACATGCCCCCGTCGATCGGCGGGTAGTCACCGTGCAGGTCCCAGAAGGCGATCATCCCCGGGGCGCCGTCGGCGACGTCGGGGTTCCGGTAGAACACGTGACGGGCCCAGCCACCCTCGGGTGTCGGCCCGACGACGCACTTCACGAGCTCGAAGCCCATCGCCTCGGTGTAGAACCGGTCGGTCGCCGCCAGCGCCGGTGTGGCGAGTGCGATGTGGTGGACGCCCATGGTTGCCTCCGGGGAGTTCGGGTCGCTCGGTCGTGGAGGATCGTACGCGGGCGGCGTCCCGGCCGCCCCTAAGCTCCGGAGGTGGCCGAACACCCCGAGTCGTCACCGCTCGACGACCCGGTCGCACCGGAGGAGCCGGTCGTACCGGGTGACCCGGCCGGCCACTCCGATCCGTCAGCTCCGGCCGACACCGCTGCAGCAGGTTCGATCGGCGGGCTCGACTGGCGCAAGCAGGTGGTCGCCGGCCTGATCACCGTCGTGGTGCTCGTCGTCGTGTTCTACGGCATCTTCCCGAAGTTCGCGAATTACGGCGACGCCTGGGCCTCGATCCAGAAGATGTCCGTCGGGTCGCTCCTGGCGCTCGCCGCCGTGACGGTCGTCAACATCGTCGTCTACGTGCTCCCGTACATGGCGGCGCTGCCCGGTATCAGGTTCCGTGACGCGTTCGTCGTCCGGCAGACCTCGTTCATGATCTCCAACGCCGTGCCGGCCGGTGGCGCGTTCGGACTGGGGGTCCAGTACGCCATGCTCGCGGGCTACCGGTTCACCGCGGCCCAGGCGACCTCGGCGATCGCTGTGACGAGCGTCTGGAACATGCTCGTCACGCTCGCCCTGCCGGCGCTCGGTCTGACCGTCCTGCTCGTCGACGGTGACGCCAACCGCAACCAGGTGGTCGGTTCCGTCGTGAGCCTGGCCGCGCTCGTCGCGATCGTCGTGGCGATGGTCGTCGTGCTGCGCAGCGAGGGCTGGGCCCGCCGGCTCGGAGGATGGGGCGACGCCGTGGTCCACCGGGTCCGCCCGGCGACCGCACCGACCGCCGTCGCCGATGCCCTGGCGCGTTTCCGGGAGCAGACCTACGCCGTGGTGGCCGAGCGCTGGGGCCCCCTGACGCTCACCAACTTCGCCCAGCAGTTCAGTCAGTTCTTCGTCCTGCTCGTCGCCGTCTACGGCCTCGGTGGTCGGGCGACGGGGGTGAATCCCGCCGAGGTGTTCGCCGCATTCGCCATCGCCCGGCTCGCCGGGTTCATCCCGGTGACCCCGGGTGGTCTGGGCACCGTCGACGCCGCGCTGGTGGGGCTCCTCTCGGCGTTCGGGATGGACAAGGACCAGGCGCTCGCGGCCGACCTGCTCTGGCGGGCGGCGACGTTCATCCCGCAGATCGTCATCGGCATCGTGACCTTCGTGGTCTGGCGGGTGCAGGCCGCCCGCAGGATGTCGAACGTCCCGAGGGCTGCGGCCTGAACGGAGCGGTCCGGGACCGCGCCGCTCACCAGTCGTCGATCGCCGGGATGCTCCACTGCGGACCCGGGGCGGCCGTCGCGATCCGGAGGTGTTCCAGGTAGGCGGCCCGGGAGACCTCGACGACGCCCATGCTGCGGAGGTGGTCGGTGGCCCACTGGACGTCGAACAGCGAGCCGGTGCCGTCGGCGACGATCCGGTCGGCGACGACGAGGGCGACCTTCGAGGCGCCCGTCGCCCGGTGGAACATGGACTCGCCGGCGAAGAACGCACCGATCGACACGCCGTAGAGGCCGCCCACCAGGTCCCCGTCCGACCACACCTCGACGCTGTGGGCCCAGCCCATCCGGTGCAGTTCGGCGTACGCCTCGACGATGGCCTCGTCGATCCAGCCGTGGGGCCGGGTCGGGTCGGCGCACCCCCGGACGACGTCCTCGAAGCACGTGTTGCAGCTCACCTCGAACCGGCGGGCGACGCGCCGGAGCGAACGGGAGACGTGGGCGGCGCCGGGTGGGAGGACGGCCCGGGGATCGGGCGAGAACCACGCCAGTCGACGTCGTCCGACGGGCATGGGGAACAGCCCCGTCCGGTAGGCGTCGAGCAGGGTTCCGGGCTCGAGGTCGGCGCCGACCGCCACCGGGCCGTCCGCCGGGCCGTCCGACGGGTCGGGGAGGGCCCAGCGGCTCGGCGGCGGGTCGACCGGCGGGTCGGCGGGTGGGTCGGCGGGCCGGATGACCGGGCGTCCTCAGCGGGCGTAGTCGTAGAACCCGGATCCGGACTTCCGGCCGAGCCGCCCGGCGGCGACCATCCGGCGCAGGACCGGGACGGCGGCGTAGTTCGGATCCTTGAACTCCTCGTAGAGGGCGTCGAGGATCGCCACCGAGGTGTCCAACCCGACCAGGTCGAGCAGGGCGAGCGGGCCCATGGGGAAGTTGCAGCCGCCCTGCATGGCGGCGTCGATGTCCTCGGCGGAGGCCGTGCCGTTCTCGAGCATGCGGACGGCGTTGTTGAGGTACGGGAACAGCAGGGCGTTCACGATGAACCCGGCCCGGTCGGCGACCTCGACCGGGGACTTGCCGCAGGACTCGGCGAAGGCACGGGCCGCAGCGACCGTCTCGTCGGATGCGGTCAGCGGGCGGATGACCTCCACCAGCGACATGGCGGGCGCAGGGTTGAAGAAGTGGATGCCGACCACCCGGTCCGGCCGGTTGGTGGCGACGGCCAGGTCGACCAGGGGCAGGGTCGAGGTGTTGCTGGCGATGATCGCCTGCTCCCCGACGATCCCGTCGACCTGGGCGAAGAGCTCCCGCTTGACGTCGAGGTCCTCGACGACCGACTCGATCACCAGGTCGGCACCGGCGAGCGCCGAGAGGTCGTCGGTCGCGCTGACACGGGCCCGGATGGTGTCGGCGTCGGCCTGTTCGAGCTTGCCCCGGTCGACCTGCTTGGCGAGCGACTTCTCGAGTGCCGCCAGCATCCCGTCGGCGGTCGCCTGCTGCCGGGACCTGAGGATCACCTCGTAGCCGGACTTCGCCGCCACTTCGGCGATGCCCGAACCCATGATGCCGCTGCCGAGAATGCCCACCGTCGAGATCGTCATGTCCCGGACTGTAGCGACCGACCGTGACCCGGCCCCAAGCGAACCGGTCGACGCAGTGCCGGATGGCCCGAGCCGACCCGGCGTGTCAGGCTGTCCGACCGTGGAGGCGATCGCACCCGGCGGCCCGACGTGAGCGGCACGCTCGCCCTGGTGGGTGGTGGTGAGTGGACCGAGACGAGCACCTTCGACGCCGAACTGCTCGCCGGGATCGACGACGTCCTGGTCATCCCGGCGGCGCGGGCCTACGAACGCCCGGAGCTGGCGATCCAGCGGGCGAGGGAGCACCTCGGGGGACTCGGGGTCCGGGTCGACGTGCTCGACGTGTACCGCCGGGCCGAGGCGCTCGAGCCCGCGGCGGCCGAGGCGGTCGCCTCGGCGTCGGCGATCTACGTGTCGAGCGGTTCGCCGATGCACCTGCGGTCGGTGCTCAAGGACACGCCGTTGCTCGACGGGATGGTGGAGGCGTGGCGCCGCGGCGCCGTGATCGGCGTCGCAGGGGAGGCCATCGCCGTGGTCTGCTCGCACATGGTCGACAGCCGGGGTGGTGCGTTCACGGTCGGGCTCGACCTCGTCGACACGGCGGCGTTCGTCCCCTACTACGACCGCTGGTCACCCGAGAAGTGGCACCGGACCGTCGAACTGGCGCCACCGCACCTCCCGGTCGTGGGCATCGACGCGTCGACGGCCCTGCTGCACTCGGGTCCGGGCGAGTGGGAGGTCGTCGGTGCGGGCTCGGTCGAGGTGTTCGTCGCCGGCCGCCGGGCCGGGCTCGACGCACTCCCCCGGGTGCTGAACTCCGCCCTCGAGGACTGACCCGCGACCTCGGCCGGCGGAACCGGTCCCCGGTGTCCCGGTCGATCAGCCGGGGATCGGCTCGATCCGGACCGACTCGATGACCACGGCCTCGGTCGGCTCCTGGTTGGCGTTGCCCAGCGCGCCGATGCGGTCGATCACGTCCTGGCCGGAGGTCACCTCGCCGAAGCGCGTGTAGTTGGCCGGGTTGAGCTGGACGCCACCTCCCGGCAGCACCACGAAGAACTGGCTGCCGTTCGTCGCCGGTCCGGCGTTCGCCATGGCGACCGAGTAGTCCGTGTAGGCCTCGGGCCCCGCCGGGAGCTCGTCACCGAAGGTGTAGCCGAGGTCGTTGTTCCCCCAGGGTTCGCCGTCCCCGTCGCCGCCCTGGATCACGAACCCCGGGACGATCCGGTGGAACGGCACGCCGTCGAAGAAGCGGTAGCGGCTGAGCACGACGAAGTTGTTGGCCGCCACCGGTGCCGCCTGACTGTCGAGCGCCACGGTGAACGTGCCCTTCGACGTGGTGACGACGGCTTGGTACCGCTGGTCGGGTTCGATACAGGTGGGCGGCGGTCCGGCGAACTTCTGGACCCGACGCTGGGAGCCCTCGGCCGGCGGGCACGGTGTGGCCTGTTCGAGCGTCAGTCCCTCGGGTGGGGCCGGGAGCGCTGCGGCGGGGTCGGCCGAGACGGAGGTCGTCGTGGTCGACGGTGTGGTGGTCGTCGTGGAACCGTTCGCGCTGTCGGTGCCCGAGGGCTGCACGAGGAGTGCTGCGACCCCGAGCAGTAGCGCTACGGCGAGCACCACACCGACGATCGAGACCAGACGTCGTCGCCGGTCGCTGCGGCGTACCTGCCGGCGGGCCTCGCTCACCCGGTTCGTGCGGCCCTGCTTCTGCCGGGCGTGCTTCTCGGCGCTGGTTCCCACGGCGGTGGAGCGTAGCGCCGGGGTCCTCGGTGGCTGGGTCGGCTGGCGCTCCCGGAGTCCGGAGCCCGCAGGGGTGCCGTGTAGCGTTCCGACGTGGCGTTGCTCGTGCAGAAGTTCGGGGGAACCTCGGTCGGCGACGCCGAGAGGATCCGGACCGTGGCAGAGCAGGTCGTCCGGTGCCGACGCAACGGCGACCAGGTCGTCCTGGTCGTCTCGGCGATGGGCAAGGAGACCGACGAACTGCTCCGTCTGGCCGGTGAGGTGTCCTCGGAGCAGTCGGGCCGGGAGATGGACATGCTCGTCACGGCCGGTGAGCGCAAGGCCATTGCGCTCGTCGCCATGGCCATCGAGTCGCTCGGGGTCCCGGCGCAGAGCTTCACGGGCAGTCAGGCGGGCTTCCTGACCGACGCAACGCACCGCAACGCCAAGATCCTCGAGGTCGGCGCCGCCCGGATCAGGGAGGCGCTCGACGCCGGGTCCGTCCCGGTCGTCGCCGGTGCGCAGGGGGTCTCGACCACCAAGGACGTGACCTTCCTCGGCCGTGGCGGCTCCGACACGACGGCTGTCGCCCTCGCCGTGGCGCTCGGGGCCGATGCGTGCGAGCTCTACACCGACGTCCCGGGTGTGTTCACGACGGATCCCCGGGTGGTTGCCGCCGCCCGTCGGATGCACCGCATCACGTTCGATGAGATGTTGGAGATGACCGCCGCAGGTTGTCCCAAGCCGGCCATGCGGTCGGTGGAGTTCGCACACCGGCACGGCGTCCGGTTGCACGTCCGTTCGGCGTTCACCTGGGAGCCGGGCACGTGGGTCGTCGAGGAGGGACCAGACATGGAAGCAGCGTTGATCAGGGCGGTCGTGCCCGACCTGTCCGAGGCGAAGGTGACGGTCGCCGGCGTTCCCGACCAGCCGGGAGTCGCCGCCCGGCTCTTCCGGGAGCTGGCGGACGCCGAGGTGAACGTCGACATGATCGTCCAGAACGTCTCGGCGGCCGGCGTGACCGACATCTCGTTCACCGTGCCGCACACGGACCTGTCGAGGGCGGTGGCGGTCTGTGAGGAGCAGCGGGCGACCACCGGCGCCACCGAGGTGCTCTCCGACGACGCGATCGCCAAGGTGTCGGTCGTCGGGGCGGGCATGAAGTCGAACCCCGGCGTGGCGGCCACGATGTTCGAGGTCCTCGCCGAGCACGGGATCAACATCGAGATGATCTCGACCTCGGCCATCCGTATCTCGTGCGTGATCGCCGAGGCTGCGGCCGACCGGGCGGTCGCCGTGCTCCACGAGGCGTTCGAGCTCGACCAGACGACGTTCTGAGGGTCGGTCACACGAGCCGGCGCACCACGGCGTCGGCGAGCAGCCGCCCTCGTCGGGTCAGGACGATCCGGTCGGCACCGGGACCGGTCCGGGTCCCCGGGGTGCTCCCGTCCCGGCGGTCGACGAGCCCGTCTGCGACGAGCGCGTCCACCGCTCCGGGGTCGAGCTCCTCGTCGACGGCCAGGCCCTCACGGAGTCGGATGCCGAGCATGATCCGTTCGCACCGCCTGGCTGCACGGTCGAGGACCTCGTGTCCGGCGGCGGGGATCCGACCCTCGCCGACGGCGGTTGCCCACTCGCGCTCGGCCGCGTGGTTCCACCAGCGCTGCGAGCCCACGTGGGAGTGCGCCCCGGGCCCGACACCCCACCAGTCGTGGTCCCGCCAGGTCCCCAGGTTGTGTCGGCACCGGGCACCGTCGTCAGCGGCCCAGTTCGACAGCTCGTACCACTGCAGGCCCGCTGCGGAGCACGCGTCGTCGAGCAGCTCGTACCGCCGGGCGGCGACGTCCGGATCGGGTGCGGGCAGCGATCCACCTCGGACCCGCGCCGCGAGCTTCGTGCCCGGCTCGACGGCGAGCGCGTACGCCGAGAGGTGGTCGACGTCACAGGCGAGTGCCACGTCGAGGGTGCGGCACCACGACTCGTCGGTCTCCCCGGGGGTCCCGAGGATGAGGTCCAGCCCCACGTGCGCCGCCCCGGCGGATCGGGCGTCGTCGACCGCGACGACGGCGAGCTCCCACGGGTGGCTGCGGTCGAGGGTCCGCAGCACCGCCGGGTCGGCGCTCTGCATCCCGATGCTGACCCGGGTCACGCCGCCGTCGACCAGCCGGCCGAGCTGTCCCGGCCGGAGGCCGTCGGGATTGCACTCGATGGTCACCTCCAGGTCGTCGGCGACGTCGAGGTCCCGCCGGGTGGCGTCGAGGACGGCGACCACCAGGTCGGGGTCGACGACGGTCGGGGTGCCACCGCCCAGGTAGACCGTGTCGACCGGTGGCCGGTGGTCGCCGAGCAGCGCCGCAGCGGTGCCGATCTCGTGGACGACGCTGCGGGCCCACGTCCGGTGCCGGTCCTCCCATGGGACGCGGTCATCGCCCGGGGCCGAGGTGACGAAGGCGCAGTACCCGCACCGGCGGAGGCAGAACGGGACGTGGACGTAGATGCCGAACGACACCGCCCCGACCTCGCCGAGGAGTCGGTCCGCAGCGGGACCCCGGGGTGTCCCGGTCGGGTCGTCACGGTCGGGAGGTGCGGTGCGGGGTTCGATCCGACAGTGTCGCGCCGTGCCCGAACCGGTTCCTCGGTCCTGTGGTGCCCCCGGTACGCTCGCCCGCCATGGACGGAGCGGTCAACGTCGGTGTGTTCGGTGCGACCGGTCAGGTCGGCGGCGTCATGCGTCGGCTGCTCGCCGATCGTGGGTTCCCGGTGCGGACGATGCGGTACTTCGCCTCGGCCCGCTCGGCCGGGACCGAGCTGCCGTGGGCGGACGCCCCGGTCGTGGTCGAGGACACAGAGACGGCGGATGTCGGCGGGCTCGACATCGCGCTGTTCTCGGCGGGAGGCGCCACGTCGAGGGCGCACGCCGAGCGGGTCGCCGCAGCCGGTGCCGTCGTCGTGGACAACTCCTCGGCGTGGCGGCTGCACCCGGAGGTCCCGCTCGTCGTCGCAGAGGTGAACCCCGAGGCCCTCGGGTCGATCCCGCTCGGGATCGTCGCCAACCCGAACTGCACGACGATGGCCGCCATGCCCGTGCTCGCTCCGCTGTCGGCGGCAGCGGGTCTGCGCCGACTCGTCGTGAGCACGTACCAGGCGGTGTCCGGAGCCGGTCTGGCGGGGGTCGAGGAGCTCGCCGGTCAGGTGGCCGCAGCGGGTGACCGGGCGGCAGAGCTGACCTTCGACGGCGCGTCGGTGCCCCTGGGTGACCCCATGGTGTTCGTCCGGAGGATCGCCTTCGACGTCGTCCCGTTCGCCGGGGGACTCGTCGACGACGGGTCCGGCGAGACCGACGAGGAGCAGAAGCTGCGCAACGAGAGCCGCAAGATCCTCGGACTGCCCGAGCTCGCCGTGTCGGGGACCTGCGTGCGGGTGCCCGTGTTCACCGGGCACTCGCTGTCGATCAACGCCGAGTTCGAGCGGGACCTCACCCCGGAGCAGGCGACCGAGCTCCTCCGGGACGCACCTGGTGTGGCGCTCGACGACGTCCCGACGCCGCTGGCGGCCGCCGGCACGGATCCGACGATCGTGGGCCGGATCCGCCGGGACCCGACCGTGGAGCACGGACTGGCCCTGTTCCTCTCGAGCGACAACCTGCGCAAGGGCGCAGCGCTCAACGCGGTGCAGATCGCGGAACTCGTGGTCGCGCAGCGGTCGTGACCTGACCGTCCGGGCCCGGTCGCCGGGCGTCCGCGGCGCTGGGGTGGCCGCTCAGGGTGGATCGTCGACGTAGCGCTGGGCGGCGTCGGTGAGCGACAGGCCGAGCTGGTTGGCGAGCGAGGCGAGCCAGGCGAGCACGTCGCCCAGCTCGTGGAGCTGTTCCGCCGTGGTGCCCTTGCGGACCGCCTGGGCCAGTTCGCCGGTCTCCTCACAGAGCCAGGCGACCGTCGAGGGCAGTCCCCGCTCCCGGTCGTGGACCCCGTAGAGATCCTCCATCAACTGCTGGAACTCGGCGATCTCCACGTTCCGCAGCCTCCCACAGGAGAGCGGTGCGTCGGACCGGGTCTGCCTACTTCATGAACTCCTGCACGGTGAAGACCGTCCGGTAGCCGTCGCAGTTGCCCCAGACTGCGCCCGTGCCCACCTGGGTGAACGACCCGTCGAGGATGTTCGCCCGGTGGGACGGCGAGCGGAGGTAGGCCTCGTGGACCTGGCCGATCGACCCGCCCTTGCCCACGTTCTCGCCGAGCTTGAACCACCCCGGTGGGGCACCGTCCGCCAGCCGGGAGTGCTTCAGGGCGCAGATGCTGCGCAGGTACTGCGCCCAACCGTCGGCCTTCAGGTCCAGGATCGCGTTGGGCCGCAGCGTCCCGAGTCGGTTCTGGACCCTGCTCTGGTTGATGAGGTTCCGGACCTCGGCTCGGTCCCAGTCGGTGCTCTCGAGCTGGACCCGTGCGCCTACTGGCGGCGCGGGGTTCACCACCAGGGCTGCGCTCACGAACCCGGTAGCCAGCACGGTGGCGGTGGCTGCCGCCAGTCGGCGGAACCGACTGGCACCGGCTCGGGGGGAGCGGACGGTGGATTGTGGAGTGGCCACACAGGTGTATCGGGTCGACGGCACCCGCACTTGACCTCCGGAGGGGTTGTGTGCCCCCGGACCCTTCGGTCCGGGGGCCTGGTGGTCGGGTGGGGGAGATTTGAACTCCCGGCCTCCTCGTCCCGAACGAGGCGCGCTGCCAAACTGCGCCACCACCCGTGCCCGGCCATCGTACCCGTGTCCCTGCGACCCCGGAAAAGGTGCTGCCCCGATCCGGCGGGACCCTCCGGTCAGGCCCCGACGAGCAGGTCGTCGACCGTCGACTGCAGCTCGAGCGCGTCGAGGGGCTTGACCAGGTGGGCGTCGGCCCCGGCGGCCTGGGCGAGGAAGGCGTCGGCGGCGCGGTCGAGGAGCAGCACGATCCGCTGCTCCGGGATCCGGCCGGCGCCCTCTTCGAGGCGCAGGTTGCGGCACGCCGCCATCCCGCCCATGTTGCCGATCTGCAGGTCGAGCAGGACGACGTCCGGGTCCACCTCGCCGATGGCGTCGAGCACGTCCCGGCCGGCGCGGACCCGCGCGAGCCGGGTGTCGGCGTCGACCAGCGCGGCGTCCACCTCGGCGGTCAGGTCGGCGTCGTCGCAGGCCAGCAGGATCGTCCGCACGACGCCGAGGCTAGCGGTGCCGCTGCGACCCGGTCGCATCCGGTCGCAATGCGCACTCCGGTCAGGCGGAGCGTCCCGGCGAGTCACGTCCCGGAGCGTCCACCGTCGGCGGAGCCGAGGACCAGGTCGGCCAGGTGGTCGAGCGCGACCAGGTCGTTGACCTCGGCCGCCTGGATGGGCACCCGCACCACGGGGGCGGGCGCGACCCGGTCGGCAAGCCCGGCCAGGTGCTCCTCCTCGGCGGCGGCGAGCTGCCGGGCGTCGGCCAGGCAGGTGTAGAGGTCGCCGAGGGATGTGCCGGCGAGGGTGCCGGCCCTGGCGCGCACCGCCGTACCGGACAGTTCGGGACGGTCGGTGGCGAACTCGAACGCCGGCTGCATCCGGTTGACGACCAGTCCCCGCACGCTGATGCCCAGCTCGCCGAGTCGGTCGGCGAAGAATCCGGCCTCGACGACGGTGTCGGCCTTGGGTGAGGCGACCAGCACGAAGGCGGTCGTGTCCTCCCGGAGCAGTCGGTCCACCCGCTCCGCCCGGCGGGCGAAGCCCTCCTCCATGCCGTCGAACGCCCGGAAGAACTCGATGGCGTCACCGATCACGTCGGCGCCGACGACCTTGGCGAGCGACCGGGTCACCGCTGCTGCCGCCACGTTGACGGCGCGGATCGGTCCCTTGGACGGGTTGATGAGGATCTTGTAGATCCGGTGGTCGAGGAACCGGGCGAGCCGCTGGGGGGCGTCGATGAAGTCGAGCGCGTTGCGGGTGGGTGGTGTGTCCACCACGACCAGGTCGTAGTCGGACTCGATCGCCAGCTCGTACAGGCGTTCCGACGCCATGTACTCCTGGGTGCCCGACAGCGACGTCGAGATGTTCTGGTAGAAGCGGTTCCCGAGGATCTGCTCGGCCTGCCGGTCGTCGGCGGCGTACCTGCGGACGAGACCGTCGAACGTGGCGGTGGTGTCGAGCATGAGGGCGTGCATCTCGCCGGGCCACGGTCCGTCGATCACCGAGGCCTGGTCGCTGAGACTGGTCAGGCCGAGGGCGTTGGCCAGCCGCCGTGCAGGGTCGATCGTGACGACGACCGACCGGCGACCGCGCCGGGCGGCGTGCAGCGCCACGAGCGCAGCGGTCGTGGTCTTGCCCACTCCGCCGGACCCGCAGCACACGACGACCCGGCTCCGTCCGACCACGGCGTCGAGCCGCTCCGCGTCCGGACTCACGCCGTCCCCCCGGGGCGGGCAGTGCCGAGCTGTTCGCTGAGCGCGTCGGCGAGCCGGTCGACCTCGGCCCGGCCGAGCGTCGAGGTGAACAGGTCGGGGAGCCGCAGCTGCGGGAGCGGGAGCTCGGCGGCGAGCCGCTCGAGCTGTTCCTGCTGGACAGCGGTCCGGGCGAGCCGGAACGCCGCGGCGTCGCGCAGGGCCTCGGCCTCTCCCGCCACCAGGGCAACCCCGGACTCGGCAGCAGCCAGCTCCGGGTCGACGGCGAGCCCGGGAAGGTCCGGGTGGACCCCGTTGACGACCACGGGGCCGAGCGCGACCCCGACCTGGTCCTCGAGCCGGTAGGCGGTCTCGACGAGCTCGTTCACCGGTGTCTCCTCGGGGATCGTGACCAGGACCACCCGGCACCGTTCGGCGTCGGTGAGGAGCTCCTGCACCTCGCGGGCCTGGGCGTTGATCGGACCGACCTGCACGGCGTCGAGCAGTCCGCTCGCCGACTGGAGGAAGGTGATGGCGTGACCTGCTGCGGGTGCGTCGACGACGACTAGGTCGAACATCCCCGATCGTTCGAGCTGCTTGACCTTGCCGAGGACCAGGATGTCGCGGATGCCGGGGATCGCCGTGGCGATCACGTCGAGCAGGCCCGTGCTGACCAGACGTTTCGACAGGCGTTGCAGCCCGCGCTCGTTCAGGTACTCGAGCAGCGCATCGTCGGGCGTCAGGGTGCGCGCGAACACCCCGGCGTGCTCGGCGGCGGCGTCGACGAGGACCCGTTCCTCGTAGGTCAGCGGGTCGACGCCGAAGGCCGTCGGCATCGACGCCCGGCCCTCGACGTCGATCACGAGCACCCGGCGACCGGCGGCCGAGGCGGCCACGGCGAGCGCTGCGGTCACCGTCGTCTTGCCGACGCCGCCCTTCCCGGCGACGATGAGCACGCCGGCCGAGGTGAGAGACTGGGCTGGTTCCACTGCGGTCCTTCGGTCGGTGCTCCGGAGGGTGGACGTCGGAGGCACGTCGTTGGGTCAACGGATCGTCGCAGCGTGCAGGCTACCGGCGTGGTCGCGTCCGGTCGGGCTCGCGGTCGTCGGACTTGCACTGGCCGCAGCGGTCCTGCTCGGACCGGTGGCCGGTGCCGGTGCCCAGGCTCCGGACGGCCCGACGGGCGGCGAGCCCCCCTCCGACGGTCCGGCTGACGGTCCGGTCCGGACGTGCCAGGAGGTCGGCTGCCTCGACGTCGTGGCGGTCGACGGGTTGATCGACGGGATCCTGGCTGACTTCGTGATCGACACCCTGGCCGGCGCCCGTCGGGCCGACGGGGTCGTCGGGGTGGTCCTCCAGGTCGACAGTCCCGGGGTGGTGGTGTCCGATGCCGAGCTCGCCGAGGTCGCCGCCGCCATCACCGGCGCGGACGTCCCGGTCTCGGTGTGGGTGGGTCCGTCCGGCGCGACGGCCGGCGGGGCCGCGGTCGAGCTGCTCCGGGTGGCCGACTCCTCGGGGATCGCTCCCGGGTCCACCGTCGGGCCGGCGGGCGACCAGCGGCTCGCGGTCGACGTCCACGGTGAGCTGCTGACCGGTGCGGCCGAGGTGGCCCGTACGGAGGTGCTCGAGGGCCAGGAGGCGGTGGACGCCGGTGTCGTGGACCGGTTCACGCCGACGGTGCTCGAGCACGTCGTCGGGCTCGACGGGGTCGAGACCGAGGTGCGCGTCGAGGACGGCCAGCAACGGCAGGTGCCGGTGACGATCGTCCGGTTCTCCAAGCTCCCGCTCGGGCTCCAGCTGCTCCACACGGCCGCCAGTCCGTCGGTGGCCTTCCTCCTGCTCGTCGTCGCCCTCGGCCTGCTCCTGTTCGAATTCTTCACCGCAGGCGTTGGTGTCGCCGGTGTGGTGGGAGCGGTCTCGGCGGTGCTCGCGGGGTTCGGACTGGGCGAGCTGCCGGTGCAGGGGTGGGCACTGGCGCTGGTCGTGCTGGGTGTGGTCGGGATCGCGATCGACGTGCAGACGGGCATCCCGCGCGCCTGGACGATCATCGGCATGACAGCGTTCACCATCGGGTCGGTGTTCCTGCTCACGGAGTTCCGGCCGACCTGGATCGCGCTCCTCGT
>CAINRS010000089.1 GCA_903852755.1 uncultured Actinomycetes bacterium | reverse complement strand
TGGTGGTGTTGTTGCCGAGCTGTCCGAAGCCGTTTGAGCCCCAGCAGCGGGCCTGGCCGCCGGCGACGAGCGCACACGTATGGGATCCTCCGGCTGCGAGTTGGGTGGCGCCGGAGAGGTTCACTGCAGCCGGCGTCAACCCTGTCGACCCGCCACTCGATGTCGCCGCCGTCGCTGATGCTGGTCCTGTCGTTGCAGCGGAGGCGACCGCGGTCGAGGACGTGAACATCACGCAGACAGCGGCCACGACCCCACCCACACGCCGCCACACCCGCGGTTCGCATCGCATCACTGTCCCCTCCCTGCCCGGACGGCATCAGCTCTGCCCGGACGGCATCGGCACCCGCCGCTGCGACCTGCGCCCGCATCCGAAACTCCACGTGGAGGCTAACTGAACCGCCCCAGGTGGTGCGCAGGCTCTGGGATACCCCAGTCGCCGAGCGGCCCGAACGACTGGAGGACGTCCTCCCACAACGGCCGCCGCCGACAGCACCCCAGCGACACGCGGACCGACACCACGGTGAACCGCCTCGGGTTTCGCACAGGTTTGTGAGCCTGCGAGACAACGCTGTCAGGAGGGACGCATGGATGCTGGTGGTTGATCCCGACCTCAGGGGAGTGGAAGCACTCAGAACATCCCTCCCCGCAGTCGACGTCGGTCGTTGCATCCGTTCGCTCGGTCTTCACTGTGCGCGGATTGTGCGCGGACCCACCCGAGTCGGACGTCGCGAACGATTGCACCGAAATGCAGAACCGGCCGGATCCCCTGCAAACACAAGGAATCTCGGCCGGTTCGACTGGAGCCCGAGAGGAGAATCGAACTCCTGACCTGCTCATTACGAGTGAACCGGTCGAAACGCTTGGATCCCCCGCGGGGCAAGGGATACGCCGCGAACCGATCCGGGCTGAGCGCACGATTCGAGCACAGTTTCCGACAACGATCCTCAGTCCCGTGGAACTCGCCGTTCATCCCGTCCGATGTCGCCGGTACGCTGACGACATGGCGTTCGAGCGCATCACCGTCGACCCGGACCGGATGGGAGGGGTGCCCTGCATCCGTGACCTGCGAGTCACGGTGAGCACCGTGCTCGGCCAGCTCGCAGGCGGCAGATCGATCGACGACGTCCTCTCTGACTACCCGTACCTCGAGGAGGCCGACGTGCTGGCGGCACTCGAGTACGCAGCGGCCGTCGTCAACGAGCGCGAGGTTCCATTCGCCAGGCCTGCATGAACCTCCTGCTCGACGCAAACCTCTCACCACGACTCCTCGACCCACTCAGGGCGGCCGGCTACACGGTTGAGCATGTCGTCGAGGTCGGTCTGCTGACCGCCTCCGACGCTGCGATCTTCGACTACGCGACCAAGTCCGGCTCTGTGGTCGTCACGGCGGACAGCGACTTCCCGATGCTCTTGGCGGTCCGTGCTGCCACAGCACCCTCGGTGGTCCACCTCCGCCGAATCGCCGAGCTCCGACCCGAGCAAGTCGCAGGACTACTCCTCGCCAACCTTCCGTCAGTTGCCGACGACCTCGAACGCGGTGCGGTGGTATCGCTCAGCCCGGACCGGTTGTCGATCCGGGACCTCCCGATCAGGTAGCTGCTGCCCAGAGTTGCAGCTACGAGCCCGCCGACGGCGCACGTCGTGGGCTGCGGGATAGAGCGCGCCATGACGGTCGACCCGCGGCCCGTATCGCTGCAACTCGCCCCAGGGACGCCGACGAATCCAAATAGTTGACCAAACGGTCAACAAACGCGAGCATGGCCTCGACGAGGAGGATCCGATGGGCCGACACCCTGTGGTCGAACGGGACCACGCGATCGACAAAGTGCTCGACACGTTCTGGGAGCGCGGGTTCGCCGCAACGTCGATGGACGACCTGCTGGCTGCAACCGGGATGCACAAGGGGAGCTTCTACCGCTGCTTCGGGAGCAAGCGCACCGCCTTCACGGAGGCCCTCTACCTCTACGTCGAGCGGGTCGCCCACGACGACGTCCTGCCGGCGCTTAGTGGCAGTGGCTCGGCGACGTCGAGGTTGGAACGTCTCGTCATGGCCCGGCTCGACTCTGCGCTGCGGCCGGGCACGACCCCGCACGACGGGGTCCGCGGATGCTTTGTGGTGAACACGGCCACCGAGCTCGCCGCACACGACGAGGAGCTCGCCGCCCAGGTTCGCGGTGCGCTCGATGCGCTTCGTGCGGCCTTCGCTGCACTCGTCGCCGAGGCGGCGTCCGACGGCTGGGGCAGCGAGTCGCTCGACGCTGACGACGCAGCGCACCAGCTCGTCGCCACGTTGCAGGGTCTCATCGTCCTCGGGCGTGCCGGCTACCCGTCCGACGAGCTCCGCGGTCTCGCCCAGATTGCCGTCCGGTCAGCGGTCGGAGCCACCACCAAGGAGACACCAGCATGAGCAACTTGTTGGCCACACAGCGGGTCAAGCGGTGGTCCATCGTCCCGATGCTCTTCGTCGATGTCGTTGGTGCGGCCGTGGCAATCGTCGCGGCAGCCCGGTCGGGCGACGGTTGGGCGACCGTGTCATGGACGGCCGCCTTCGTTGCAGCTGCGGCGCTCCCCGCCCAGCTCGTCGCGTTCCGTTGGCTCCGCGTCGGCCGGACAAGCCGGAACCTTTCGGTACTGACGGCAGTCGCAGTTGTCGCGACGATCACGGCCGCCGTGGGCGGAGTCGCACTCCACAGCGTTGGGACGATGGTGGTGGCCCTGATCGGCCTCACCACCACACAGCTGTACGCGCGGTGGTACACCCGGCTCTCTCGGGAGGTTCGGGTCGAGCTCAGCGTCGGCGCGCCCGTACCTCACTTTGAGGTGGTCGACCTCGACGGCACGACAGTGACGCCCGCGTTGTTCGCCGGCCAACCGGTCGTGTTCGTCTTCATCAGGGGCAACTGGTGCCCGCTCTGCGTCGCACAGGTGCGCGAGCTCGCCGCTGACTACCAGCTGCTCGCAGCGCACAACGTCGAGGTTGCGCTCGTGTCCCCCCAGCCACTGGCCGAGACACGCGAACTTGCGGAGCGGTTCGACGTGTCGTTCCGGTACCTCGTGGACCCGGGCGCAGCTGCGGCCCGACAGCTCGGAATCCTTCACGAAGGCGGTGTCCCACCAGGCGTCACGCAACTTGGCTACGAGGCCGACACTGTGTTTCCCACCGTGGTGGTCGTCGATGGCAACGGGACCATCGTCTTCAGCGACCAGACCGACGACTACCGGATCCGGCCCGAGCCTCAGCTCTTCCTCGAGGCGCTCGGACTACCGACCACAGCGAGGTGACCAACCACTCGGCCACTGCGGCCAAGCAATGGCCGGTGAGCAACCTCGGCCGGTCGATGTGGAGCCCGAGAGGAGAATCGAACTCCTGACCTGCTCATTACGAGTGTACCGGTCGAAACGGCCAGATCCCCTGCGGGACAAGGGATCTGCTGCGAGCCGATCTGGCCTGAGCGCACAATTCGAGCACGAGTTGCACCCTCGGCCTCGTCGCCCGAGTGGAGCCTGCGGACGACAGCGACAGCTTCACGCTGTGGAGGCGGACTACCCGCACGGCTGTCTGGACGGGTTCGGGGCGACTACGTGAGATGACCCGAGGACGATCAGGACAGCAGATGTCACGACTGGAGCGCTGGCCGGCGACACACTTGCGCTCCACGGTCGCAATGTTCGGTCACCGTCCGAGCACGTCGTCTGGTCGAGTGCTGCAAGTGGTTACCTCACCCCTGCATGCGCAGCTCGATGGGACGTGTCGCGGCCGCTGGGCAGCACCCTCCGCACCTGCAGGAACGCGGACGCGTGCCGGAGATGGTGGCGTTCAGAGTCGGGGCTGCTTGGGGTGGACCAGTGCCGGGGTGACGAAGTCGTTGACGTAGGCGCGCAGATCGACATTGCGCTGCGGGGCAGTGGGGTCAAGTGCCAGGCCCATGACCGTCCGCAGGACGTGGTCGATCACGCGGCCAGGGTCGTGCGACTCCAGTCCTTCGAGTCCGGCGTCACGGGTGGCGTCGGCGAGGATCCTCCAGAGCTCGGTGAGACGCTCCGGGAGGGGGCTCGAGGCGTCCTGCAGCGCGCCGCGTCCTGCAGGAGTCTGGAGTGCTGCTGCCAGGAGCGGGTCGTCGCGGACGGCGACGACCGCGGTGACGATGATCTCGGTGACGGCCTGGCGTGGGCCGCCCAGCCGGTCGAGCCAGGCCTCGTTCGCGGTCAGCAGTTCCAGAAACCGCTGCGACACGACGGCAGCGACCAGTTCGTCACGGCCGCCCGGGAACGCACGGTGCAGGGTGGCACGGTGGACCCCAGCAGCAGCGGCCACGTCCTCGAGCGTCACCGATGTCAGGCCTTCGTCCAGGAAGCGCTCGGCAGCGACGTCGACGAGGCGTTCCCTGGTCGTCCGGCGGCGGGTAGAGAGCTGCACTCGGCGATCCTACCGAGGCAACGTTCGGCCGCTCAGCGAACTCATGTCCGATCGTGCAGCCAGAGGCCGGCGCCGCAAACAAGAACGGCGTGACGAGGAGGTTCCCGCTGACGTGCAGGGTGACCCAGTCCCACTGCACCAACGCCTCGACCCCGACGAACGCGGCGCCGTGGCCCTCAATAGGTACGGCACGACTCGGCCACCGGGCCGCGCTGCAGGGTCAGATCGGGAACTGCCAGCAGGAGCTGCGGCCCGTACCCACCCGACCGGGTGGGTCGACCAGCCGCAGGTTGCCCGACTGGTCGTGGGAGACGGGCGCCCAGCGAGCCTGGCGCGCGCTACTGCTTCGGAGGGTGTGGAAGAAGATGATGTCGGTGCCGTCCGGGCCGGTGGTGAGCGCGTGGTGGCCAGGACCGAGGAACCCGATGGCCGGATCGTCGTGGAGGAACGGACCCGTCCCCGTGCGGACGAACGGACCCAGCGGGTTGTCAGCCACCGCCTCACCGACGGCGTAGCAGGTGTTGAAGAAGGGACTCCCTGAGTACGTGAGGTGGAAGCGGCCGTTGCGCTCCTCCACCCAAGGCGCCTCTCTGATGACGCCCTCCCAGCCGAGCACCTCCACCGAGAGCACCGCGGTCGGCGGTCCGGGTGCGAGGACGGCATCGTCGAGGAGGCGGTGGGCGGTGATCGTGGTCGATCCGACGGTCGGCGAGCTGGAGAAGTAGAGGTACCGGGCGCCGTCCGTGGTGTCGAGCACGAAGGCGTCGATGGCCTGATCGTCGAGGTTGAGGAGCGTGTCGGCCTCGACGTTGCCGGTTCGCAGGTAGGTGCCGTCGCCGACGGCACCGAACCCGCCGCCTACCAGGGGATGGTCGATCAGGTCGGTGAACGGGCCCAACGGCGACGGGCCGCGAGCCACGCCGATCCGCTGACCCGCCGTGTAGTACATCAGGAAACTGCCGTCCTCGTCGCGGTGGACGTCAGGGGCCCAGAAGCTGGCCACGTCGTTCCACGCGCCAGGACGGGGACGCCAGACGAGGCCGTCGTACCGCCACGTCGTCAGGTCCGCCGAGCTCCATGCCTCGAACCCCTCCGTCGAGCTCGTCCCGTAGAGGAACCAACGACCTTCGTGACGCACCACGTCCGGATCCGCGAGCGCCACCGGCACCCCGTCACCCCGGTCCAGCTCCAGCTCCGCGTACGGACCTGGGGCCGCCGACGGCCGATAGTCCGCCACAACAGGGGCCGGACTCGCCGGAACACAAGCTGCTGCGACGACGGCGACGAGGACCGTCACGACCGTGATGACCCCAGCGCGGCGCCCGTCGAACCACCAACGCCGTCCATCCCGCCTCAGCAACGTCGCTCCGCCTTCCTCGTGGTGCTCAAGGGATGCATGCCCGCGAACCTGCACACGAACCCCTGTAGGCACTGACTGGCTGCTACACCGTACGACGAACGTCGCAACGCTGACAAGGGCCAGTCGCACCACCGCCGGACCCGGTCCTCGCCGATGTCCGCGCAGCCTGGTTGAGGGGCCTTGCCATGTAGTGCAACAATCGTTCCCGTATGTCACACACCGAGAACGGTCAGTCCGAGCCCGTGGCGGCTGCGTCGTGGCAGCACTTCGCCGACTACTGCTTTGCCGCCTCGCCGGTACGAGACCGGGTGGCGTCGGACCCTGCACGGTTCATCGCCCGCTACGCAGACCTCCACCACCTTGGCGACGCCACCGCTGACCCGCTCGCCCAGGCGATCGTCGACGGACGAGTGGCCCGCGCCGATTTCGAGCAGGCACTCCACCACGGGATGACGTCGCTCGACCGGCCGGCGACCGAGCTCGTCGAGTTCTTCGCCACCGTCGACCGGGTCCCGACGTGTCTCGACCAGTCGGCCGTGGACCGCGGGGCGCTGCTGATGCGGCGGCTGCCACCCACCGTCACGGTGGCCTACGGCATGATCTCCGGGTTCACGTTCGCCGCGATCAACCCCAACTCGGCGATCGCGCTCTCGCTCAACAACGCCATCGTCGAGTCGACCCACCGGCGCTACGTCGAGACGATGAAGTACGTCCACGACACCTACTCCGACGGCGGACGTGAGCGGTCCTCGCCGGCGTTCGCCACTGCGTGCAGGGTCCGGCTCGTCCACGCCTTCGTACGGACCGAGATCGAGCGGCACGTCGACTGGAACACCGCGGCGTACGGCTCACCGATCAACATGTTCCAGGTCCTGATCGCGGCCAGCGTGTCGGGCACCTGGATGATCCCTTTCGCCGAGCAGGCCGGCTACCGGTTCAGCTCGGCGGAGAAGTCGGACATCGCCGAGTTCACCGCGTACCTGGCCCTCATGCAGGGCGTGCCGGAGTCCCACGTCCTTCGCACCTTCGACGACTGGTCCGAGCTCGTTTACGGCTGCCTCGCCACGTCACCCCTCCCACTGCCCGACGACGTCGCAGCGGCACAACGCGTCCTGCGGCCGCTCATCGAGGACGGGTTCCCAGTCAGCCCGAACCCCCGGCTGACCACCTGGTTCAACGACTACGTGCTCGAGACGACCCGGCAGGCGTTCGGCGACGCCATGTGCGACGAGTGGGCCATCCGGCCGGGCCGCTCAGGAGCAACGGCCAGACGAGCGCTCAGTTGGACCAACCGAGCCCTGGCTGCGTGCCACCGGACTGAACTCCTCCGGCCCCTGCACGACCGCTGCTGCGACCGCTACTGGGCGGTGTCGGTGCCGAACATGATCCAACGCGTCACCGGTCACCTCGACATTGACTACTCCGACACCGCCGCCGTCGCTGGCGCCGCGTAACAGGCTCTCCACACCACCGGGTACGGATTGACCATTCTCGCTGCGACACTTACCGTCCGAGTGTCGCAGATCTTCTGCGTGGCGGCGAGTACGTGCGCTCGAGGTGGGCGGGCGCCTGTGGCCCTGAGCCGCACGGAGCGATCGGCCGACGTCCGCGGCGGGCCAGGAGGGGACCGATGAAGCTGAACTGCAGGAAGCGGGCCAGCCGGGCAACTGCTCGAGCTGCGGTCGTCACCTTGGTGGTCGCTGCGTCGTTGTCCGCCTGCGCTGCGCCGACCCCGGTGGTGTTCCCCGAAGGACCGGGCGACGTCGTCCTCGCGACGTCGCCGGACACGATGTCGCCGATGTCGTTCCGAGGAGGCGAGCTGGTGGACGGCGCCGGACGGTTCGTCCAGCTCCACGGGGTGAACATGGTGCGCAAGGAGGCGCCGTACTTCGTGGCACCGGGCGCGCCCTGGTTGAAACCGAGCGACGTCGAACTGCTCCGCCGGAGCGGCTTCAACGCCGTGCGAGTCGGAGTGTGGGCCGATGCCCTGCTCCCGAAGCCGGGAGTGGTCGACCAGGCCTACCTCGACGGCGTCCAGGCCGGGGTGGACCTGCTGGTCGGGGCCGGCATGTGGGTCCTGTTGGACTTCCACCAGGACGTGTTCGAGGGCTTGCCGGACTGGGCGACCACGCCAGCAGCGGCTGCGCAACCTCTCCTGCCGCCCGAGGTCACGGCAGGGTTCTGGGGGCTGAAGTACTTCTCTCCACAGTCGATGCGCCAGTGGGAAGACCTGTACGCCAGGGTCCCCGTCGCGGGTGGTCGCAGCGCGGTCGACCTCTTCGGGGACGGATGGGCTGCGGTCGCGGCGCGTTTCCGAGACACGCCGAACATCATCGGCATCGACCTGCTCAACGAGCCCTGGCCGGGCGAGCGGTTCTTCGACTGTGCCGTGGGCGGGTGCGGCGCCCGCTACCAACAGCTCGCCTCCATCTACCGGGACCTCACCGGCCGAATCCGCGAGGCCGCCCCCTCCATGCGCGTGTGGTGGGCACCGTTCAACTGGGGCGCAGCGTTCCAAGGCACTCCAGCCCCCGACGAAGGGACAGGTCTGACGTTCCACTCGTACTGCCTCGGAACCGACGGCGGTGAGCCGGTTCAGCCCGACCCTGTCGCCAACACCGTCTGCGGCCTGAAGTACGAGTCGGGCGTCGACGACGCGCTCGCCGTCGGTGCCCATTGGAACACGCCAGTACTGCTCGGCGAGTTCGGCGCCTCCCGCAGCCCGCTGAACTCGACTCGTCTCACCGAGCTCGCCGACGAGCACCTTCTGTCGTGGATGTACTGGGACTACAACGGCTTCACGACTGCACCCGAGATCGTCCGGACCAACGTCGTCCGCGCGTACGCGTCAGCAACTGCGGGGACGCCGACGCTCCAGCGGTTCGACCCCGGCTCCGGTCGCTTCGAGCTCCGCTACACGCCGGACCCGTCGATCACTGCGCCGACGTCCGTGGTGCTGCCGTCCGACGTCTATCCCGCCGGGTACCGGGCGAACGTGCACGGGGGCACCGTCACGTCGCCGGCGCAGTCAGGCCGACTGACCGTCGTCGCCGACCCGGCTGTCCACGAGGTCGTCGTCGTCGTAGAGCGACGCGCTTCCTGAACCGACAGGACGCGTCACGCCCCCCACGGTCAGGTGGGTGCCGACACACGAAGTGTTCGACGAAGTGGCGGGAGGTGGTCGTACATGTCGGCGACGAGGTCGTCGCGGACCGACCGCATCGAGGGGTCGTCCCAGCGGTTCTCCCGCTGGAGCGGGTCGTCGGTGCAGTCGTAGAGCTCGCCCTCGCTGCCGATGTACGTGGGGACCTCGCAGCCTCGGCCCCACGTCGCCCAGAGCAGAGGGAAGCTTCCGCCGACGTCTCGCGTCGACGGCTCGTACCGGGTGCAGAGGTAGCCGTCGCGGTAGATCGTCCGGAGGTGGAACCCCACCTGAGCGAACTGGCTGTCCCAGGTGGTGAGCACCCGTTCACGCCCCGACCCGGGTCCGCTCGGCAAGGGCGTTCCGTCCATCGCGTCAGGGGCTGTCACGTCGGCCACGGCACAGACCGTCGGTGCGATGTCGACCAGTCCGACCGGCTCGTCGACGACCGACGGTGCGACGCCCGCGATCGGCGCCGGACGCCAGATCAGCGGGACCCGCAAAAGGCCGTCGACGTGGTAGGGGCCCTTGTAGAGCAGCCCGAAGTCGCCGCCCAGGTCGCCGTGGTCCGACGTGAAAATGATGTCGGTGCGTTCATCCACACCGAGAGAACCGAGCTCAGCGAGGATCCGACCCACTGCGTCGTCGATCAACTCGTTCTCGACCGCGACCATCGCAGTGATCTCGCGGACCTGGTCAGCGGTCACCTGGGCGGGTACCACGCTGGTCGGCCCGCCTTCAGGGTTCTTGAAGCGGCCGTCGTAGTAGGCCGTCCAGTGCGCTGGCTTGCGGTCCAGAATGCCTCGAGCTGCAGTCGAGCTGCTCACGTATCCCTCTGGGAGCGGGACGTCCCGCCAGTTCACCCGTCGGCGGACCTCCTCTGACGGAGGGTCGTAGGGGTGGTGCGGGTCTGGGAAGCTCACCCAGCAGAACCAGGGCGCGTCACCTTGTTGGCGGAGCCACCGGGTTGCCCGTTCTGCGACCCAGTCCGTGTGGTACTGGTCCCTCGGCATCGGATTGTGTGCGACCTCCGGCGCCGCGGTGTCGCCACCGCCAGCCCCTGTGAGGACCGGAGCGAACCCACGGATCGCCTCCGGATGATTGCGATACAGCCAGTCCGTGTAGTGGTTCTGCACGATCGGCCCGTGGCCGGCGAACTCCACGTGGTCGAACCCGTACCACGGGCCCGACCAGCCACCCCAGGCGATCCGGCTCTCCGACCATGACAGCCACGGGTCCAGATGAGGCTCGAAGTGGGCCTTACCGACCAGCGCGGTCCGGTAGCCGGCCCGGCGGAGCTCGGCCGCCATGCTGGGGGTGGTTTGCGGCAGCGCGATGCCGTTGGCGACGACACCATGGGTACGCGGGTGCTGCCCCGACAGGATGGTCGCCCTCGACGGCATGCACACGGCGTTCTGAACGTGCGCTCGATGGAAGTCGACCCCGCTGGCTGCGAGCGCATCAAGGTGGGGGGTGCGAGCAACCTGCTGCCCGTGGCAGCCCAAGGCATCAAAGCGCTGCTGGTCCACCGTGATCAGGAGGACGTTCCGGCCCGGTTTCCCACCACCCGCGGACAGGCCACTGCGCTCGGGCGGAACCGTCGCCGAGCGCCGACTCGACGCTTGTGCGCGCCGGGCCAAGAAGGCCGCCCGATTCAGCCCCAGCAGCGCAGTAGCCGCACGTCGCTCCAACCCGCTCGGGTTCCCCACGGGACCGACCGTAGCCAACGAACACCGCATCGGTGCGAAACGCCGATGCGGGCCGGATCCCCTGCACACACAAGGAATCCCGGCCGGTCGGTTGGAGCCCGAGAGGAGAATCGAACTCCTGACCTGCTCATTACGAGTGAGCTGCTCTGCCGTCTGAGCTACCCGGGCGTGCACCGAGGTGCGCCCACAAGACTAACGGGTCGGGCTCGAACCTCGCATCCCGCGCCCCGACCGGATGGTCGGCTCAGGTCCGAGGTCGGAGCACCGGCAGGTGCACGAGGAGCGACTGAACCTGCAGCCGCTCCCGCGGGTTGAACACGAGGGAGTCGCACAGGTCCTGGATCAGCCGGCTCGCCCCGGTGAACACGCCGGGGTCGCCACCAGCGGCCAGCTCGTCCCGGTAGCGGTCGGAGAGCGCCGCCAGTCCCGCCCGCAACTCGTCGGTCCGGACCCGACGCTCCTCACGTTGCTGACGCTCCTGCAGTCGCTTGCGTTCCCCCGGGCGACGGTCGCCGAGCGCCTGTTCGGCCGCGTCGAGCTCCTCGAGTTCGCCAGCGTGACGTTGACGCAGCGGCTCGGCCACCTCGTCGAGGGTGGCGAGCAGCTCGTCGGCAAGTTGCATGGCCGTGTGACCCGAACCGTCGAGTCGGTCCGGCACCGAGTACCACGCAGTGCGGCGTGCCACCACCTGCGGGTCGCCCACCAGCAGCCGGGCTCGGTCCAGGTCACCACCGGCCGCCCGGGCGGCGACGTCGGCGACCTCACCTGAGACACCCTCTGCGACCAGTTGGGAGCGGAGCGCGCCCTCGGGAACGGGCGGGAACTCCACCACGGTGCAGCGCGACGCAATGGTGACCAGCTCCGGAGTGACCTCGTCGGCGAGCACGATGAACACCGTGGAGTCGGGTGGCTCCTCGATCGCCTTGAGCAGGGTCGGACCCGCTTGGGAGACCAAATGGAAGTCGCACAACACGAAGACCTGCAGATCACCCTCGGGTGGGGCGAGCGACGCCCGAGCGACCACCGCCCGAGCCTGCTCGACGCTGATCGACGCCCCCTCCCGTTCGAAGACGAACAACGACGGATGCGACTCGGTGGCAGCGAGGCGGCGGGAACGCTCGAGCGGCACCCCGGTCCCATCCTCGGCAGTCGCGCCGAGGAGCTCCCCGGCGAACGCTCGGGCCGCGGCACGACTCCCCGACCCGGGCCGGCCGACGAACAGGTAGGCGTGGACCGGCCGGTCGAGGGCCGACCGCAGGAATGCGACGGCGACCTCCTGGCCGATCACCTCGGCGAAGGGGTCGACCATCACCTCCGGGTCCGACATCAGATCCCCAGCCGATCCGACACCGCTGCTCGGACCAGGTCGGCGACGTGGTCGGGGGTGCCGGAACCATCGACGACGGCCCACCGGTCGGGGTCGGCAGCGGCCTGATCGCGGTAGGACTGCGCCACACGTCGGTGGAACTCCACCCCGGCGGCCTCGATGCGGTCGGTCGCCCGGCCCAGCCGTGCGGCGGCGACGTCCTCGGGCACCTCCAGCAGCACCACCAGATCGGGCTGCAGGTCCCGTGCCGCCCAGGCCGCCAGCGTCGCGAGCCACTCGGGATCGAGCCCACGGCCGTGGCCCTGGTAGGCGATCGTCGACGGTGTGTAGCGGTCGCAGACAACGTGGCGACCCGACTCGAGCGTCGGACGGATCACCTCGGCGACGTGCTGCGCCCGGTCGGCGGCCATCAACAGGGCCTCGGCCCGGTCGTCGAGGGGAGTCGGGTCGTCGGCGGCGGCGAGCAGCACCTCGCGGAGTCGCTCTCCGACCGGACTGCCGCCCGGCTGGCGCGTCGCGAGCGCACCGAGGGCATCCGCGAGCCGGGCGACCTGGGTGGACTTGCCGGAGGCCTCGCCACCCTCGAGCACGACGAACCTGCCCGTCACGCCGACCGTCCCGGTGGCAGGTCCCCGTCCGGATGGGCACGGTCGGACGCCGGTCGGCCGGCCGCCTCGATCCCGAACGCCTGGGCGAGTTCGCGCCCGACCTCGCCGAGCGCCTCGGACGCCGTCGGTGGGGCCGGTTCGACCGGATCGTCCGGAGGCGCACCGCCGCCGCCGTCACCCGAACCACCCCGGACACCTCCGTGGGCCAGCGGGCCGGCCGGGTCCGCTGGATCGACCGGATCCGCGTCGGTCACCGGATCCGAGCCGGGGTCCGGTTCCGGGTCGGGGTCGGGGTCGGGGTCGGTCCCATCGGACTGGATCCGCTGCGACGGGTGGTTCGCCCGGCGCTCGTCGGCGAGCTCGTCGGTCCGGCTGATCATGCCCGTCCGGTCGGCGACCGCGTTGCGCAGACCGGAGCGAAGACCGAGCTGCATGGACCGCCCTGCGAGCACCCCCGCACCCATCAGGATGATCGCCGCGAGCCACAGCGTCAGGCGCACCCCGGGAATGGCCAGGTCGAACCCGAACAGCCCGATGGTCGGCACCTCGGGCTCGGGATCCCCGGTCGCGGCGCGGGCGAAGCCGTTGAACACGGTCGCCAGGAATGGTCCGAGCAGCAGCGCCACCAGGACGCACAGTCGCACGAGCGTCATGAGCGTCGCGAAGATCCGGCCGCGGAGCTCGTCGTCGGTGTGGGCCTGCAGGAGCGTGAACCCGAGGACGTAGACCGACCCGGCGAAGAGGCCGAGGCCGAACACCCCGAGCGCCGCAAGCCAGAACGACGACATGGAGACGCCGTAGAACATGGACACCCCGGCGGCGACCACGAGCAGCGGGAACGCCCGCTCCTTGTTGATCCGCCGCTGCAGCGCCGTCAGCAGGATCACGCCGGTGGCGACGCCGAGACCGAGCGCCGTGATGAACAGGGGGAACGTGTCGGGATTCCCGATCACGAACCGGGCGAACGTCGGCCCGAGCGGGACCAGCATCGCGCCGCCCATGAGCCCCGTCGCGAGACCCAGGATCACGCCCCGGACGATCGGGTTCACGTAGATGAACTGCCACCCCTCCCGCACCTCGTCCCAGGTCCGACGCAGGTACGAGCGCTCCTCGGCGACGGGATCACGGTGCTCGCTCTCGGCGAGCACCGGTCCGGCCGTCGACGGCATGCCCCGGAACACGAACCGCCAGAGGATCAGCGCCGAGAGGGCGAAGGTCAGGGCGTCGAAGTAGAACGCGAGGCTCTGGGTGTCGCCCAGGTTGCGGCTGAACCCGAGGAAGGCGAGCACCGACACGGTCGCGAGCTGGTCGTTGAGGAGCTTGAGTCCGTACTGGACGGGTCCGGCGATCGGCATGGTTCCGTACGCCGCCACCAGCGACAGCGAGTTGGCCGTCGTGAGCTTGTCCTCGGGCACGACCGACGGGACGAGCGCCTCCTTCGCCGGTGACCACATGAGCGTGAACAGCTCGAGGATGAAGCTGGCGAGGATCAACCCGGGAACCGTCTGCACCAGAGGCAGGCACAGGAACACGACCGCCCGGGAGATGTCGGCGACGATCATGATCTTCCGTCGGTCGAACCGGTCGACGAGCACGCCGATGAACGGCGCCAGGAACAGTCCGGGCGCCACACGGGCGGTCGTGACCAGGGCGATGGCGGCCTCGGGCTGCGTGGAGATGCTGGCAGCGAGCGAGGTGATGGCGAAGAAGCCGACCCAGTCACCGAGGGCCGAGATCACCTGGACGTTGAAGAGAGCGAAGAACCGGCGCGAGCCGAACACCCGGTCCACCCAGCCGGCCGGCTCGGCGGGCAGCGAACCGGCGGCTGCGTCACTCACCTGGTTCCGGACCCTGATGGTCGGGTTCGGCCTGGGGTGCCGCCTGCTGCTCGGCTGCGGCCTGCTTCTTGGCGGGGGCCCGCTTCTTCGCTGCGGCCTGCTTCTTGGCCGGGGCCGTCTTCTTCGCTGCGGCCTTCTTCTTCGCTGCGGCCTTCTTCTTGGCCGGGGCCTTCTTCTTCGCTCCGGCCTTCTTCTTCTTCTTGGCCGGACCCTTGGCCCGACGCTCCGCGAGCAGCTCGAGCGCCCGCTCCAGGGTGACGCCCTCAACCGAATCGGCCTTCCGCAGGCTCGCATTGGTCTCGCCGTCGGTGACGTACGGGCCGAACCGGCCGTCCTTGACCACGATCGGCTGCTCGGTGTCCGGGGAGACCCCGAGCTCCTTGAGCGGCGGCGCGACCCGCTGGCCCCGGCGGCGCTTCGGTTCGGCGAGGATCCGGAGCGCCTCATCGAGCGTGAGGGTCAGGATCTGCTCCTCGGTCTCGAGCGACCGCGAGTCGGTCCCCTTCTTGAGGTACGGCCCGTAGCGTCCGTTCTGGGTGGTGATGACCACGCCGTCGGCCGGGTCGGCGCCGACCTCACGGGGCAGGGCGAGCAGCGGCAGCACCTGCTCGAGCGTGACCGTGTCGGGGTCCATGGACCGGAACAACGACGCGGTCCGCGGCTTGGTGCCGGATGCGTCGTCGAACACGCCCTCCTGCACGTACGGGCCGTAGCGGCCGTTCTTCAGGAGGACCTGCAGACCGCTCTCCGGGTGCTCGCCCAGTTCGCGGTCACCCGAGGGGGCCTCGAGCAGCTCGACGGCCCGTTCCGGGGTGAGCTCATCGGGTGGGATGTCCTCCGGGATGGACACCCGCTCCACGTCGTCACCGTCACCACGCTGGAGGTACGGGCCGTACCGCCCGATCCGCAGCACGATCGGCACACCGTCGCTGTCCGCTCCCAGTGGGATGGAGTTGATCGCCCGGGCGTCGATCTCATCGATCCGACCGTCGATCATCCTCCGGAGCCCGGCGTCGGAGCTGTCGGGTGGGGCGTCGGCCCGGCCGAAGTAGAAGCTGCGGAGCCACGGCTCGAGGTCGGCCGACCCCGACGCGATGTCGTCGAGCTCCTCCTCCATCCGGGCGGTGAACTCGTAGTCGACGAGGTGGGGGAAGTACTGCTCGAGCAGCGCCACCACGGCGAACGCCGTCCAGCTCGGCACCAGGGCGGTCCCCTGCTTCCAGACGTAGCCGCGGTCCGCGACGGTCGAGATGATCGACGCGTAGGTGGACGGGCGGCCGATGCCGAGCTCCTCCATGCGCTTCACCAGCGAGGCCTCGGTGTACCGGGCCGGCGGCTGGGTCTGGTGGTCGACCGCGTCGAGGGTGTCGACGGCCATGGCGTCACCCTGGTCCATGTCGGGCAGCACCGTCTCCCGGTCGTCGAGCGCCGCGTCCGGATCGTCCGAACCCTCGACGTAGGCCCGGAGGTAGCCCGGGAAGGTGATGGTGCGACCGGACGCCGTGAACGTCGCCGTGCGGCCCTGGTCGGTGGACGCCGACAGGCGGACCTGGACGGACTCACCACGGGCGTCGTTCATCTGGCTCGCCACCGTGCGGGCCCAGATCAGCTCGTACAGGCGGAACTCGGCGTCCTGCAGCGAGGACCGCACCTGATCGGGCGTCCGGAACCGGTCGCCGGCCGGACGGATCGCCTCGTGCGCCTCCTGGGCGTTCTTGGACTTGCTGGCGTACCGCCGGGGTGCGTCGGGCAGGTACGCATCGCCGTAGAGCTCACGGATCTGGATACGGGCGGCGTCGAGCGCCGTGTCCGACAGGGTGGTCGAGTCGGTCCGCATGTAGGTGATGAAGCCGTTCTCGTACAGCCGCTGGGCGGTCGACATGCACATCGACGACGACATCCGCAGCTTGCGGCCGGCCTCCTGCTGGAGCGTCGAGGTCATGAACGGCGGCGCCGGTCGACGCATGTAGGGCTTGCGCTCGACCGAGTCGACGGTGACCGGGCGGTCCTGCAGTGCGGTCCGCAGGTCATCGGCCGCCGCAGCGTCGAGCACGACCACGTCGCCCTTGACGAGCGACCCACCCTGGTCGAAGTCCTTGCCGGTGGCCAACCGGGTGCCGTCGACCTCGACGAGGGTGGCCGGGAAGGGGGTCTGGTCCCGGTCGGCGTCGGCGTGGTGGAACGTGGCGCGCAGGTCCCACCAGGTCGCCGAACGGAACCGCATCCGCTCCCGCTCCCGCTCCACGACCATCCGGGTGGCGACGGACTGGACCCGGCCGGCCGAGCGGGCGTTGTCGATCCGGCGCCACAGGACCGGCGAGAGTCCGTAGCCGACCAGCCGGTCCAGGATCCGACGACCCTCCTGGGCGTCGACGAGACGACGGTCCAGCTCACGGGGGTTGGCGATCGCGTGCTCGATGGCCTCCGGGGTGATCTCGTGGAACACCATCCGCCGGACCGGGACCTGCGGATTGAGCACCTCGAGCAGGTGCCAGGCGATCGCCTCACCCTCTCGATCCTCATCCGTGGCCAGGTAGAGCTCGTCGGCATCGGCCACCAGGGCCTGCAGCTCCCGGACGTGCTCCTTCTTGTTGGGCGAGACGATGTAGACGGGCTTGAAGTGGTTCTCGGTGTCCACACCGACGATCTCCCACTTGCGATCCTTCAGGTCCTTGGGCATGTCGGCCATGCCCGAGGGCAGGTCGCGGATGTGACCGATGGAGGACTCGACCACGTAGTCGTCGCCCAGGAACCGGGAGATCGTCCGGGCCTTGGCCGGCGACTCGACGATGACGAGGGGCTTGCTCACGCCGATCTACGAAAGAGGACGCAGGCGGGGCCTGTCAAACACCTCGCCGGTTGGCCCGGCCCGGAGCACTCAGTCCGAGGACCGGGAGGCGAGGTCGTCGAGCTCGTCGGTCGATCGGACGAGCACGGCCACACAGTCCGGGTCCAGCCGCCCGTCGTCGACCATCCGGGACAGCTCCCCGACGGCGTCCCGGGCGGTCCAGGCCTCCTTGTAGGGGCGGACGGCGGTCAGGGCGTCGTAGACGTCGGCGACGGCGACGATCCGCGCTGCGACGGGGATCTCGGCACCGGTGAGCCCGTGGGGGTAGCCCCGCCCGTCGAGCGTCTCGTGGTGGAGCTCGACCACTGCTGCGGTGAGGTCGATCACCGGTCCGATGTCGGCGACCGCCCCGGCGTCGTCAGCGGTCAGGTCGACCACCAGCTCGGACAACACGGAGGCGATCCGATCACGGCCGATCGTCGGGTGCTGACGCACGATCGCCCACTCGTCGGCGTCGAGCCCGGACGGCTTCGCCAGCACCCTCGACGGCACCTCGAGCTTGCCCACGTCGTGCAGTGGGGCGACGAGCTCGACCCACTCCGCGGTCCACGGATCGACCACCCCGTCGTCGACCAGGCCGCGGGCGACGACCCCGGCCACGGCGCCGATGGCCCCGACGTGGACCCCGGTGGCCCGGTCGTGGGCGCGGATGGATTCCACGAACCGGTCGACCGCTGCGGCGACAGCCGATTCGAGGTCGTGGAACTGACCCGGTGACACGCCCGGACCCTAGTGGCCACCCGGTCGATGGGGCAGGGCCACAGGCGGTGGCGGGGCGCCGACACCAGCTCCGGTCCGGGCCCAGCGGTCGACGGAGCCCGCAGCGGGTACCGTGCTGCGACCCGGCACCGGAGGACCTGCATGGACCTGGGCATGTCACCTCGAGGACGAGCGCTCCACGAGCAGCTGTGCACCTTCATGGACGAATTCGTCCACCCGGCCGAACCCGTCTACGAGGCCCAGATGGCCGAACTGGGCGACCACGGCCACCCGCAGGTGATCGAGGACCTCAAGGCCGAGGCTCGGCGCCAGGGCCTGTGGAACCTGTTCCTCCCGCACCGGACCGAGTGGACGCCGGACCCGCTGTCCAACCTGGACTACGCCCACCTGGCGGAGCTCACCGGACGGTCCATCGCGATCGCCCCCGAGGCGCTCAACTGCTCCGCACCCGACACCGGCAACATGGAGGTGCTCGCCCTGTTCGGCACGCCCGAACAGCAGGACCAGTGGCTGGTCCCGCTCCTGCAGGGCGAGATCCGCTCGGCGTTCGCCATGACCGAGCCCGACGTGGCGTCCTCGGACGCCACCAACATCTCCCTCTCCATCCAACGGGACGGCGACGACTACGTGCTCAACGGCCGGAAGTGGTGGATCTCCGGGGCCGCCTCGGACCGCTGCCGGATCCTGATCGTGATGGGCAAGACCGACCCCGACGCCCACCGCCACCTGCAGCAGTCGATGATCCTCGTCCCCATGGACACCCCGGGACTCGAGCGGGTGCGGGACCTGCCGGTGTTCGGCTACCAGGATCGGGAGGGGCACTGCGAACTGCGGTTCACCGACGTGCGGGTCCCGGCGTCCAACCTGATCGGCGATGAGGGGTCCGGCTTCGCCATCGCCCAGGCCCGGCTCGGGCCCGGCCGGATCCACCACTGCATGCGCTGCATCGGTGTGGCCGAGCGGGCACTCGACCTGATGTGCACCCGGGTGCTCGACCGGGTGGCGTTCGGTCGGCCGCTCGCCGACCAGGGGGTGATCCGGGAGTGGATCGCCGACTCACGGATCGAGATCGAACAGGCCCGACTGCTCACCCTCAAGGCGGCCCACCTCATGGACACCGTCGGCGCCAAGGGAGCCGCCATCGAGATCTCGGCCATCAAGGTCGTGGCGCCCAACACGGCGCTGCGGGTGGTGGACCGGGCCATCCAGGCCCACGGCGGCGGCGGGGTGAGCGACGACTTCCCGCTCGCCCGCATGTACGCCGGCCTGCGGACCCTGCGGTTCGCGGACGGGCCCGACGAGGTGCACCGTCGGCAGGTGGCCCGCACGGAACTCGCCCGGCACGAGCGGTGATCCCGGATCGACGCCGACCAGTTCACGCAGGATTCACGCTCCGGGAACGGTCGGCAGCAGCCGACCGGTAGCGTCTCGGCCGTCGCTCCGGACGGGCCGGCAGCGGACCCTCTCCACCGACGACGATGCTGATCCTCCTGCTCGCCTACGCCGCAGCGGCAGCCGTCTGTCTGGCCGGTCACCGGCGGGTCGACCGCAGCGCGTTCCCCCTGTCCACCCTCCCCCACGTCGCAACGTTCGCCTGGCTCGCCGCGGTCGCACCCGGGGTCCTCGACGGCACACCCCTCGTCGCGTCGATCGGCTGGGTGCCGGAACTCGGACTGTCGGTCGACCTGCGCCTGGACGGCTTCGGTCTGCTGATGGGGCTGCTCGTGTCGGGGATCGGCGCCCTGGTCACCACCTACTCGAGCGGGTACTTCGGACCATCGGCGGACCGGGCCCGGATCGCCGGGCTGCTGGGCGTGTTCGCCGCAGCGATGCTCGGGTTGGTCTGGGCCGACGGTCTGCTCACGCTGTTCGTGTTCTGGGAGCTGACCTCGGTGGCGTCGTTCCTCCTGATCGGGACCGACGACCGGTCGACCACCGCCAGGGCGGCGGCGCTGCGGGCGCTGCTCGTGACCGGCGCCGGGGGGCTCTCGCTGCTGGCGGGGCTCGTCCTGCTCGGGATCGCCGGCGGGACCTCGACGATCTCCGGACTCATCGCCGCCGACCCGACGGGCGGGGTGGTGCCGGTCGCCCTGGTCCTCGTGCTGGTCGGCACCGCCACCAAGTCGGCGCAGTTCCCGTTCCAGTTCTGGCTGCCCGGCGCCATGGCCGCACCCACGCCGGTGAGCGCCTACCTGCACTCCGCCACCATGGTGAAGGCCGGCATCGTGGTCGTCGCCCGGCTCGCACCGACCTTCGCAGACGTCGGGGTGTGGCGGCCGGTCATCGTCGTCTGCGGGCTGGGTTCGGTGCTGCTCGGGGGCATCCGTTCCATGCGGCAGCAGGACGCCAAGCTGGCGCTCGCCCACGGGACCGTCAGCCAGCTCGGGCTGATCATGATCCTGGTCGGACTGGGCACGCCCGCCACCACCTTCGCCGGGGTGGCCGTACTGCTCGCCCACGCCCTGTTCAAGGCCTCGTGGTTCCTCTCGGTGGGGGTCGTCGACCACGCCACCGGGACCCGTGACCTCCGCCGGGTCCGCGGGGTCCGGCGGCTCGGGGTCGTGGCGACGGCGATCGTCCTGGCGGCCGCGTCGATGGCGGCCATCCCGCCGACGCTCGGATTCGTGACCAAGGAGGGGGCGCTCGAGGCGTTCATCGAGGGGGGTGCCGGGTGGACCGGCACCGTGGCGCTCGTCGGGGTGGTGCTCGGCTCGGTCCTCACGGTCGCCTACACGCTCCGGCTGGCCGTCGGCCTGCTCGGTGACCACTCCGTCGGCGAGGACGCGGTGGACCCGGACCACCTGCACCGACCGGGAGCCACCCTGGTGGCCCCGCCCGTGCTGCTCGCCGCACTCGGGCTGGTCCTCGGGCTCGCCGCCGGGCCGACGGGCGCGTGGCTGGCCCGCGTCGCAACCTCGCTGGATCCTGCGTCCGGCGAGGGCGCCCTGTACCTGTGGCACGGCCTCACCCCGGCGCTCGGCCTCTCCGCGGTGGCGCTCACCGTCGGCACTGCGCTGTGGTGGACGACCCGCAGCGCGACCGCGACCGCGGATGCGCCCCGCAGCTCGTTCACCGTCGCGTACGACCGGGGTTACGAGGGTGTGCTGTCCGCGGCGCGCCGGATCACCGGTGTCACCCAGAGCGGGTCGCTCCCGTTGTACCTGGGCATCGTCCTGCTGACCGTCGCCGGCGCTGCGGCGGCAGCCATCGTCACCAACCGCTCGTGGTTCGACCTGTCCGCGGTGCCCGTTGCCAACTCCGGCCTCGAGCTCGTCGCCTGCGTCGCCACGGCGCTCGGCGCCGGCGCCGTGGTGGTCGCCCGGCAGCGCTTCGGCGCGGCGCTGGCACTCGGTGGGTGCGGGTACCTGCTGGCCGTCGTGTTCCTCCTGCAGGGAGCGCCCGACCTGGCGATCACCCAGTTCCTGGTGGAGACCGTCACCATCGCGGTGTTCCTGCTCGTGCTGGCTCGGCTCCCCCAGCGGTTCTCGAGCGCACCGGACTGGGCGCCGCTCGGTGTGCGCCTCGCCGTCTCGGCCGTGGTCGGGCTGACCGTGGCCGGATTCGCGCTCCAGGCCTCGACGGCCCGGACCGAGCCGTCGGTCGCCCGTGACTACGTCGAGCGCTCCGAACCCGAGGCCGGCGGACGCAACGTGGTGAACGTCATCATCGTCGACTTCCGGGGATTCGACACCCTGGGGGAGATCACCGTGCTGGCGCTCGCAGGTGGCGGCGTGGTGAACCTGGTCGCCGCGGCGAGGCGGGAGCAGCGGCGCAAGCACCTGCTCGACGGCACCGACGTCGAGGACCTGTCCGGTCGGGCACCGGAGGTGTGGCGGTGAACGCACGGCCGACCGTGACCCGCTCGACGATCCTGTCGCTGACCGTCTCCGGACTCACCCCCGTGCTGGTCCTGGTCGCGGTGTTCGTGACCTTCCGGGGCCACAACGCACCCGGTGGCGGATTCGCGGGCGGACTGATCGTCGGCATCGTCCTGGTGCTCCGGTACCTGACCGACGGGACCGATGCCGTGCGTCGCCTGCCCGTCGACCCGATCGTCGTGATCGGTGTCGGCCTGCTCCTCGCCGTCGCCACCGGAGCCGTCCCGCTCCTGTTCGGATCGTCGTTCCTCGAGTCGGCCATCTGGAAGGTCGACGTCCCGCTCATCGGATCGGTCAAGGTCGTGTCGTCGGCCGTGTTCGACCTGGGCGTGTTCGTCCTGGTCTCCGGGGTGGTCGCCGCCATCCTGGTCGCCCTGGTCGAGGCCGACGACGAGGCCCGGCGGGGCGAGACCGGCGAGCCGGGTGACCCCGGCGCGCCCGGGGACGCCGACCGGACGGAGGTGGACCGGTGAGCCTCGTCCAGGCCGGCCTGATCGCGGTGCTGTTCTCGGTCGGCACCTTCCTGGTCCTGCACCGCTCCCTGACCCGGATCATCCTCGGGGTCGGGTTGCTCGGCAACGGCGTCAACCTGCTGATCCTCACCTCGGGGAGCGTGCCCGGGGACGTGCCGATCCTCGGTGAGGGCGGGACGGAACTGACCGACCCGGTGCCGCAGGCGCTCGTGCTGACCGCGATCGTGATCGGCCTCGCCATCGTGGCGTTCCTGCTGTCGGTCGCCTACCGCTCGTGGACGATCGACGGCAACGACGTCGTCGAGGACGACATCTCGGACCGGCGGATCGCCGCAGACCCCGGCGTCGACGAGGACTTCGGGGAGGAGACGTGACCGGCGGACTGGCGCTGTTCGTCGCCGCCCCGCTCGCCGGGACCGCACTGTGCTACGTGTTCGCACGCAACACGGCGCTCCAGCGCGCCGTCGCCGTGACGGTCACGCTCGGCGTGACGGTGGCCTCGGTCGCCCTGCTCGTCCACGTCGACACGGTCGGTCCCGTCACCACCTCCATGGGGGGCTGGCCGGATGCCATCTCCATCACGTTCGTCGCCGACCGACTGGCGGCACTCATGCTCGTGGTCGGCAACGTGATGATGTTCGCGGTACTCGTCTACGCCATCGGCCAGGGCGCCCGGGACGAGCGGTCGCCGTGGTACGCGCCGGCCTACCTGGCGCTCGTGGCCGGGGTGAGCGGAGCGTTCCTGGCAGGTGACCTGTTCAACCTCTTCGTCTGCTTCGAGATCCTGCTCATGGCCAGCTACGTGCTGCTGACCCTCGAGGGCAACGACGACCAGATCCGCTCGGGAACCACCTACGTGGTGCTCAACGTGGTCGAGTCGCTCGTGCTCGTCACCGGCGTGGCGCTCGTGTTCGCCACCACCGGCACCCTGTCCATGGCCGAGCTTCCGGACCGGCTCGCCGCGCTCCCCGACGGCGTCGCGCTCGGGCTCAGCCTGCTGCTGCTGATCGCGTTCGGACTCAAGGCGGCCGTGTTCCCCCTGTTCTCGTGGCTGCCCGACAGCTACCCGGCGGCACCGAGCCCCGTGAGCGCCGTGTTCGCCGGCCTGCTCACCAAGGTCGGGGTGTACGCGATCCTGCGGACCCAGACCCAGTGGTTCCCCGACACCAACCGGACCCTGCTGCTGGTCGTCGCCGCAGCGACCATGGTCGTGGGCGTGCTCGGCGCCATCGCCCAGGCCGACATCAAGCGGATCCTGAGCTTCCACATCGTGAGCCAGATCGGCTACATGATCGCCGGCATCGCCCTGGGAGGCGTCGCCGCCGTCGCCGCCGTGGTGTTCTACGTCGTCCACCACATCCCGGTGAAGACCTCGCTGTTCCTGGTCGACGGCGTGGTGGAGCAGGACGAGGGGACGAGCCAACTCGACCGACTCAGTGGCCTCGCCCGGCGATCCGGACTGCTCGCCGTGCTGTTCCTGGTCCCGGCGCTCAGCCTGGCCGGGCTCCCGCCGTTCTCGGGGTTCGTCGGGAAGCTCGGCATCGTCACCGTCGGCCTGGACCAGGGTGAGTGGTGGATCGTCGCGGTCGCGCTCACCGTGTCGATCCTCACGCTCGTGTCGATGATGAAGATCTGGACCGGGGCGTTCTGGGGAGCAGCACCCGAACGTCAGCGGGTCGGGGTGCTGCGCCACCACCCGCTCATGGCGGCGGTGACCTGGTTCGTCGTGGCGCTCACGATCGGTGTCGCACTCTTCGCCGGGCCGATCTACTCCTTCGCCGAACGCACCGCCGACGACCTGCGACCCGGACCGGCGGCCACCACCGGGACGGGGGCACCGTGAACGCCGCTCCCACGCGCTCGTCGCGTCACCCGGTGCTCGGCCGGTCACTCCAGGCCGCACTGCTGCTCGGACTGTGGTTCGTCCTCTGGGGTCGCATCAGTTGGGCCAACCTCGCCTCCGGGTTGGTGGTCATCCCGCTCACACTCGCACTGCTGCGGCCGCCGGTGCGCAGCCACCACGTCCACCCGCTCGCCGTGTTGCGTTTCGCCGTCACCTTCCTGTGGCTGCTGGTCACGTCCTCGTGGTCGGTCGCCGTCGCGGTGCTCCGGCCGACACCGGAGCGGCTCCGCACCGGAGTGGTGTCGTGCCCGCTCACCCAACCGGACCCGCTCGTGGCGACCATCGTCGCGGACGCGATCACGCTCACGCCCGGCACCCTCACGCTGGACGTCCGCACCGACCCTCCTGCGATCGAGGTGCACGTCCTCGGACTGGGGGACCCCGACGACGTCCGTGCCGACGTGGCCCGACTCGAACGACTGGCGCTCCGGGCGCTCACGCCGACCGCACGGACGACGGGCGACGACGGGTCCGCCGGCCGTTCGGCGTCCAGCCCGGTCACGGATCCCGGGGGCCCGACGTGATCGTCGCCGTCGTCGCCGCGAGCGTCCTGCTGGGCGCCGCAGGAATCGTGAGCCTGGTGCACGTCGCCAGGTCGACCAACGTTCCGGACCGGGCCGTGGGCCTGGACCTGCTCACCTCGATCATCATCAACTCGCTCGCCGTGGTCACGGCGTGGTCGTACCTCCCG
>CAINRS010000088.1 GCA_903852755.1 uncultured Actinomycetes bacterium | reverse complement strand
GCCACGCTCGCATCGGCGGCGGTCGGCCTCGCCGTCGGAGCGTTGATCGTGTGGGTCGTGTCGCTGCTGCCGTTCGGCCGGTCCGCCGGCGGCCACGACGGCCACGGCGGCCAGGGCGACCAGCCACTGGACGCACCCGCGACCGACGACCACGCCCCCTGAGCGGTCGCCGGTCGCGGCTCAGGCCCCCTTGGCGGAACGGAACCCGGCGTCGAGGTCGGCGAGCAGGTCGGCGACCGACTCGAGTCCGATGCTGAGGCGCACCAGCCCCGGCGTCACGCCCGTGCTCGCCTGCTCGTCCTCGCTGAGCTGCTGGTGCGTGGTGCTCGCCGGGTGGATGGCCAGGCTGCGCACGTCACCCACGTTGGCGAGCAGGCTGAACAGCTCCAGACCGTCGATGAACCTCCGGCCGGCCTCGGCACCGCCGTCGATCCCGAACGCCACGATGGCGCCCTGGCCGTTCGGCAGGTAGCGCTGCGCCCGTTCGTTCCACCTGCTCGAGGCCAGACCCGGATAGGCGACCCACTCGACCTCGTCACGGGACTCGAGCCACTGCGCCACGGCGAGCGCGTTGGCCGAGTGGCGCTCCATGCGCAGGCTGAGCGTCTCGATGCCCTGCAGCAGCAGGAACGCGTTGAACGGCGAGATGGCCGCGCCCAGGTCGCGCTGGTACTGCAGCCGCGCCTTGAGGATGTAGCGGGCGGGGAACAGCTCCGGCGGCAGCTCGGAGAACACCAGGCCGTGGTAGCTCGGATCGGGCTGCGTGAAGTTGTCGAACCTGCCGCTCGCCTCGTAGTCGAACTTGCCGCCGTCGACGATGACACCGCCGATGGTGGTGCCGTGCCCACCCAGGAACTTGGTGGCGGAGTGCGTGACGATGTCGGCGCCGTGCTCGAGCGGGCGCACCAGGTACGGCGATGCGAGCGTGTTGTCGATCACGAGCGGGATGCCGTGCTCGTGCGCCACGGCGCTCACACCCTCGAAGTCGAACACGTCGCCCTTGGGGTTGCCGATGCTCTCGCCGTAGAAGGCCCGGGTGTTGGGGCGGATCGCCGCACGCCACGCGTCCAGGTCGTCGGGATCGTCGACGAACGACACCTCGACCCCGAGTTTGGGGAAGGTGTAGTGGAGCTGGTTGTAGGTGCCGCCGTAGAGCGAGGCCGACGACACGATGTGCCCGCCGCCCTCGGCGAGGTTCAACAGGGCGATCGTCTGGGCGGCCTGGCCGCTCGAGGTGGCGAGTGCACCGATGCCACCCTCGAGGTCCGCGACGCGCTGTTCGAACACGTCCTGGGTCGGGTTCATGATGCGCGTGTAGATGTTGCCGAGTTCGGCGAGGCCGAACAGGTTGGCGGCGTGCTCGGTGTCGCGGAACACGTAGCTGGTGGTCTGGTAGATCGGCGTGGCGCGCGAGCCCGTGGTCGGGTCCGGTGCGGCACCGGCGTGGATCTGGCGGGTCTCGAAGCCCTGCTGACCGGACATGGGGTCCCCCTGGAATCTCCGGTCGGAACGTATTTCCGACTGAATCGCTCGGGATTCTAGGAGCGGGCCGACGGCCGGCGCAACGGCGGGACCGGCCGTCAGGGAGCGGCGATCAGGGAGCGGCCGTCCCGGTGTCGCCGACCCGTTCGAACCGCACGAGGAGGGCCGCCGACGGCGTGACCCGTCCGCTCGCGTAGGTGCTGAGTCGTGACGCACTCGTCCCCACCAGCGAGGCGAACTGCGACCGGGTGAGCCCCGACCGTTCGATGGCCGCCCGGACCCGAGCCGCGACCTGCTCACGGTCGGCGTGTTCGACCTGCGACCGAGCCCGTTCGATGGCGAGTGCGAACAGCGTGCCCACACCGTCGGGCTCCCGGTAGGAGAGGTGACGCTCGACGCGTCGCGCCACGGCACCCCATGGTGACCGCCGGATCTCGGCCAGCACCGGCTGCCAGTCCGGAACCAGACCGCGGTCGACGACCGTTGCGAGTGCCTCGTAGGGCCAGGTGCGCACGTCGTCGTCGAACGACGCGTCGACGTTGCGGAACTGCACCGGCATCAGACGGCCCCGCTCGTCCGGAGGGCGAGATCCCGGCACGCCTCCACGACGTCGCGCCAGTCGTGCCACCGCTCGTCGAGCCCCTTGTACCGCGGCAGTTCGTCGATCACGTCGGGGTCGCGCGGCTGCGGGTCGGCGAGCGCGGCGACGAGCGACGTGAGCACCGACCCCGGCTCGTTCGAGCGATCGTCGTAGAAGTCGTCGATGCGGACGAGCACCTGCACGGCCCGGTCCGTACCCAGGTGGTCCGCGAGCGCCACCACGTCCAGGTGATCGCGCACGGCGTTGCGCTGCACGACCAGGTACGCCTTGACCCGGAGCGCCTCGGCCACCGTCGGCGCCACGACGACGTGCCCGTCGCCGACCTCGACGCGCTCGGTCTCGAGCGGTCGGGTCCGGCGCATCTGGCGCAACCCGGCCTCGACGCCACCGAGGCTGCCCATGATCGTGAACGGTGGCCTGGAGGCACGCACCGACGTGGCCCACCCGTCGGTCGCCTCCACCGCTTCGAGCACCTCGCCGTAGCGGTCGACCAGGTCGGCGAGCACGTGGTCGTGGTCGAAGGAGTCCCGGTGGCCGGCGTGCAACGCCGCGGCCGAACCGCCGACCAGGACGGCGTCGGGGACCACCTCCTGCAGGCGCGCCGCCGAGGCGAGCACGGTTTGCAGGGTCTCGCTCATCGCCGGCACAGCGATAATCATATCTGATAATTGCGCAAGGAGCGCGCCCGATCCGGCCTCAGTCCGTGCGGCGGGCCAGTGCGAGCAGGTGCAGCAGATCCATGGCGATCGTGGCGGCCGTGATCGCCGTCGTCCCCGCCGGGTCCAGGTGGGGCGCCACCTCGACCACGTCGGCGCCGACCACGTTCAGTCCCGACAGCCCCCGCAGCAGCTTGCGGGCCTGCCGCGGGTCGGGCCCACCCACCACGGGCGTGCCGGTGCCCGGCACGAACGCCGCATCCAGGAAGTCGACGTCGAACGTCACGTACACCGGGTGGCCACCCACCCGCTCCCGGATCTCGTCCACTGTCGTCTGCAGCGGCCGGTCCAGCAGTTCGTCCGCGTCGACGATGTGGAACCCGCAGGTGTCGGGGTTCGGTGTGCGCATGCCCACCTGCACGGACCGCTCCGGCACCACCCACCCCTCACGGGCGGCCAGTCGGAACATCGTCCCGTGGTTCAGGTCGTCGCCCATGTCCCAGGTGTCGGAGTGCGCGTCGAAGTGCACCATCGACAGCGGCCCGTGCCGTTCGGCGGCAGCGGCGAGCAGCGGGTAGGCGACCATGTGGTCGCCGCCGAGTGCCAGCACCGACACGCCGGCGTGGTGGATTGCCGACACCGACTCGCGAACGTCGGCGACCATGCGGTCCGGGTAGCCCTGCCACAGGACCGTGTTGGGAGCGTCGCCCCAGTCGACCACCCGCGCCTCGTCCCACAGGTTGAACTCCCACGGCCAGTGGCCCCACGGGTACTGGCCGACGAACACCGACTGTTCGCGCACCGCCCGTGGCCCGAATCGCGCTCCGGGTCGGTAGGTGGTGCCCATGTCGAACGGGACGCCGACCACGGCGATGTCCGCAGCAGCCAGGTCCCTGTCGAACGGACGGCAGGCGAAGGTCAGCGGACCGGCGTAGGTGGCCTGGGTGAGCGCGTAGACGTCGATGTTGTTCATCGCCGTCGATCGTAGGGGCGGGCGGCGGGGAGCGCCGGGGGGCGGGCGGCGTGCCTCCGTCGTCACCGCCCGGCGCGGTCGGACGAGCCGGTTCAGCCCCCGGTGACCGGCAGGTCGAACCGCATGATCGAGAACACCGCGCCCTGCGGGTCGGAGAGCACGGCGAACCTCCCCGGCGGGATGCCGGTGGGCGGCACCACCACCGACCCGCCCAGCTCGACACAGCGTGACGCCGTGGCGTCCGGGTCGTCGGAGGCGAAGTAGATCATCCAGTGGTTGGGCACGTCGTCGTCCCAGACGTCGTTCGACATGGCCATCAACCCGGCGACGGTCCGGCCGTCGGCCCGGAGCAGCTCGTGGTACTCGCCCATGGTCGAGTCACCCTGCACCGAGGTGAGTCCGACGACGTCCCGGTAGAACGCCAGCGACTCGTCCACCACCCGGGTCGTGAGCTCGCTCCACAGGACGGATCCCGGAGCACCCATCACCCCTGCGCCGAGGTGGCCGAGCGCCTGCCAGAACGACACCACCGCCCCGCCCGGGTCGGCGACGACGGCGAACCGACCGGCCTCCATCACGTCGGTCGGTGCGACCAGCACCAGTGCGCCGTGCTCGACCGCCCGCCGCAGCGTGACGTCGAGGTCGTCGACGGCGAGGTAGGTCGACCACGCCGCCGGCCCCGGTCCCTGCTGGTCCGCCATGCCGACCACGTCCCGGCCACCGAGCCGGGCCATCGAGTAGTGGCCGATCTCGGGTGGGCCCACCTCGACGTCCCAACCGAACAGCGCCGAGTAGAACGCAACGGCCCCCATCAGGTCCGGGGTGCCCAGGTCGAACCAGCACGGCGTTCCCTGGGGGTAGCTGTCGATCTGCACGTCTGGCCTCCGCAGCCGGCGGACCGGCGGCACCGGCCCGGTTGGATCCTCGCACGCCGCATCTCCCACGGTCCCCCGGTACATCGGCTCGGCCGTGACTGCGTGCAGTCACCCGATCCGACTCCCCAACGGGCGCGGTCCGCGCCCCTGCGGTGGAGCAGCCCGGTGGGCGACCTCGGGCGGTGCACGTACACTGCGCAGCGCAGTCGGCAGTTCGCCGTCAGCGAGCAGCAGGGTGGGAGCGACGGTGCGACGACGACAGCTGCTGGTGGCACTGCTCGCAGCAGTTGCGATCCTCGGGGCTGCGTGCGCGCCCGCGGCGCCCGCCGGGCCCCCGCAGCCGGCCGGCCCGACGATCCCCACGCCGGAACTCCGGGTCCGGGCCGGGATCGAGCAGGTGTACGTGACCGGCGCCCGACCGGGCGACCGGGTGCTCGTTCGGGGGCCGCTGTCGGACGCCCCCGAGCGTGTCGTCGAGACGCGAGCGGACGAGTTCGGCAGCTCAGCGGTCCGGGAACTCCGACAGGGCGAGGAGTACCTCGTCGAGCATCCGGAGTCCGGGACGACGGAACGAGTCCGGGTCCTGGTCGCCGACGAGCACCCCGAGCCGTCGTTCTACGCCGCGACCCGGCTCCGGGAGGGCCTCAACTACCTGCCCATGCGCGACGGCACGCTGCTCGCAGCGGTGGTCCGACCGCCGGTCGGCCAGACGCTGCGGGACGGTCCGTTCCCGACGGTCATCGAGTACTCCGGCTACCAGGTGGCCGCGCCGCGTGACCCGATCGCCGACAAGATCGGCCGACTGCTCGGTACGGTCAGCGGCCCCGACCCGCTCGTGCCGGGCGGCGAGACGTCGATCGGGAGCGAGCTCGTGCGGCTCGCCGGGTACGCGACCGTCTCGGTCCAGCTCCGCGGCACGGGCTGCTCGGGCAGCGAGGCCGACCTGTTCGACCTGCCGAGCGCCGCCGACGGCTACGACTCGGTCGAGACCGTGGCCGCCCAGCCGTGGGTGCTCCACAACCGGGTCGGGATGGTCGGCATCTCGTTCTCCGGGTTCTCCCAGCTGGTCACCGCCGCCACCCACCCGCCCCACCTGGCGGCGATCGCACCGTTCTCGTTCGCCGGTCGCCTCTGGGACGTGGGGTGGCCCGGCGGCGTGCGCAACATCGGCTTCGCCGAGGGGTGGCTCGCCGGGCGCCAGGCCAACGCCCGACCGGCACCGGGCCCCGGTGCGCTGGCCTACGCCAACGCGCTCGTCGCATCCGACCCGTACTGCCGGCGGAACCAGGAGCTCCGCCTGCAGACCCGGGACGCAGTCGGACTGTTCCGCGAAGAGTCGACGAAGGGCACGATCTACGACCGCCGGGACTTCGTCACCTCCATGTCGCGCATCGACGTGCCCGTGCTCGGGGCCCTGCAGTACCAGGACGAGCAGACCAGCTCGTACGCCATGCTCGGCCTCGACCGACTGACGCCCCGGAACCCGCGGGTGTGGATGCACCTGAGCAGCGGCAACCACGTCGACGCGGTCAGCCCCGACACGATCGTCGACCTGTTCCAGTTCCTCGACCTGTACGTGGCGCAGCGCAGCCCCGAACTCAAGTGGCCGCTCTACGCAGTCCAGCAACTCGTGTTCGGGGCCGGGTCGGCGCCGCTGCCGCTCCCGCACCTGCTGGGTGTCCCCTACCCCGAGGCGCTCCGTCGGTGGGAGGCGCAACCCACGTTCCGGTACGGGTTCGAACGCGCCCGGGGCGGATCGAACGCCGCGTCCGGCTCCCGGTGGTCGTTCCGGTCACCGACGTTCCCACCGACCGGTGCGCAGATTCAGCGCTGGAACGCCGGGCCCGACGGCACCCTGTCCCTCGACCCGGCGACCACCGGTACGGCGTCGTGGACCGCCGACCCGGCGGCGCGGCCCGAGACGTTCGGCGTCTGGACCCCGGTGCCGTCGGGCGCAGGCGTGGGGTTCACCTCCGCACCGTTCTCGACGACCTCGGTGATCGCCGGTCCCGTGGCTGCGGACCTGTGGATCACCTCGACCGCCGCCGACACCGACCTCCAGGTGACACTCACCGAGGTCCGGCCCGACGGGTCCGAGATGTTCTTGAGCACCGGGGTCCAGCGAGCGTCGCAGCGGGCGGTCGATCCGGCGATCGACTCACCCCTGGTCCCGGGTCACACCTTCACCGAGCCCCGCCCACTCGCCCCCGGTCCACAGCTCGTGCGGGTGCAGGTCCTCCCCGTCGGCCACGCCGTGCGCGCCGGCAGCCGCCTGCGCGTGGTCATCGGCCCGACCGGTGGCGACAAGGAGTCGTGGCGCTACGGATCCGTCGACACCGACGTCGCTCCGACCAACACCCTCTGGTTCGGCGGGGCGACCCCGTCGGCGATCAACGTCCCGATGGTCCTTGCGCCGGGCGTCCCCGCCGGCCTGCCGTCGTGCCCGCTGGTCGCGCAGCCCTGTCGCCCGTACGTTCCGGCGAGCAACGGCGGTTGACCTCCGACCGACGTGGCCGCGCAGAGTGCCCTCGGGCTGTTCCGGACCTCGCCACGGTTCGCCTGGCTCATGGGCGCCTTCACCCTCTACGCGCTCTCACTCGGAGCACGGGAGATCACGCGGCTCGGCTACATCGCCGACTCGATCGAGGGCGAGTTCGGCATCGGCGTCGTGGCCACGATCTTCGCGTTGTTCCTGGCCGTGTCGAACGTGTTCGCCGGACGACTCATGGACGCCCGGGATCCGCGACCGTTCCTGGTCGGCTCGCTCGTCGTCAGCGGTGCGCTCAGCGCTGCGAACGCCTGGGCCCTGCAGCGGGGGCCGATGTCGCTGGGATGGCTGCTCGCCACCACGACCCTCGAGGCGATCACCTTCGGCGTCGCCACGCCGTCGCTCCTCAAGGTGCAGGCCGCCGTCGTGCCGCCGGAGTCACGGGGCGCAGCGGAGACGGTCAACATCCTGCGCAACGGGGTGGGTGCGGCTCTGGGCACCGTCGTCGCCGGCGTCATCGGTGACGACGTCGCCACGCTCGTCGTGGCAGGCGCCCTCTGCGCGGCGACGGGAGCAGTGACCTCGGCCATCGTTGCGCCGGTGTCGATCCCGGCGTCGGCGTCGGGCCGACGAGGTCTCCGAGATCTGGTCTCAGCCGTGCGGTCCCGACCGCCGCTGCAGCGGACCGTCACCATCGACCTCGTGCTCGCAGCTGTCCTGCCCACACAGGTCGTGGCGCTCGTCATCGTCGACCTCGACGCACCGGAGATCGCCACCCTCGCCTTCACGGCCTCGCTCCTCGGCGTGCTCGCCGGTCGCCTGACCCTGACGGTCACCGGCCTGAGCGGGAGTCCCACTCGTCGACTGCGGGTGGCCTTCCTCGGCTTCACCGCGATCAGCATCCTGGCGACACCGGCGCTGATCGGCGGCTGGATCATCGACCGGCCGGCGCTGGTCGCCGTCGTGCTGTTCACCGGCAGCGCGACGATCTCGTTCGCCCAGAGCCTCCCGATCGCGATCCTCCAGCAGCAGGTCCCCGACGAGTTCCGAGGATCACTGTCGGGGGCGATGAACGCAGCTCGCAGCACCCTCATCGGTGTGGCGGCAGTTGCCTTCACCGTGCTCACCTACGTCCACAACTCCGCCGCCCTGGCCGGCGCCGTGAGCGCGTCACTGGTCCTCGGGTACCTGGTGGCCGGCCGGTTCCGCGGGCTCACCGCCTCGGCCGATCGCGTCGGACGCTCCACCGAGGCGGGGTGAGCCCGCTCACCGTCGAGCGAGTGGTTTCAGCAACTGGAAGACCTCTCCCTCGAACGAGCCCTGGAACTCCGCAATGGTCTCGACCGGCACCACGATGCCGATGCGGCCGAGGGTTGGGTGCATCAGAGGGATATCGAACGGGTCTCCCTCAATCATGAACTGCGGGTCCTCCAGAGCGAGCATGCTGCTGTTGGTGGACGCCCGGCGACCACCGCTGGCGGTCAGGCCGGCCCCGTCGTTCACGACCGCCACATCTCCGGCCACCTGCGCTTCGACGCCGTTCGCCACCGGGCCCGAACGACCAGCGTTCGCCCTGGCGAGCTGACGCCCCTTGAAGTAGCGACCGACACCGAACGTGATCGCTGCGAGTGCAGCATCGATGGCCGCAGCCGCTCCGACCGCCTTGATGTCCACGGTGCCGGTGTTGATCAACTCGGTGGTGACCTCCCCCAGCGCTCCACCAGCAGCCGCAGCGACGATCCCCCAGCCGATCGCCGCACCCACTCCGGTGCCGACCCCGGCGGTCGTCACCCCGATGACCACACCGACCGCGATCGCGACGACGGCCCCGACGAGTGGCGCCCACCACTTGTCGGTCGTTCCGGTCGTGTCGTGTCCGTTGATCGGGTCGCCGTTGACGTACGCGTACGGGTTCGCCCCGCCGTTGACAACCGGGTCCGCCTGGATGAACCGACCGAGTGCGGGGACGTAGGTGCGGGACCCCATCTCCATCAGCACCACGCTCAGGGGCAGCGTGTTGACGCCGCTGGACCCGTGCCACCCGAACACGGGCCGGGAGTCGGGCGGCGCAGCCGGCGCCACGGTCGCGGAATCGGCCGCGTCACCCTGGACAGGAGCAGCTCCGGCCGCAGGCGCAGGTTCGGCAACAGGCGCAGCTCCGGCCGCAGGCGCAGGTTCGGCAGCAGGCGCAGGTTCGGCAGCAGGCGTCGCGGTGAGCTGTTGGCCGAACGGGTCGTACAAGGTCGTCGGCCCACCGGTCCCGGCGGTGAGCGTCCAGGTGGAGTTCCCGCGCAGGTCGGGCAGCGCCCACGTGGTCGGACCGCCGACACTGGTCGTCACGGTCACCCCCGGCGCCACCGAGATGCTCCGGCCAACGACCCGACCCTCGGCGCTGAGCTGCAGACCACCCGAACTGAACCGGGTCTCGCTGGTCCCGGTCGCCGTGGTGACCTGCTGTCCGGTCACGGTCACGCCGTCGGTGAGGTTGGTGACCGTCGTCGAGCCGTCGCTCGCCGAGGACAGGCTCCCCGCCGAGGTGTAGGTCAGCGTGAGGGGCCCCAGACGCGTCGTGTTGCCGCGACTGTCGTAGGTGATCTCTCCGGCGAGCGTCGGGTCGTCGGTCGCGGTGAGTCGGTGCTGGTCGTCGTAGGTGTAGG
>CAINRS010000087.1 GCA_903852755.1 uncultured Actinomycetes bacterium | reverse complement strand
CGCTCGGCAAGTTCCAGCTCGTCGACCTGCCGCCGGCGCCCCGGGGTGTCCCGCAGATCGAGGTCACCTTCGACATCGACGCCAACGGCATCGTGAACGTGTCGGCCAAGGACCGGGCGACCGGTCGGGAGCAGTCGATCACGATCACCGGTCAGTCGTCGCTGTCCAAGGACCAGATCGACCAGATGGTCCGTGACGCCGAGTCGCACGCCGAGGAGGACCGCCGTCGCCGGGACGAGGCCGACGCCCGCAACCGCGGCGACAGCCTCGTGTACCAGGTGGAGAAGCAGCTCGCCGACTTCGGCGACCGGGTCGACCCGGAACAGCGGGCCCAGGTCGAGACGGCGCTGTCCGAGCTCAAGTCGGCCCTCGGCGGCTCCGACACCGAGCGGATCAACGCGGCCACCGAGGCCGTCGTGACGGCGAGCCAGCAGCTCTCGCAGGTGGCCTACGAGCAGGCCGCATCGGCCGACGCCGCCGGCTCCGCCGGCTCGGGGGTCAACGAGACGCCCAACGACGACGAGGTCGTCGAGGCCGAGATCGTCGAGGACGACGGGACGGCCCGGTGAGCGACGGAGCGGACGGGCCCACCCCGCGGGGTGGGCCCGGGGACCGGGAGCCGTTCGACCTCACGTCGGGGGACGAGATCGACCTCGAGGCCGAGGCCCGTCGTCTGGTCGAGGACCTCGGCGCAGCCGGGATCGCCGCCGATGCACTCGACCTGAGCGCCGAGGAGGCGGTGGCCGAGGCCGTCGAGATCGCCCAGAAGGTCGAGGCCGAGCGTGACGAGCTGCGCGACCTGCTGCAGCGGGTCCAGGCCGACTTCGCCAACTACAAGCGGCGGGTCGACGCACAGCGCGAGGAGCAGCGGGGTGCCGCTGCGGCCGATCTGGTGCGTGAGCTGCTGCCGGTGCTCGACGCCGGTGAGGCGGCCATCGCCCAGGGCCTCGCCGAGGTCGAGCCGCTCCACACGCAGTTGCTCGGGACGCTCGAGAAGCTCGGACTGGCGCGTGTCGCCGATCCCGAGGTGCCGTTCGACCCCAACGTGCACGAGGCCGTGATGCACGAGCAGGCCGACGACCACGAGGGTGAACCCGTCGTGGCCGAGGTGCTCCGCTCGGGCTACCTCTGGAACACCCGCGTGCTGCGGCCCGCGATGGTGCGCGTGGTGGGCTGAGTCGTGGACGCTCCACCACGGGAGTGGTTCGAGACCGACTACTACCGCGTCCTCGGCGTCGCCGAGACGGCCACGCAGAAGGAGATCACCAAGGCGTACCGGGCGCTCGCCCGGGAGCTGCACCCGGACGCCAACCCCGGCGACACGGTGGCCGAGGACCGCTTCAAGGAGGTGTCGGCTGCCTACGAGGTGGTGGGTGACGCCGACAAGCGCGCCCGCTACGACGAGGTCCGCAAGCTCGGTCCGATGGCGGGCGCCTTCGGGGGCGGCGGTGGTGGCGGCGGATTCGGTGGTTTCGGACCCGGCGGCATCAACTTCGACGCCGGCGACCTGTCCGACCTGTTCGGCGGGCTCTTCTCCCGCGGACGGGGCGGGGGCCCGCAGCGCAGCAGCACCGGACCCCGGCGCGGCCCGGACGTCGAGGCCGACCTCACCATGTCGTTCGAGGACTCCGCCCACGGAGCGACCACGACGGTCAACGTCACCTCCGAGGTGCGCTGTCCCGACTGCTTCGGCAGCGGCGCGGCTGTCGGCACCTCGCCGCGGACCTGTCCGGACTGCGGCGGGTCCGGTGCGGTGGTCGAGGACCAGGGGCCGTTCTCGTTCAGCCGGCCCTGCACCTCCTGTGGTGGTCGCGGCCGGGTGATCGACACGCCGTGCGGTACCTGTGGCGGAGTCGGCGCAGTGCGGCGTCCCCGTCAGGTCAAGGTCAGGATCCCCCAGGGGGTCCGCGACGGCCAGCGCATCCGGGTCAAGGGCCGGGGTGGAGCGGGCGCCAACGGCGGACCGGATGGCGACCTGTACGTCAGGGTGCACGTCGAGTCGCACCCGACGTTCGGTCGCGACGGTGACAACCTGACCGTGACCGTGCCGGTGTCGTTCGCCCAGGCGGCGCTCGGGGCCGAGGTCCCCGTGCCGACGCTCGACGGTGGGACCGTCACGATCCGCATTCCGGCCGGGACCCAGTCGGGTCGGACCTTCCGGATCCGTGGTCGCGGTGTCACCACTCCCAAGGGTGCAGGTGACCTGATGGCGACGGTCGAACTGCACGTCCCCACGGATCTCTCCGACGCCGAGCGGGCCGCCATCGAGGCGCTCGCCGACGTCGGCCAGCCGTCGGGTGCCGCTCCGGCCGGTGCTGCGGGGGAGGGCGACGATGCCTGAGTACGAGCAGGCCGTCTACGTCATCTCGGTGGCCGCCGAGCTCGCCGGGGTGCACCCCCAGACGTTGCGGATCTACGAGCGCAAGGGGCTGCTCGCCCCGGGGCGCACGCAGGGCGGGAGCCGCCGGTACAGCCAGGCCGACATCGACCTGTTGCAGCGGATCCAGGAACTGACGACCGAGGGGCTCAGCCTGGCGGGCGTCAAGCGAGTCCTCGAGCTCGAGGCCGAGGTCCTGCGGCTCCGGGCCGAGGTGGAGCAGCTCCACCGGCAGTACCGGCGGGACCTGGTGCCGTTCCGTCCGCAGGTCCGTCCGACCGGACGTCGCCGAAGCTGAGCGGATCCTCCGTAGACTTGAGTGTCAGGTTGTCAAGTTTAGTGAGTCGCAGGTAAGGTAGCAGCATGTCGCTCGACCCCAACGCATGGACCCTCAAGACCCAGGAGGCCGTCGGTGCCGCCCAGCAGGCGGCCCGTCGACGCAACAACCCCGAGGTCACCCCCGACCACCTGGCCGCCTTCCTGCTGCGACAGGAGGACGGCGTCGTCCTGCCCGTGGTCCGCAAGCTCGGCCTCTCCCCGCTCGAGCTGCGCGACGCCGTCGACCGGGCGGTCGAGGAACTGCCCACCGCCTACGGCACCGACACGCGTTCCAGCCGGTCCTTCCTCGCCGTCCTCGACGCCGCCGACGAGGCCCGGACAGAGCTCGGTGACGACTACATCTCGACCGAGCACCTGCTGCTCGCGCTCATCGGGCTCGACGCCGATCGGCCCGTGGGCGACCGCAGGTTCGAGGGCCTGACCCGGGAGCAGGTGCTCGCTGCACTGGCCGAGGTCCGTGGCGACCGCCGGGTCACGTCGCAGAACCCCGAGGACACCTTCCAGGCGCTCGAGAAGTACGGCCGCGACCTCACCGAGGACGCACGGTCCGGACGTCTCGATCCGGTCATCGGCCGTGACGAGGAGATCCGGCGTGTGGTGCAGGTGCTGTCGCGTCGCACCAAGAACAACCCGGTCCTGATCGGCGAGCCCGGCGTCGGCAAGACCGCCGTCGTCGAGGGACTCGCCCAGCGGATCGTCGAGGGCGACGTCCCCGACTCGCTGCGCAACAAGCGGCTCATCGCGCTGGACCTGGGCTCGATGCTCGCCGGTGCCAAGTACCGCGGCGAGTTCGAGGAGCGGCTCAAGGCGGTGCTCGACGAGATCAAGGCCTCGGCCGGCGAGATCATCACGTTCATCGACGAGATGCACACGGTTGTCGGCGCCGGTGCGACCGGCGAGGGCGCCATGGACGCGGGCAACATGCTCAAGCCGATGCTCGCACGCGGTGAGCTGCGGATGGTCGGGGCCACCACGCTGGACGAGTTCCGCAAGCACATCGAGAAGGACCCGGCGCTCGAGCGGCGGTTCCAGCAGGTCTACGTGGGCGAGCCGTCGGTCGAGAACACGATCGCCATCCTGCGCGGCCTGAAGGAGCGCTACGAGGTCCACCACGGTGTCCGCATCCAGGACTCGGCGCTCGTCGCCGCAGCGGTGCTGTCCGACCGGTACCTCACCGGCCGCTTCATGCCCGACAAGGCGATCGACCTGGTCGACGAGGCGGCGTCCAGCCTGCGCATCGAGATCGACTCGGTCCCGACCGAGATCGACGTGGTCGAGCGCCGCATCCGGGGCCTCGAGATCGAGCGGGTCGCGCTCGACAAGGAGACCGACGACGTCGCCCGCGAGCGCCTGGCCGCACTCGACGAGGAGCTCGCCAACCTGGCCGAGCAGGCCGACGCCATGCGCGCGCACTGGCAGGCCGAGAAGGACGCCATCACCGAGATCCAGGTCCTCAAGGAGCGCACCGAGGCGCTGCGAGCCGAGGCCGAGCGCTGCGAGCGCGACGGCGACTACCAGCGGGCGTCGGAGATCACCTACGGCCACCTGCCGGTCCTCGAGCGAGAGGTGGCCGTGGCCACCGAGTCGCTCGCAGGGCTGCAGTCGGAGCGGCAGATGCTCAAGGAGGAGGTCGACGAGGAGGACATCGCCAAGGTCGTCTCGCGCTGGACCGGTGTCCCGGTCTCGCGCCTGATGGAGGGCGAGATGGCCAAGCTGGTGCGGCTCGAGGACGTGCTGCACGAGCGGGTCGTCGGCCAGGACGACGCCGTGAGCGCGGTGGCCAACGCCATCCGCCGGAGCCGGGCCGGCCTGTCGGACCCCGACCGGCCGATCGGCAGCTTCCTGTTCCTCGGGCCGACCGGCGTCGGCAAGACCGAGCTGGCCCGCAGCCTGGCGGACTACCTGTTCGACGACGAGCGGGCGATGGTGCGCATCGACATGTCGGAGTACATGGAGAAACACGCCGTGAGCCGGCTCATCGGCGCACCCCCGGGCTACGTCGGCTACGACGAGGGCGGTCAGCTGACCGAGGCGGTGCGTCGCCGGCCCTACGCCGTCGTCCTGCTCGACGAGGTCGAGAAGGCGCATCCGGACGTGTTCAACGTGCTGCTGCAGCTGCTCGACGACGGCCGCCTGACCGACGGGCAGGGGCGCACGGTGGACTTCTCCAACGTCGTGCTCATCATGACCTCGAACCTGCCCGGTGAACCCCAGGACTTCTTCCGGCCGGAGTTCATCAACCGGGTCGACGACATCGTCCGGTTCCGGCCGCTCGCCGAGACCGACATGGAGGCGATCGTCGAGATCCAGCTCGCCCACCTGCGCGCGCGGCTCGCCGAGCGTCGGATCGCCCTCGAGGTGACCGACGGGGCCCTCGCTCGCCTGGCGGCCGAGGGGTACGACCCGGCGTTCGGGGCCCGACCCCTCAAGCGGCTCATCCAGAAGCAGGTCGGCGACCGGCTGGCACTCGCCCTGCTCGAGAACAAGGTCGGTGACGGCGACACGGTCACCCTCGACGTGGTCGCCGACGAGTTCACCCTGACCTGAGCGCCGCGCTCCCGGCGCGCTCCGTCTCCCGGGCCGGATCCGCCGGGGACGGGTGCGCCGGCCGGGTCGGCCGCAGCGGGGCGGTAGTGTCGACCGCCGTGGCCCGCGGCGATCCGTTGGCCCGGGACGAGGAGGATCCACTTGCCGGCGACCGTCGTGGTGGGCACGCAGTGGGGCGACGAGGGCAAGGGCAAGCTCACCGACCTCATCGCCAAGGAGATGCAGGTCGTGGTCCGCTACCAGGGCGGCCACAACGCAGGGCACACCCTGGTGGTCGACGGGACGTCGTTCGCCCTCCAGCTCGTACCCTCCGGGGTCCTCTACGACCACATCACGCCGGTGATCGGCAACGGCGTGGTGGTGGACCCGTTCGTCCTGCTCGACGAGGTGGCCACGCTCGAGGCCAAGGGTGTGGACTGCTCCCGCCTGCGGGTCAGCGGCAACGCCCACCTGATCCTGCCGTACCACCAGGAGCTCGACCGGCTCACCGAGCGCTACCTGGGCAAGAACAAGCTGGGCACCACCAAGCGCGGGATCGGACCGGCCTACGCCGACAAGGCGATGCGCGTTGGGATCCGCGTCCAGGACCTGCTCGACCCGGCGATCTTCCGCCAGAAGCTCACCGCCGTGCTCGGTGACAAGAACAAGGTGTTCACCCGTGTCTACAACCGGCTGCCCGAGGACCCGGACGCGCTCGCCGACCGGGTGCTGACCGAGGTGGCCCCCAGGGTCGAGCCCTACATCGCGGACACGGTCTCGCTGGTCCACGACGCACTGGAGTCGGGGGCCCACGTGCTGTTCGAGGGGGCGCAGGCCACGTTCCTCGACCTGGACCAGGGCACCTACCCCTACGTCACCTCGTCCAACCCGGTCGCCGGAGGTGCGTGCACGGGCGCCGGGGTCGGCCCCCGCGCCATCGAGCGGGTCGTCGGCATCGCCAAGGCCTACGTCACCCGGGTCGGGGCCGGACCGTTCCCGACCGAGCTGTTCGACGACGTCGGGGACCACCTGGTGACGGTCGGTCGCGAGTTCGGGACCAACACCGGTCGGCGACGTCGTCCGGGCTGGTTCGACGCCGTCATGCTGCGTCACGCGGTCCGGGTGAACTCGCTGTCGGAGCTGGCGATCACCAAGCTCGACATCCTCGACGGGCTCGACACGCTGCGGGTCTGCGTCGCCTACGAGGTCGACGGCGTGCGCCACGAGCACCTCCCGTACCACCAGTCCGACCTGCACGCCGCGGTGCCGGTGTACGAGGACCTGCCCGGCTGGGGCGTCGACCTGAGCTCGGTCACCGAACGCCACCAGCTCCCGGACGAGGCGGTCGCGTACCTGGAGTTCCTCGAGGAGCAGGTCGGGGTCCCCGTGACCTTCGTCGGGACCGGGCCCGGCCGGGACCAGTACGTCCACTTCAGCGACGCCGGGTCGTGATGGGTCGGGTGGGTTCCCCGGTCGCGATCCGGACTGCGGGTGTGCGGTGAGGGTCTGCGTCGTCGGGTCGGGTGGTCGCGAGCACGCCCTGGCGGACGTGCTGGGCCGCCACCACGAGGTCGTGGTCACCCCGGGCAACGTCGGGATCCCCGGCTCGACCCCGGCCGACCCCGAGACGGTCGAGGCCGACCTCTACGTGATCGGGCCCGAGGCACCGCTCGTCGACGGACTGGCGGACCGGCTCCGAGCCGCGGGGCGGCTCGTGTTCGGACCGGGTGCCGACGGTGCCCGGCTCGAGGGATCCAAGGCGTGGATGAAGGAGGTCGTCTCGGCCGCAGGGGTCCCGACCGCCGCGTACGAGTCGTTCACCGACCTGGAGCCGGCGCTCGGGTTCCTCGAGTCCCTGCAGCCGCCGTACGTGGTCAAGACCGACGGACTGGCGGCCGGCAAGGGCGTGCTCGTGACCGACTCGCTCGACGAGGCGCGCCGCGGTGTGGCCGACTACCTGTCCGGTTCGGCGTTCGGCGACGCCGGCCGGACGGTCGTGATCGAGGAGGGTCTGGTGGGGCCCGAGCTCTCGGTCCTCGCCGTGTGCGACGGCACTCGCGCGGTGGCACTGGCCCCGGCGCAGGACTTCAAGCGCATCGGCGAGGGTGACGCCGGGCCGAACACCGGTGGGATGGGCGCGTACTCGCCGGTGACGATCGCCGACGACGACGTGGTCGCCGACGTGATCGACCGGTTCGTCCAACCGACGCTCGACGAGCTGCGTCGTCGCGGCATCGACTACCGGGGTGTGCTGTACGCCGGGTTGATGTTCACCGAGACGGGTCCGCGGTTGATCGAGTTCAACGTGCGCTTCGGTGACCCGGAGACCCAGGTGGTGCTCCCGAGGCTCCGATCGGACCTGGGCGACCTGCTGGCCCGGGCGGCGGCCGGACGACTCGGGGGCGCACCCGAGTTCGCCGACGACGCCGTGGTGACCGTGGTGCTGGCCGCTGAGGGCTACCCCGTCGCGCCGCGGACGGGGGACGTGATCCGGGGTGTCGACGATGCCCGGGCCCTCGAGGACGTCTCGGTCTACTGCGCCGGGGTCGCGGCCGGTGACGACGGGGTGCTCGTCACCGCCGGTGGCCGGGTGCTGAACGTGTGCGGCCGGGGTGTCGACGTGGCGGCGGCCCGCGCCGCGGCCTACCGCGGGGTCGCTGCCATCTCGTGGCCCGGACTGGTGGTGCGGCGCGACATCGCCGCGTCGGCGTGAGCCCGCCGGTCGTCGCCGTCGTCGGTGGCGGACAGCTCGCCCGCATGCTCGCCGAGGCGGCGTCGCCGCTCGGCATCCACCTGCGCGTGCTGGCGGCGGCGACCGACGAGGGCGCCGACCAGGTCGTGACCGACGTCGTGGTGGGTGCCCCGGACGACTCCGACGCCCTGGCCCGGCTCGTGGACGGGGCGGACGTCGTCACCTTCGACCACGAGAACGTGGACCACGCCGCACTCGAGCGGCTCGAGGCCGACGGGGTGGTCGTGCACCCGTCGGTGGCCACGCTCCGCTGCTCCGACAAGGCGCACCAGCGTCGGTCGTTCGCCGCTGCCGGCCTGCCCGTGCCCGAGTTCGAGGTGCTCGACGATCCGGCGACCGCGACGGCGGCGGCCCTGGACTTCGCCCGACGCGCGGTGCCGTCGGGCCGTCGGGTGGTGGCCAAGGCGAGCCGTGGCGGCTACGACGGCCGGGGGGTGTGGATGCTCGAACCGGACGAGCTGGCAGCGTTCGTCGAGGGGTGGACCGGAGCACCGCTCGTGCTCGAGCCGGAGCTCCCGCTCGTCGGCGAGGTCGCCGTGCTGGTCGCGCGGCGTCCCGGCGGCGAGGTCGCCACGTGGCCCGTCCTCGAGACGGTGCAGGTCGACGGGATGTGCGACGAGGTCGTGCTGCCCTCGGGGTGGCCGGCGGAGGTCGAGGAGCGGGCGCTCGAGGTCGCCGCCGCCGTCGCGGCGGCGGCCGGTGCGGTCGGCGTGCTGGCGGTGGAGCTGTTCCTGGTGGGCGACCCCGGAGCACCCGAGGTGGTCGTCAACGAGGTGGCGCCGCGTGTCCACAACAGCGGCCACCTGACCATCGAGGCCTGTGCGACCTCGCAGTTCGAGCAGCACCTGCGTGCGGTGCTCGACTGGCCGCTCGGCCCCACCGCACCGCTGGCACCCGCCGCGACGATGGTCAACGTCGTGGGGTCCGCCGGGACGGATCCCCGGGAGCGTCAGCCCGTCGCCCTTGCCGAGGTCCCCGAGGCCCACGTCCACCTGTACGGCAAGCAGGCGCGCCCCGGTCGCAAGATCGGCCACGTCACCGTGCTCGGCGGCGACCGCGAGGCCACCCGCCGACGGGCCCGCTCCGCTGCCGACCTACTCGCCGGATCCAGCTGAGCGCGCCCGACCCACTCCATCGACAGTGTCGTGAACGAGGCGGCGTGGGAGGATGGTCGAGTGAGCGACACGAGTGCACCACGGGTCGGCGTCATCATGGGCAGCGCGTCCGACCTCCCGACCATGCAGCCGGCCGCCACGGTGCTCGCCGAGTTCGGGGTGCCGTACGAGCTCCGGGTCGTCTCGGCTCACCGCAGCCCGGAGCGGATGTTCGACTACGCCCGTTCCGCCCGGTCCCGGGGGCTCCGTGTGGTGATCGCCGGTGCGGGCGGCGCAGCGCACCTGCCGGGCATGGTCGCCTCGCTGACGACGCTCCCGGTGATCGGGGTCCCCGTCCCGACCCAGCACCTCGGTGGCGCCGACTCGCTGCACTCGATCGTCCAGATGCCGGGAGGCATCCCCGTCGCCACCGTGGCGATCGGTGGGGCCCTCAACGCAGGGCTCCTCGCGATCCGCATCCTCGCGTCCTCGGACGACACCCTGGCGGAGCGGCTCGAGGAGTACCGCGTGGGCCTCGAGCGCCACGCACTCGACCAGGACGAGCAGCTCGAGCGGTGACGGCAGCAGGTCCACCGAGCGGCGTGGCGCCGGTCGTCGCCCGGCCCGATCGGACGTCGGAGCTCGGTCCGGCACGCCGCGGTCGGTCGGACCGCGAGGGGTGGGCTCAGAACCGCTGGCTCCACGACCCGGGAGCGGGCTCGGCGTCGCACCACCAGTCGACGGACGTCGCCGACCCGTCGTCGGGGGAGCCGTCCGCTCCGACCCGGCCCGGGTGCACCTCGGTCCCCGGACCGGACTGCGGAACGTGCACCGGATCGGACCGCTGGGCAGCGTCCGGGTCGCGGCCCACGCGGCCATCGAGGACGGCCCGTCGGGCGTCGCGGACCCGACGCCGCCCGGCCGCTGGTCGCAGGTCCCGTCGCCTGACCCCGGCGCCGGCGAGCGCGCAGGCGCCGCAGAGGTGGCACGCCGGCGACGTGCCCACTGCGCAGTGCCGGCACAGTGTCCGGGCGCACCGGTCGCACACGTCGACCGCCGGTTCGCTCGGATGCGTCTGGCACACCACTGCCACGGCGTCCACCTCTCGACGGTTCCACCGGGGTCATCGGCCGTCGGACCCCCGGGCTGGAGCGCGTTGGTCCGGATGGCCCACTCCGTCGGGGAGAATTACCCGGTGAGACCGCCCCGCACCCCGGTTGCGCCCGTCGTCCCGAACGTCCTCGCCGGTCGCTACGCCAGTCCCGAGCTCGTCGAGATCTGGTCGCCCGAGCACAAGGTGGTGCTCGAGCGACAGCTGTGGATCGCCGTGATGCGGGCCCAGTCGCAACTCGGCGTCGACATCCCCACCGAGGCGATCGTCGACTACGAGCGGGTGGTCGACCGGGTCGACCTGGCGTCGATCGACGCCCGGGAACGCACGACGCGCCACGACGTCAAGGCCCGGCTCGACGAATTCTCCGCACTCGCCGGCCACCAGCACGCCCACACGGCCATGACGAGCCGCGACCTGACCGAGAACGTGGAGCAGCTCCAGGTGCGCCGGAGCCTCGAGCTCCTCCGCGACCGGGCCGTCGCAGCGCTCGTCGCGCTCGCCGGACTCGCCGCCGAGCACGCCGACACCGTGCTCGTGGGACGGAGCCACAACGTCGCCGCCCAGGTGACGACGCTCGGCAAGCGGTTCGCCAGCGCCGGCGGCGAGCTGCTCCTGGCGTTCGACCGGCTCGAGCACCTGCTGGACCGCTACCCGATGCGCGGGCTCAAGGGGCCGGTCGGCACCCAGCAGGACCAGCTCGACCTGCTCGGTGATCCCGACCGGGTCGACGAGCTCGAGCGTCTCGTCGCGGCACACCTGGGCTTCGACCACGTGCTCACGAGTGTGGGGCAGGTCTACCCCCGGTCGCTCGATCTCGACGTCGTGTCGACGCTCGTCCAGTTGGTCGACGGCCCGGCGTCGCTGGCGCTCACGATCCGGCTGATGGCCGGCAACGAGCTCGTCACCGAGGGCTTCCGTGAGGGGCAGGTCGGTTCGTCCGCGATGCCGCACAAGATGAACGCCCGCAGCTGCGAGCGCATCGGTGGGTTCCGTGTGATCCTCAACGGCCACCTGGCCATGGCCGCCGGCCTGGCCGGCGAGCAGTGGAACGAGGGTGACGTGAGCTGCTCGGTGGTGCGACGCGTCCTGCTGCCCGACGCGTGCTTCGCCACGGACGGCGCGTTCCAGACGCTGCTCGACGTGCTCGCCGGCTTCGGCGCCTACCCGGCGGTGATCGACCGGGAGCTCCGGCGCTACCTGCCCTTCCTGGCGACGACCAAGGTGCTCGTGGCGGCGGTGCGGGCCGGCGTCGGCCGGGAGGCCGCGCACGAGGCCATCAAGGAGCACGCCGTCGCCGTCGCCCTGGCGATGCGGGCCGAGGGGTCCGACACCAACGACCTGGCGGAACGGCTGGGTGCGGACCCGCGGCTCGGGCTCGACGTTGCGGCGGTCCGCGCCGCGATGGGCGAGCCGGCGTCGTTCTCGGGAACGGCGGGTCGGCAGGTCGCAGCGTTCGTGGAACAGGTCGGCGCGGTGGCGGACCGCCACCCTGCTGCGGCCCGGTACTCGGGCGAGGAGATCCTGTGAGCGGCGATCCGGTCGACGTCGGCCTTCCACACGTCCACCGGGGCAAGGTCCGTGACCTCTACGACGCAGGTGACGACCGGATCCTGATGGTCGCCTCGGACCGGTTGTCCGCCTTCGACGTGGTGATGGCCGAACCGGTGCCCGACAAGGGTCGCGTGCTCACCGCGATGTCGGCCCACTGGTTCGAGGAGCTCCGACCGGTCGTGGGGAACCACCTCATCTCCACCGATCTCGCGGACGTGCCCGAGTCGGCCCGCCTGCCGGAACTCGCCGGCCGGGTGATGCTGTGCCGACGGGCCGAGATGCTGCCGATCGAGTGCATCGTGCGGGCGTTCCTCACGGGGTCGGCCTGGAAGGAGTACCGGGAGTCGGGGACGATCCACGGCACGACCGTGCCGTCGGGTCTGGTCGAGGCCGAACGCCTCCCCGAGCCGATCTTCACGCCGTCCACCAAGGCCGCCGTCGGCGACCACGACGAGAACATCAACTTCGACCGGGCCGTGGACCTGGTCGGTGGAGCGCTCGCCGACCGGGCGCGGTCGGTGAGTCTGGCCATGTTCGAGCGCGCCGCGGCTCGGGCCGAGGCGGCCGGGTTCCTGCTGGCCGACACGAAGTTCGAACTCGGTGTGGTCCGCGACGGCGACTCGGTCGAGTTGGTCCTCGCCGATGAGGTGCTGACGCCTGACTCGTCCCGCTACTGGTTGGTCGGGGACTGGCGGCCCGGACACACCCCGCAGGGATTCGACAAGCAGCCGGTGCGGGACTTCCTCGAGTCGCTGGGCTGGGACAAGACACCGCCGCCGCCCGCCCTCCCGGACGAGGTGATCGCCGCCACCCGGGACCGGTACGTGGCGGTCTACGAGCAGGTCTGCGGACGGTCGCTCGAGGACTGGCCCGGAGCGTGAGCGCACCGGATGGTCGCCGGACCGTGCCCGGTGTGCGAGCATCGGGAACGTGACGTTCGAGGTCCTCGTCAACGTGAGCCTGCGTCCCGGGATCGCCGATCCACAGGGCGCCACGATCGAGCGGGCGCTGCCGGCGCTCGGCTTCGCCGGTGTCGGCCACGTGCGCGTCGGCAAGTCCATCGCCTTCACGGTGGACGCCGACGACGAGGCCGCAGCCCGGTCCACGGTGGAGGATCTGTGCCACCGGTTCCTCACCAACCCGGTCATCGAGGACTCGAGCATCTCGATCGCCGCGGTCGCACCGGTGGACTGAGTGGCCCGGCACGTCGCGGTCGTCCGCTTCCCCGGCACCAACTGCGAGTTCGACGTCGTCGAGGCCGTCGAGTCGCTCGGGGGAACGGCCGAGATCGTCTTCCACGACCGATCGGACCTGGGTGCGGCCGACGCCGTGGTGGTCGCCGGGGGGTTCGCCCACGGGGACTACCTGCGGCCCGGTGCCATCGCGCGGTTCTCGCCCGTGATGTCGGCCGTCGCCGAGTTCGCCGCCGCCGGCGGACCCGTCATCGGCATCTGCAACGGCTTCCAGGTCCTGACGGAGGCGGGTCTGCTCCCCGGCGCACTCCAGAAGAACGCCGGGCTGAAGTTCCGCTGCGAGATGGTCGAGCTCCGGGTCGAGTCCACGGACTCGTCGCTCACCAACGCCGCCAGTCGGGGCGCCGTCCTGCGGGTTCCGATCAACCACTTCGAGGGCAACTACACCTGCTCGGCCGAGACGCTCGCCGAGCTGCGGGGCGAGGACCGGGTGGTGCTGCGCTACGTCGACAACCCGAATGGATCGGTCGACGACATCGCCGGGGTGTGCAACGCCGGTCGCAACGTGGTGGGGCTCATGCCGCACCCCGAGCGGGCCTGCCACGAACTGCTCGGCTCGACCGACGGTCGGCCGCTGCTCGCGTCGTTCCTCTGAGCGGCCGCGCGTCCGTTCAGGGGCGGGGTGCGCCGGCGTCCGTCGTTCGCTCGGTCACGACCCCCGGGAGATGCCGGCGGCCTTGAGCACCGCAGCGGGGACGCCCACCTCGCGCCAGGCGCCGTAGGAGATGCCCTTGCGGGAGCTGTACGCAGCGGCGACCTGCACGAACTCGGCCTCGGCGGCCGAGATGTCCTCCTGGGACTCCAGACGCTCGAGCTCGGCGAGCAGGTCGAGTCGTTCCTGGATCAGGTTCAGCCGGGTGACCACGTCGGCGTCGGTGAGTTGGGTGTCGATCGCCGTCAGGCGCTTGTTCACGCTCTCCGGGGTCCGCTTGCGGCCCCGCTTGGGACGGTTGCGCTCGAGCGCCTCGAGGTAGTGCTTCACCGCTCGACCCTCGGTCCGGCCGGCGGCGATCGCCGCCTTGTGCTCCGAGGTGATGGTGCGTGTCTTCTTGGTTGCCATTCGTCCACTCTTGCGCCTGACTCGTCCCACCCGCAATCCCGTGGTGGCCGGGACCGGAATTGGGTGAATGGACCCGACCGAATTGTCTGAATACCGGCCCGTCCGGAACGGGTGATCCCGGGTATCGAGTCGGGTTCGTCCGTGGCCTGCGGCGCTCGTTCCGGTCGGTCACGGGGGGAGTGCACGGGGGAGTGGCCGGATGGACCGGGGCCCGAGGCGCAGGCAGTAGGTTCGCCCGCATGGCGAGCGACGACGCGCCGGCACCTCCCGACGACACCCACCGGGCCCTGGGCCTGACCGACGACGAGTACGCCCGCATCGCCGAGATCCTCGGGCGGCACCCGAACCACCTCGAGCTCGCCATGTACTCCGTCATGTGGTCGGAGCACTGTTCGTACAAGAGCAGCCGGATCCACCTGCGCCGGTTCCCGACCGAGGCGCCCTGGGTGCTCGTCGGACCCGGCGAGGGTGCCGGGGTGGTCGACGTCGGCGACGGCATCGCCGCTGCACTGCGGATCGAGAGTCACAACCACCCGTCGGCCATCGAGCCCTACCAGGGTGCCGCCACCGGTGTCGGCGGCATCCTGCGCGACATCTTCTCGGTGGGGGCCCGACCGATCGCGGTCATGGATCCGCTCCGGTTCGGACCGCTCGACGACGCCAGGGCGCGCTGGGTCGCCGAGGGTGTGGTGTCGGGGATCAGCGGCTACGGCAACTCGGTCGGCGTGCCGACCGTGGGCGGCGAGACGGTCTTCGACGAGACCTACGCCGACAACCCGCTCGTGAACGTCCTGTGCCTGGGGGTCATGCCGGTCGAGCGGCTCGTGCTCGGACGGGCCGAGGGGGCCGGCAACCTGGCGGTCCTCCTCGGGTCGACGACCGGCCGCGACGGCATCGGTGGCGTGTCGGTGCTCGCCTCGGCCGGGTTCGGCGACGACGAGGCCGACGCCGAGAAGCGGCCGAGCGTGCAGGTGGGGGACCCGTTCGAGGAGAAGCGACTCATCGAGGCGTGCCTCGAACTGCTCGACCGTGACCTTGCCGTCGGGGTCCAGGACCTCGGTGGTGCCGGGATCACGTGTGCCACCTCTGAGACCGCCGCCAAGGGCGGGGCCGGGATGGACGTGCTCGTCGACGAGGTCCCGCTGCGCCAACCCGGCATGGAGCCCTTCGAGGTGATGACCTCGGAGTCCCAGGAGCGGATGCTCGCGATTCTCACCCCGGACCGACTCGACGAGGTGCTCGAGATCGCGGCGCGGTGGGAGGTCCGGGCGACGGTGATCGGTACGGTGACCGGTTCGGGTCGGCTCCGTGTCGTCGACGCCGACGGCGCCGTGCTCGCCGACGTGCCGGCGAAGTCGCTCGAGGAGGACGCACCGCTCTACGACCGGCCCCGGTCGGCACCGGTCGACCTCGAGGAGCGCCGCGCGGAGCGGGCTGCGTCGCTGCCCGCCCCGTCCGACTGCGGCACCGACCTGCTCGCACTGGTCGGTGACACCCGGTGGGTCTGGTCCCAGTACGACCACATGCTGTTCCTCAACACGGTGGTCGGCCCGGGTGGCGACGCCGCGGTCCTGCGGCTCAAGCACCCCACCACCGGCGAGGACACGGGCCGCGGTCTGGCGCTGACGACCGACGGGAACCACCTGTGGTGTGCCGTCGACCCCCGGTCGGGCAGCGCCATGACGGTCGCCGAGTCGGTCCTGAACCTGGCGGTCGTCGGGGCACGCCCCGTCGCCATGGTCAACTGCATGAACTTCGGGAACCCCGAGCACCCCGAGGTGATGTGGCAGTTCTCCGAGAGCGTGGACGGTCTGTCCGACGGACTCCGGGCGTTCGATGTCCCGTGCATCGGCGGCAACGTCAGCCTGTACAACGAGTCCCGCGGTCGTGACATCGACCCGACGCCGATCATCGGCGTCCTCGGGGTCGTCGACGAACTGGACCGGGTGCCGCCGGCCCCCGTGCTCGTCGACGGTGGCCACGTCCTGCTGGTCGGCCGGACCGACCCGGTGCTCGACGGCTCCCGCTGGGCGGCGATGCACGGCCACCGCGGTCGGGGGCAGCTGCCCGAGGTCGACCTCGCCGCCGTCGGAGCGGTGGCCGCAGCGGTGCGGGAGGTCGTACGGTCGGGACTCCTCGACGGGGTCCACGACGTGAGCGCGGGTGGCCTCGGTCTGGCGCTCGCCGAGATGGCGGTCCGGGGTGGCTGCGGTGCCTCGGTCGCCGGGGTCGACGGTCACGCCGCGTTGTTCTCGGAGTCCGCCGGCCGGGTGCTGCTCTGCGTGTCCGGTGACCGCCTCGCAGCGGTCCGCGACCTGCTCGGAGCCCACGGGGTGCCCGTCGAGGAGATCGGCACCGCCGCTGGCGGTCGCCTGGTCGTCGACGGTCTGGTCGACCTCCCGGTCGACGCCCTCGCCCATGCGTCGGCGTCGTGGCTGAGCGATGCCCTCGGCTCGGGGACGACGCAGGGCTGAGGGGCCGCTGCCCTCGGTCGCCGTCGTCTCACTACGATCGAGCTCTGGCGCAGCGGGCGCCTGTGTGTGGACGGTCCACACGCCACTCCACGAGGTCTCAAATGGGACGACGCTCCAGCCGCACGACCACCTGCCTGCTGCTGGTGCTCCTGACGCTGGCCACTGCGACAGCTGCTGGCTGCCTGGCGCCTGATGCTGCGGATCCGTCCGGGACCGCTCCCGTCGGTCGACTCGATGCCGTGTTCGCCGACGGAGACGGGATCCGCGTCCGGGGTTGGGCGAGGGATCCGGATGTCCCTGGTCCCGTCACCGTCACGATGAGTTCCGAGCAGCGAACCCGGACGTTCGTCGCCGACCAGTTCCGGCTCGACGTCGGCCGACACGGCTTCGACGTCCGCTATCCCGACCTCCCGCCCGGCGTGCGCCAGATCTGCGTGTGGGTCGACAACGTCGGGCCGGGACGTGACGGCCGACTGCTCGGCTGCGCCGAGGTGAGCGTGGGTCCGGTCGTCCCCGTCGGCGCGCTCGAGTCGGTCACCGCCGCCGCCCCGGTCGGCGACGCGTTCGCCGGCCGGATCGTCCTCACCGGGTGGGCGAACGAGCCGGATCGGTCTGGACCGGCGGAGGTTGCCGTGACGGTCGACGGCGCGTTCTCGGACCGGCGGAGCACCGCAGTCGCCCGGCCCGACGTCGCGAGGTTCCTGGGCCGGGCACCCGAGGTGGGCTTCACCTTCGACCTGCCCGCCACGGTCGGTCGGCACCGGGTGTGCGCCGTGGTCGTGAACGAGGGCTACGGCACCGACCTTGAGCTCGGCTGTCGCGACGTCGAGGTCCCCGGCCCGCCGGCCGACACCCGCCCGTCCGGTCGGGTGACCTCGGTGGTGCCGGAAGCCGACGGCGTGGTGCTGAGCGGGGACGGCGCAGACCCCGACGGTCCCCTGCGTCAGGTGCGGGTCCGGGTGCAGGGTGGTCCCACGACGACCGTCCCGGTCGCCGACGGGTCGTTCACGGTGCGGATCCCGCTCCCGGCGGGTCCGGCCCGACTGTGCGTCGACCTCGTCGACGTGCCGGGGCCCGCCGCGACGGTTCGCGGCGACCGGCTGCTGCCCTGCAGCACCGTCGTCGTCGCGACCGACTCGTCGCCGGCGGTCGGCACGTCGGGGTCTCCCGGCGACTCGACACCGGTGGGTCCCCCTCCGACCAACCCCCTGGCGTCGATCGATCGTGACGCCGGGGTCAGCGCCGAGCTGCGCGACGGTTCCGTCCTGTGGCTGTTCGGTGACAGCTCCGCGGTCGACCAGAACGGCACCCTGCGCTACTTCGTCAACAACACTGCTGCGTGGGCGGCACCGGGTGCGCTGACCGTCACCCGGGACGGCACCGACGGTGCTCGGCCGGTCCAGTTCGCCACACCGGTGGCGGGATTCCCGGCCTGCCCCGCGGACGCCCCGAAACCTGGCATGTGGCCGATGTCGGCCGTGGTCACACCCGACGGCCCACGCGACCGGGTCGTGGTCCTCATGGCCAACGTCTGCCTGGGTTCCGCCCTGCGGATCGTTCCGTCCGGTGTGGCGATCGTGATCTGGCACTACGACCCGGCCCGCCCGCCGGAGGACCGGCCGGTCACCGGGACCGTGGTGGAGCAGTTGCTCTTCGGACCGGGTGAGCCGCTGTGGGGGACCTCGGCCGTTCTGGCCGCTGACGGTCACCTCCACGCGTTCGCGTGCGGGTTCCCCCCGGACGGCGGGACGATCGACCGGTACGGCCCGTGCCGTCTCGCCAGGGTCGCTCTCGACGACGTCACGGATCGCACTGCCTGGCGGTTCTGGGCAGGCGCATCGGACTGGTCCGCCGACCCCGCCTCGGCCGTCGACCTGGTGCTCCCCGACGGTGTGGACGGGGTGAGCCCGCCGATGCCCGGGTTCTCGGTGCGCGAGGACCCCGTCCAGGGGGTGTTCGTGATGGCCTACAGCCCGTGGCCGGGGTTCACCGATCGGATCCACGTCCGGGTCGCGACGTCGCTGACCGGTCCGTGGAGCGCACCGGTCGAGGTCCTGCTCCGAGGGTGCGCCGACACGGTGAGCGGGACCGGGTTCCTCTGTTACGCCGGGTCGGCACAGCCGTCGCTCAGCGAACCCGGTCTGCTCGGGCTCGGGTACTACGACCAGCGCATCCGGGTCGACGCCGCAGGCGGTCGGTACGTCACCGTCCAGGTGCCGTTCTCGGTGGTGGTCGTTCCCTGAGCGTCGGTCGGTACGCGCCGAGTCCAACGGGCCCGCTCCACCTGGGCAACCTGCGCACCGCTGCGCTGGCGTGGGCGGCGGCCCGCTCGGTCGGTGGACGGTTCGCCGTGCGCATGGAGGACCTCACGACGGCTGCGGCTGCCCCGTTCGAGGCCGAGCAGCTCGCCGACCTCGCGACGCTCGGACTGCGCTGGGACGGTCCGGTGGTCCGGCAGTCGGATCGTGCGGCGGCGTACCGGGATGCGCTCGCCGAGCTGGATCGACGCGGCCTGACCTACGGGTGCACGTGCTCGCGCCGGGAGGTCCGTGAGGCCGCAGCGGCCCCGCACGGCGAGCTGCCCGAGGGCGCGTACCCCGGGACCTGCCTGCGACTGTCGCCCGCCGAACGCCGCCGCCGTGAGCGCGAGGGCCGTCGTCCGGCGATCCGGCTGCGGGCCGGAGGCGCCCGGGTCGAGGCGGTCGACCGCCGGCTCGGGACGTTCGGCGCCATCGTCGACGACCTGGTGCTGGCCCGGGCCGACGGCGTCGCGGCCTACCACCTCGCGGTGGTGGTCGACGACGCCGCGGCCGGGGTGACCCAGGTGGTGCGCGGGGACGACCTGTGGAGTTCCACCCCCCGGCAGGTCCTCCTCCAGCAACTGCTCGGGCTGCCCGCGGTGGAGTACCTCCACGTGCCCCTCGTGCTCGGCCCGGACGGGTCGAGGTTGTCCAAGCGCCACGGTGCGGTGACGCTGGCGGACCGTCTGCGCGTCGGGGCGACGCCGGAGGGGGTGCTGGGCTGGTTCGCCGAGTCCCTGGGCTGGGCGGGACCGGCGACGGAGCTCGACGCGGCCGGTCTGCTGGAGGTGTTCGACCCGGACGCGCTGCCGAGTGGACCGACGATCTGGGGCGCGCCACGACGCATGGAGACGACGGACTGAGCGGGCGTCCGGACGGGATTCCTGACCGCGTCGCAGTGGGTCGACCGCTGGTGCGGGTGTGGCAGGATGACCTCGTGGACCCTGACCTGAACGAGCCGGGCGAAGCCTGCGGCGTGTTCGGGGTCTACGCACCGGGTGCGCCGGTCGCACATCTGGCCTACCTGGGCATCTACGCCCTGCAGCACCGGGGGCAGGAGTCCGCCGGGATCGCCAGCTCCGACGGCGACCACATCACCGTCGTCAAGGACATGGGGCTCGTGTCCAACGTGTTCGACGACCGCACGCTCGCTGCGCTCGACGGCGACCTGGCGATCGGCCACACGCGCTACTCGACGACGGGGTCGAGCATGTGGAAGAACTCCCAGCCGGTCTTCCGTGACGTCGAGCACACGCAGTTCGCGTTGGCCCACAACGGCAACCTGGTCAACACCGCGGCGCTCGCCGAGGCCGAGGGCATGCTGCCGGGTCTCGTCTCGAGCGACACCGACGCCATGGCCGAGTGCATCGCCCACGAGTGCGGGCGCATCGGTGCGGGCGACGACACGCTCGTCCGGGCCCTCGAGGCCGTCCTCCACCGGTTCGAGGGGGCCTTCTCGCTCGTGCTGCTCGACCGGCACCGGATCGTCGGGGTGCGCGACCCCCACGGCTTCCGTCCGCTCTGCCTGGGCAAGCTCGACAGCGGCTGGGTGCTCGCCTCCGAGACGCCGGCGCTCGACACCGTGGGTGCGCACTTCGTCCGGGAGCTCGACCCGGGCGAGATGGTCGTCATCGACGGCACCGGGGTGCGGTCCATCCGACCCTTCGCCGACACCGCCCCGGAGCCGCGGCTGTGCCTCTTCGAGTTCGTGTACTTCGCCCGGCCGGACTCGGTGCTCTACGGCAGGAACGTGCACCAGGCGCGGGTGCGGATGGGTGAACAGCTCGCCACCCAGGCCCCGATCGACGCGGACCTCGTCGTCGGTGTGCCCGAGTCCGGGCTCCCGGCGGCCGAGGGGTACGCCCGCGCCTCGGGCATCCCGTTCGGCCACGCGCTCGTGAAGAACCGCTACATCGGCCGGACGTTCATCGCCCCGAGCCAGGAGCTGCGGGCGCTCGGCGTGCGCATGAAGCTCAACCCGCTGCGCGACAACATCGAGGGCAAGCGGCTCGTCGTGGTGGACGACTCGATCGTCCGTGGCACCACCACCCGGGCCATGGTGTCGATGCTCCGACAGGCGGGCGCCGCCGAGGTGCACCTGCGCGTGTCGTCGCCGCCGTACCGGTGGCCGTGCTTCTACGGGATGGACACCGGCACGCAGGGCGAGCTCCTCGCCGCCAACATGGACGTCGACGAGATCCGCAGCTACCTCGACGTCGACACCCTCACGTACCTGACCCTCGACCGGCTCGTCGACGCGGTCGGTGCGCCCGGTGCCGGGTTCTGCACCGCCTGCCTGACGGGGGAGTACCCGGTGGCGATCCCGGCCGAGCTCGGCAAGGGCGTGCTCGAGGGGGGCAGCGTGGCGGCCGCCGAGGGTGTCACGGCGGCGCCGGCGTCGTTGCTCAGCGCCGATGAGCGCCGGCTCCCGACCGAGGGGGCGCGGTCCACCACCGACGGGGACGGTTCCCGTGGGTGAGACCTACGAGTCGGCGGGAGTCTCCATCGCCGCCGGTGAGGAGGCGGTCGAGCGCATCAAGGACGACGTCCGGTCGACCTTCCGGCCCGAGGTCGTCGGCGACATCGGTGGCTTCGGCGGGCTCTTCCGGTTCGACCCGCGCGGCTACCGGGACCCGGTCCTGGTCTCGACGACCGACGGGGTGGGGACCAAGGCGCTCGTCGCAGCCGCAACGGGTCGCTACGACACGATCGGGCTCGACCTGGTGGCGATGTGCGTCGACGACCTGGTCTGTCAGGGCGCCGAGCCGCTGTTCTTCCTGGACTACATCTCGGTGGGTGCGCTCGATCCCGACCGCATCAAGGACATCGTCGCCGGTGTCGCAGAGGGCTGCCGTCAGGCCGGCTGCGCGCTGATCGGCGGGGAGATGGCCGAGCACCCGGGCGTCATGGAGCCGGGTGAGTTCGACCTCGTGGGCTTCGCCGTCGGCGTGGTCGACCGTGACCGCATCCTGAGCGCCGACCGGGTCGAGGTGGGTGACCTGCTCGTCGCACTCCCGTCGCCCGGCCTCCGGTCGAACGGCTACTCGCTGGCGAGGCGTCTGTACTTCGACGTGGCCGGCCGTTCGCTCGACGACCGGGCGTGGGACGACCCCCACGCCCCGACCGTGGCCGACGAACTGCTGCGCCCGTCGGTGATCTACGCCCCGGCGGTGCGGGCGATGGAGCGGCACGTCGAGGTGCACGCCGTGGCGCACATCACCGGCGGCGGACTCCCGGGCAACCTCAACCGGGCGCTCCCGGGACGCGCCGATGCCGTCATCGACCCGTCCACCTGGACGTGGCCGCACGTGTTCACCGAGTTGCAGCGGATCGGCGACGTCAGCACCGACGAGATGCGTCGCGTGTTCAACCTGGGCGTCGGTATGGTGGCCGTGGTCCCGGAACGCCGGGCCGCCAAGGCCATCGACGAGCTGCGGTCCCACGGCCAGCGGGCGTGGGTCATCGGCGAGGTGGTGTCGGGGAGCGGTCAGGTCCTTTTCGCCGACTGACCCGACTGGATCACGCACGCCGTCCGGTACCGACGCACCACCGACTCCACCGTCCGACCAGCGACCCAGCGACCCACCGACCGACTGAGTAGGAGCCACCGTGATCGACCTCCGACCCGCGGCGAGCCGGTTCCACACCCGCATCGACTGGTTGGACAGCTGGCACTCGTTCAGTTTCGGGGAGCACCACGACCCGGCCAACGTGGGGCACGGGCTCCTCCTCGTCAGCAACGACGACGTGGTGGCCCCGGCGTCCGGGTTCGGACCCCATCCGCACCGGGACATGGAGATCGTCACCTGGGTCCTGTCGGGAACGCTCGAACACCGCGACTCCGAGGGCAACGTCGGCCTGCTGGTCCCGGGACTCGCGCAGCGCATGTCGGCCGGCACCGGGATCCGGCACTCCGAGATGAACCCCGACCCCGGCGCTCCTGTCCGACTGGTCCAGATGTGGGTGCGGCCCGACACGCTCGGCGTGCCACCGGGCTACGAGCAGGTGGACGTGACCGACCGGCTCGACGCCGGGGGGTGGGTGGTCGTCGCGTCCGGGGACCCGGACGTGGACAGCGCCATCCGGATCCACCAGCGCTCCGCCACGATGTGGGTCGCCCGGATGGCTGCCGACGAGCGACTGGAGCTGCCGGCGGCACCCTTCGTGCACGTGTTCACCGCGACCGGCGGACTCGAGGTCGACGGCCTCGGGACGGACCTGGGTCCGGGGGACGCGCTCCGGTTGAGCGACGAGGGGCCCGTCGGCGTCCGGGCGACGCAGGACGGGACCGAACTGATCGTCTGGGGGACGGCGTGAGCACCCGGCGCGTCGTGCGCACCCTGCCGGCCCAACGGGTCGTCGAGGGTGACGGGTTCGTCGTCCGGCGGCCCTTCCCGGGTCCGGGGGTCGAACTGGTCGACCCGTTCCTGCTGCTCGACCAGATGGGTCCGGTCGACCACGGTCCCGGGGAGGCGATCGGTACCCCGGTGCACCCGCACCGCGGGTTCGAGACCGTCACCTACCTGCTCGACGGTGAGCTCCAGCACCGGGACAGCCTGGGCAACGCCGGGATCCTCGGACCGGGCGACACCCAGTGGATGACCGCAGGTCGCGGCGTGCTCCACGAGGAGGGTCCGACCCCGAGGTTCCTGGCCGAGGGCGGCGGACTGCACGGGGTGCAGCTCTGGGTCAACCTGCCGGCCGCCCAGAAGATGGTCCCGCCCGCCTACCAGGACCTAACGGCCGACGCCGTGGCGGTGACGGGGCCGACCGACGGGGTCACCATCCGGGTCGTCGCCGGCACGGCGTTCGGACTTCTGGGTCCGGGCTCGACCCGGACACCGATCACCTACTCGCACCTCACCCTCGAACCCGGTGCGGCCGTCGCCGGACCGTTCGACGTGGACCACACGGTCCTCGTGTACCCGCTCGTCGGCCCGGTCGAGGTGGCGGAGCGACTCCTCGACGAGTCCGAGCTCGGCGTCCTGGGCCCGGGCGGGACCGTCGAGCTCTCGGTTCCGGCGACCGCCGATGGTCCCAGTGAGGTGCTGGTGCTCTCGGGCCGGCCCATCGGTGAACCGGTGGCCCGGTACGGTCCGTTCGTGATGAACACCCGGGCCGAGCTGATCCAGGCGATCGAGGACGTCCGGTCG
>CAINRS010000086.1 GCA_903852755.1 uncultured Actinomycetes bacterium | reverse complement strand
GGATCTACCCGGCGATCGACGTCGACGCGTCGTCGACCCGCCACGAGGAGCTCCTGTTCGACCGCGACCAGCTCCAGCAGGTCTGGAAGCTGCGGCGGGTGCTCTCGGGGCTGGCCAACGAGGGCAACCCGGGCGCGGGTCTCGAACTCCTCATCGACCGCATGAAGACGTTCCCGAGCAACGACGTCTTCCTGGCCGAGATCGCCAAGGCGCCGGGGGTCCCGGGCTGAGCCACGTGGCGCTCCGGGCGGTCCGGCCGCCATACTGACCACCGTTCCGGCGGCCTGTGGCCGGTGGGACGGACCGACGAAGTCGGCCCCGCTCGGAAACCGGGGCCGTGAAGGGACGAACGATGAAGCAGGGCATCCACCCCGACTACCGGTACGTGGTGTTCCAGGACACCTCGTCGGGTGACACCTTCCTCACCCGGTCGACGATCCTGACGACCGAGACGACCACGTGGACCGACGGCGTGGAGTACCCGCTCGCGAAGGTCGAGATCTCGGCGTTCACCCACCCGTTCTTCACCGGTCAGATGAAGATCGTCGACACCGCCGGCCGGGTCGAGCGCTTCGAGCGCCGGTACGGGAAGCGGCGCAAGGCGTCTGCGGCCGCCCCTGCGGAGGCGTCCACCCCCGAGGGCGCCGACGCCACCCCGGCCGACGAGTCCTGAGGCGGTCGCGGTCCGGGCCCGTGGCCGTCGGCGAGGACCGTCGGGCCGAGCTCCGGGCGACGGCGCTCGTCGCGCTGTTGCGGGACCTCGACGGGGCGGAGGTCGATCGTCGGGGTGTCGCTCCGGTCGGCGCCGCAGCGGTCGGCGCCGTCCGTGACGGGACGGCTCAGGTCTACGCCGAGACCGGTGGCGCGGCGATGCTCGCCGGTGCCCTGCTCTGGGCGGACCGCCACGGGGCGGCGGCGCTCCGGCTGATCCTGGACGACGAGGCCTCGGACCCGTCGGTCACCGCACGGATCGCCACCAGGTTCACGACTCCCGTCACGGTGTTCGAACGGGTGGGTGCCTCCGCCCGGGTCGTCGACCCCGCACCCGACCCGACGGAGGTGCCGGTCGTCGCCGACGACGACGGCCTGCGGGCGCTCATCGAGGCGGCCGGGCTCGAGGTCGTCGTCGAGCACGGGGTGGTGACGGGTGAACTGCTCGGCCTCGAGGTCGCCCGGCTGGTGCGGTGGCCGGCCGAGGCCGGTGGTGACGACGCCGTCCACCTCGAGACCGGCGTCGGTCGCTTCGACCGGGATGCGACGGCCGCCGTGCGCGCCGGGGAGGCCCCCGCCGACGCCCTGCGACGCACCGTCGCCGCCGTCGCTCCCCACCGTCGGCCGGGAGCACCGGGTCAACACGCGTCGCTGCTCGCCCGCGAGCGGTGGCTCCGTCGGGCGGTGATCGACGACCCGTCGCTCGCCGGACTCGGAGGTTCCCTCCGTCCGGTGGCGACCACGACGCCCCGCTGGAGTGTGCGCGACGCCGCGCCCGCCGCGGCCGTCGGAGTCGACGCCGAGGGGCGGTCCGTCGTGGTGGTCTGCTCGGTCGGGGTCGACCTCGCCCTCGTCCCGGTCGCCGCCGACACCCGGGCCGTCGAGGACCCGACCGCGCGACTGGTGGTGGTCGTGCCCGGACGGGACGTGCTCCCGGGCACCCGACGGCTGACCGAACTCGTCAGGGGCGGAGCCGAGCTCGTCGGGGTGCGGGCACCGTGGGACGACACCGATGGAGCGGCGCAGTGATCGAGCCCCCGGTGCTCGAGCGGCTCGAGGCGATGGAGCGCGAGCTCGGAGCCTGCGGGGACCTGCTCGCCGACCCCGAGGTGGTCGCCGACCGGGACCGCTACGTGGCGACGACCCGCCGCTACCGGGAGCTCGAGGCGGTGGCCGACGCACTGCGGCGGTGGCGCACCGCGGTTGCCGACACCACAGCGGCCGCTGAGCTGCTCGCCGAGTCCTCGGGTCCGGACGCCGAGCAGCTGCGCGCCGAGGTCGCCGAGGGCACGGCCCGCGTGGCGGGGATCGAGTCGGAGCTCCGGGCGCTGCTCCTGCCGAGGGACCCGTTCGCCGACCGTGACGTCATCGTCGAGATCCGCGGTGCCGAGGGCGGCGAGGAGGCGAACCTCTTCGCCCGCGACCTGTGCGGGATGTACCGGTCCTGGGCGGCCCGCCGGGGCTGGGGTCTCGAGGTGCTGCACGAGTCGGTGTCGGAGCTCGGCGGCTACGACGAGGTCACGTTCCGCTGTTCGGGCGAGGACGCGTGGTCGCGGCTGAAGTTCGAAGCGGGGCCGCACCGGGTCCAGCGGGTCCCGGTCACCGAGTCCCAGGGTCGGGTGCACACGTCGTCGGCCACGGTCGTGGTCCTACCCGTCGCCGACGAGGTCGAGGTCGACCTCGATCCTGCCGACCTGCAGGTCGACGTGTTCCGGTCGTCGGGGCCAGGTGGCCAGTCGGTCAACACGACGGACTCGGCCGTGCGCATCACCCACCTGCCGACCGGGACCACCGTGTCGATGCAGGACCAGAAGAGCCAGCTCCAGAACCGCACCCGGGCCCTCGAGGTGCTGCGGTCCCGGCTCCTGCGCCGGGCGCTCGACGAGCAGGCCGCCGAGGCCGGCGGCCAGCGGCGCGCGCAGATCGGCGGTGGCGGCAGGTCCGAGAAGATCCGGACGTACAACGTCAAGGAGAACCGGGTCACGGACCACCGGATCGGACTCACCCTGCACTCCCTCGACCGGGTGCTCGCCGGGGACCTCGACGCCCTGAGCGACGCGCTCCTCGCCGACGAGCAGGAGCGGCGCCTGCGGGAGGCGACGTGAGCACCGCCACGTGGCGGGGCCTCGAGGCGTGGGCGGCCGCAGCGCTCGGTGACGCCGGAGTCGACGGAGCCGTCCGCGAGGCGCGCTGGATGGTGGAGGAGTGCTCCGGTCACCAGGGGGCGGAGCTGTCCGACGTGCTCGACGAGGAGCCCGTCGAGCGGGCGTCACAGCGGCTCCGGTCGATGGTCGACCGCCGGGCGGCGGGGGAGCCGCTCCAGTACGTCCTGGGTCGTTGGGGGTTCCGGCACCTCGACCTGGCCGTGGACCGACGCGTGCTGATCCCTCGGCCCGAGACCGAGTCGGTCGTCGACGCCGTGCTCGCCGAGGTGGATCGGCTCGCCGACCGCAGCGCCGCCGCCGACACCGCCGAGGTGCTGGTCGTGGACCTGGGGACCGGCTCGGGCGCCATCGCCCTGTCGGTCGCCTCGGAGCGGGTCCGCACACGGGTGTGGGCGACCGACGTGAGCGACGAGGCGCTGGCTGTGGCCACGGCGAACCTGGCGGGCCTCGGTCGGGCGGCGGCCAGGGTGCGGACGGGGTCGGGGAGCTGGTTCGACGCACTCCCGTCGCACCTGCGCGGACAGGTCGACGTGGTCGTGTCGAATCCGCCGTACGTGGACCCGTCGACGGCGCTGCCCGCCGAGGTCCACGACTGGGAGCCCCACTCGGCGCTCTACGCCGCCGACCGGGGACGGGCGGCGATCGAGATGCTCGTCACCGGTGCGGCTGCGTGGCTGCGTCCCGAGGGCGCCGTGGTCTGCGAGCTCTCACCGGAACAGGCCGACTGGGCGCGTGACCTCGCCGGCGGATACTTCGGCACGGTCGAGGTGCTCCGGGACCTGACCGGCCGGGACCGGGTGCTCGTCGCCAGGTTCCCGGGAGGTGCTGCCCCGGCCGACGGGTCCCCGGCGCACGACTCCCCGGCTGACGGGTCCGCGGCCCGGGAGTAGGGTCTCCGGCATGGCGGCCAGCAGCGAACAGGACCCCTCCGTCCTCGACGGGGTGCCGTACTTCACCGACGTCGGACCGGACGAGCGGCGTCGGATCCTCGCCCTGTCGAGTCCCCGGGAGGTGGCGGCAGGTGAGCTCCTGCTCGACCAGGGGGACACCGCGGTCGAGTGCTTCCTGGTGCTGTCGGGGTCGGTGTCGGTCTACGTCCGTGGTGAGTACGTGGCGTCGATCGGGCCCGGGTCGATGGTCGGGGAGATGGCGCTCGTCGACCACCGGCCCCGGACTGCGGCGGTCGTGGCCGACCAACCGACCCGGCTGCTCGCGTTCCGCACCAAGGAGTTCCGCACCCTGCTCGACGAGATGCCCCGGGCCTCGGAGCACATCCTCGCCGAACTCCAGGAGCGGCTCGACCGCAGCGACCGGGACGAGTGAGCGACCGGGCCGAGTGACCGGGACCGGGGTCGGCGTCCCTCAGTCGGCGAGGCGCAGTTCGTTGCCGTCGACCTCGACGGCGGTGCCCCCCACGTCGGTGGACTCGAACCGAGCCATGACGTCCGGGTCGTGCGAGGTGGCCCACACCCGTTGTCCGTCGGCTGTGGTGCACGCGGCGTGGGCGCGCTGGGGGGTGCCGTCCCGTTCGTGCATGACGGTCCACCCCTCGACGGTCGCCGTTCCGCGGTGGCCGTCGAGCACGGTCCGGCCGGGCACGGCGTCGATCCGGTCCTGCGGTCGGGCGTGGCGGAACCCGCCGGCCGGGGGTGTGGTCGAGTAGACGCCGAACGCGTGCTTGTCGACGTTGCCACCGTTGGCGGTCACGAGTCCCGTCGACCCCGGGTCCTCGCGCAGCACCCCGACCATCGATGCCAGTGCGTGGCTCACCGGGTTGTTCCACGGTCCGCCGGCGAAGGGCAGGCCGCCGTAGACCGTGAGCTGCCGGTCCGGGTCGACGCCGAGTTCCCGACACGCGAGCTGGACCGCCGAGGGGAAGCACGAGTACAGGTCCAGGTGCGCGACGTCGTCGATGCCGGTGCCGGCGAGCTCGAGGGCCAGGTTCCCTGCCACGCCGATCGCCGGTGAGCTCACCAGGTCCCGTCGTTCCGACATGACCCGGTCCACTCCGTCGGTCCCGGCGTGGACGAACACCCACCGGTCGGTGGGGACCCCCAGCGACCGGGCCCGCTCGGCCGAGCACACGATCACCCCGGCGGCCATGTCGACGTCCGGGTTGGCGACCATCCGCTTGGTGTAGGGGAAGCCCACGATCCGGTTCTCTGCGGTGGGTGTGGTCAGCTCCGCCGGCGTGAGCGCCTCGCGTCGCCAGGCGAAGGGGTTGTCGGCGGCGACCTGTGACATGCGGGACCACAGGCCGCCCACGAACCCGAGGTGCTCGGCGAGGCTGCGTCCGGAGTCGTGCCACAGGGCGGTCTCGAACAGCGGGTAGGCCTGCGTCGGCATGGCGATGCCGACGGCGAACTCGGCCGGGTGCCCGAAGCTGAACGTGCCGCCCTCGTCCCAGTCGGCGCGGACCTCCTCGGGCTGGACCGTCCACTCGGGGCGTCCGCCGGCACGCTTCGCCGCCATCCGGGTGCGGTAGGCCTCACCACCGACCACGACACCCAGGTCGGCGTCTCCGGCGGTGATGGCCGCAGCCAGTCGGTTGAGGAGCATCTGCGGAGTGTTGCCACCCATCGACGGGTACCAGGTGACGGCGTCGGCGCCGTACCGCTCGGCCAGCAGCCGGCCGGGATCGCGGTAGCCCCAGGAGATCACGGGGACGACCGCCACCACGTCGGCCCGGCCGAGCACGCCGGCGGTGCCGGCACCGGCGGCGGTGTCGGCCGCTGCAGCCCGCAGGGCCTCGTCCATCAGGTCGAGTGGTTCGAGTGGGTCCGCGCCGCGGTCGGTGCGCTGGAGGTGTTGTCCGACCCCGATCACCACCGGGGTCCGCGGGTCGATCCCCTCGCCGATCCTGACGTCGTTGGCCACCGTCACCTCCTGCTCGGTGCGGGGGAGACCGTAGCGGGTGGCCCGGGCGGCGGAGGTCGGGTCGGGGACTAGTCTGAGGGTGCGCCCGGACCCGGGTGCGCCCACCGATGACCCGGCCGGGATGACCCGGCCGAGAGGACCCGAACCGAGGAGCACTGCGCACGATGCCGTGGCCCACCACACGAGACACCGAGGTGTTCGACCTCATCGACCGTGAGGTCGACCGGCAGAACCAGGGACTCCAGTTGATCGCGTCGGAGAACTTCACCTCTCCGCAGGTGATGGAGGCGGTCGGCTCGGTGCTCACCAACAAGTACTCCGAGGGCTACCCGTCCAAGCGGTACTACGGCGGCAACGAGGTCGTCGACGAGGTCGAGGAGCTCGCCCGGACGCGCGTGTGCGAGCTGTTCGGCGCCGACCACGCCAACGTCCAGCCCCACTCGGGTGCCAACGCCAACCTGGGGGTGTACCTGGCACTGCTCGAGCCGGGGGCGACGGTGCTCGGTCTGAGCCTGGACCACGGCGGCCACCTGACCCACGGCTCCCCCGTGAACATCTCGGGACGCTTCTACGACTTCGTCTCCTACGGCGTGACGCCGGGTGAGGAGCGGATCGACCTGGACCAGGTGCGGGACCTGGCGCTCGAGCACCGTCCCGCGATGATCGTCGCCGGGGCCACGGCCTACCCGCGGACCATCGACCCGGAGCCGATCCGGGAGATCTGCGACGAGGTCGGCGCGCTGTTCATGTTCGACGCCGCCCACATCGCCGGGTTGATCGCCGGTGGGGCCCACCCGAACCCCGTCCCCGTCGCCGACGTGGTCACCTTCACCACGCACAAGACGCTGCGCGGCCCCCGGGGCGGCTGCATCCTGTCCCGCTCCGAGCACGCCGCCGCCATCGACAAGGCGGTGTTCCCGGGTCTGCAGGGCGGTCCGCTCGAGCACGTCGTGGCCGGCAAGGCCGTGGCCTTCGCCGAGGCCGCCACCCCGGAGTTCCGGGACTACGCCCACCAGATCGTCGCCAACGCCCGGGCGCTGGCCGACTCCCTCACCGCCGACGGCTGCCGACTGGTCTCGGGGGGTACCGACAACCACCTGGTGCTGCTCGACCTGCGGAGCATCAGCGAGGACCTGACCGGCAAGGACGCGCAGCTCGCGCTCGACGCCGCCGGGATCACCCTCAACAAGAACACGGTGCCCGACGACCCCCGGTCGCCGTTCGTGACGTCGGGACTGCGCATGGGGACGCCGAGCGTCACCACCCAGGGCATGCAGGAGCCCGAGATGGCGCGCGTGGCCGAGCTCACGATGCGGGTTCTGCGGTCGCCGGCCGACGCCTCGGTGCTCGACGAGGTCCGCACCGAGGTCCGCACCCTCTGCGAGAAGTTCCCGGTCTACTGACCACCCTCCGGCGTCCCGGGGTGATCGACCCCGGGCACTAGCCTCGACGGAGTGCAGGCCTACCTCGTGGTGCTCGCGGTGGCGGTCGTCGTCACCGCAGCGAGCGTGCCGGCCCTCCGGAGGCTCTCGGTGCGGGTGGGTGCGATGGCCGAGCCCGGTGAGCGGACGGTCCACGAGGAGCCGACCCCGGTGCTCGGTGGGACCGCGCTCTACCTGGGGCTGCTCGCGGCGGTCGCAGCGGCCTGGTGCATCCCCGAACTCGATCCGCTGTTCGAGTCGACGGGCAACGTCATCGGGGTGCTCGCAGCGGCCACCGTCATGTGGTTCGTCGGGCTGGTCGACGACCTGCGTGACGTCTCGGCGCCCGCCAAGGTCGCCGGCATGGTCCTGGCCGGGTCGATCCTGACGCTGGTCGGCCTGACGATCATCTACTTCCGGATCCCCTTCATCGGGCTCACGGTCCTGCCGCCGGACCTCGCAGCGCTGGTCTCGGTGCTGTGGGTGGTGGGCATGGCCAACGCCGTCAACCTGATCGACGGTCTCGACGGTCTGGCCGCCGGCATCGTCGCCATCGCGTCGGGGTCGTTCTTCCTCTACGGGTGGCGACTCCTCGAGGTCGGGGTGATCGACCCCACCAACATCGGTCCGCTCGTGGCCATCGTGACGGTCGGGATCTGTCTCGGATTCCTGCCGTTCAACTTCAGCCCCGCCTCGATCTTCATGGGCGACAGCGGTGCGCTCATGCTCGGACTGCTGCTCGCCGCGTCGACCGTCGCCGTCGGCGGGCAGTCCGACGACCCGTTCTCCGGTCAGGCGTGGTTCTTCTTCGCCCCGCTCGTGATCCCGCTGCTGATCCTGGGGGTGCCGTTGCTCGACACGCTGCTCGCCATCGTGCGCCGTGCCACGAGCGGGAGCGGGGTGGCCACGGCCGACAAGCGGCACCTGCACCACCGGCTGGTGGAGATGGGCCACGGACCCCGGTGGACCGTGGCCATCCTCTGGAGCTGGACCGCGCTGCTGTCGGGACTGGTGCTGATCCCCGTCTACACGGGTCGGGGCAACGGGATCATCCCGATCGGGATCGCGGCGTTCGCCCTCGGACTGTTCACGTTGATCGCCCCCCGGTGGCGGGCCCGGCAGGCCGCCGTCGGCTGACCCGGTCTCAGCCGATCGGCACGGTGCGGGTGTCGCGCCCCGAGCGCACGACCGTGCCGGGCGTGGCGCCGGTCGACCGGCCCTCGCTGACCACCTCGACGCCGCCGACCCAGACGCGCTCCACGCCGACGGAGCCGGCGAACAGCCGACTCGTCCCGCCGGGGAGGTCGTCGACGAGCGTGAGCAGTTCGGAGTCGACCGTCGCCGGGTCGAACAGGACCAGGTCGGCGTGCGCCCCGGGTGCGACCACGCCCCGGTCGACGAGTCCGAACAGCTCCGCCGGGACCGAGGTCAACATGCGGACGGCGTCCTCGAGGGTGGTCAGTCGCCGCCCGCGGAGGCAGTCGGCGAGGAATCGGGTCGTGTAGTTGGCACCCTGCATCCGGTCCAGGTGTGCACCGGCGTCGGATCCCCCGAGCATGACCGCCGGGTGCTGCCAGGCGAGGCGCCGCAGTTCCCAGGACTCGGCGTCGTTGTCGGTGGCGCCCGGCCAGAGCACGGTGCGCAGATCGTCGGCCACCACGACGTCGAGCAGCGTGTCGAACACCCCGGTGCCCCGCTCGGCGGCGATGTCGCCGATCCGACGACCTCCGAGTCCCTCGTTCTCGGGTGCGAAGGTGTCGCCCACGACGTACCCGTCCCACCCGGTGAGCCGGGCGAACACCCCGGCGTCCGGCGACGCGGCCCGTTCCTCCATGAACCGGCGTGTCGCCGGGTCCCGGAGCCGTTCGATGCGCTCGGGGACGGGGAGACCGAGGATGTCGCCCCAGTCCGGCATCATGTTGAGGGCGCAGTGGTTGAGGAAGCTCATGTTCATGCCCACGATCACGGGCATCGTCAGGGCGACGACCCTGGCGCCCTCGGCGGCGCAGCGGTCCATGGCGGCGAGTTGGTTGCGGTACCGCTCCGGCGCGTGCGAGTCGACGGTGAGCACGTTCCAGTTGAGCGGGCGACCGCCGGCCCGGGAGAAGGCGATCATGAAGTCGACCTCGTCGTCGTCGAAACCGTCGAGGCAACCGTCCGAGGCGAACTCGAGCGTCGTGCCCTCGTGGTCGGCCACGACCGCGGCGAGCGCGAGGAGCTCCTCGACGGTGGCCCGGCGCGAGGCGACGGGGACGCCGTCGCCGTCGGAGTGCGTCCGGGCGCGGGTGGTGGAGAACCCGAGCCCGCCGGACCGCAACGACTCGGCGAGCAGCGCGCGCATCGCGTCGAGCTGTTCGGGGGACGCGTCCTCCGTCGTGGCGTCGGGGCCCATCACGACCCGTCGCAGCGCGCAGTGTCCGACGAGGAACCCGGCGTTCACCCCGAGTCGACCCTCGAGCCGGTCGAGGTACTCCCCGAAGCTCGACCAGTCCCAGTCGAGCCCCTGCTCGAGCGCGGCGAGCGGCATCCCCTCGACCTTCGCCATCATCCGGCGCACGTAGTCACCGTCACCGGGGAGGAGGGGGGCGAGCGTGAACCCGCAGTTCCCGCCGATCACGGTCGTGACCCCGTGCAGCGCCGAAGGCGACGCCGTCGGGTCCCAGAACAGCTGCGCGTCGTAGTGGGTGTGGGGGTCCACGAAGCCGGGGGTGAGCACCAGGCCGTCGGCGTCGAGTTCGTCCCCGCCCTCGGCGGGGATCCGGCCCGGTTCGTCGACCTGTGCCACCCGTCCCGCTCGTACGGCCACGTCGGCGGGGCGGGCATCGGCACCGGTGCCGTCGACCAGTGAAGCGTTGCGGATGATCAGGTCCATGTCGGTGTCCTCGGGTGGCCGACCACGTGCCGGCCGGGGTGCGTGACGGGTTGCTGACACTCTGTCAGATGCGCTGCTGCACGGGTGCAGATCCACCGTTGCACCGACGAGGGAGGCCGCCGCATTCGAACACCGTTCACCGTGCGCCCCGACGGGCTCGCCCGCGCCTGTGGGCGCGGCGCGTGCTAGACACAGTCGATCATCCACGCGGCGCGCCCGAGGGAACCGACGCCGCAGACCCGGGGGGAACCGAGATGCGGACCGTCAGCGGACGAATCCTGATCGCACTCGTCGCATCGGTGGCACTCGTCGCCGCCGCCTGCGGCGCGTCGGGCGACGAGCCCGCCGCCGGCGGCGGGGGAGGCGGCTCCGAGGAGACCACCACGACCGAGGCGGCGGCGTCGAACGCCTCCTGGGGTGATCTCGCGAACGTGTGCGGCCCGGGTGAGGCGACCGTCGCGCCGGGTGAGGGCACCAGTGCCCCCGGGACGATCAACATCGCCGTCGCGGGCGACCGCAGCTCCGACATCCGGCCCGGTCTCAACAAGGAGCTCTGGGATGCCTCGGTGGCGTTCTCGGAGTGGTGCAACGCCGCCGGTGGCATCGCCGGACTCCAGATCGAGCTGATCGACGCCGACGGCAAGCTGTTCGAGGTCGAGTCGGCCATGGCGACGATCTGCACCGAGGCGTTCGCCATGGTGGGCGGAGCGTTCACGCAGGACCAGCTCGAGTTCAGCGGCAAGCCAGGCTCGGACTTCCACCAGTGCAACATGATCGACATCCCCGGGGTCGCCGTGTCACCGGAGAAGGGCCTGTCGAACGGCCAGGTGCAGGCGGTGCCCAACCCGCCGACCAAGAAGTCGACCCAGTGGCTGATCGACTTCAAGAAGGTCGCTCCCGAGGACTCCAAGAAGAACATCGTCGTCGTCGGTGAGCTCCCGTCGATGCAGGTGGTCAAGACCCAGTACGACGCCGCCGTCCAGCAGGTGGGCGGCATCGAGCAGCTGCCCGCGCTGCCCTACCCGGTGGCCGGGCTCTCGGACTGGACCCCGCTCGCCCAGAAGGTGAAGGACTCCGGGGCGACGTCCCTGTACTGGATCGGCGAGCCGTCCAACGCGGCCAACCTGTTCAAGTCCCTCCGGGACCAGGGGTGGCAGGGCACGATCATCAACGAGACCAACATCTACGACGAGACGGCGTTCTCGGCCGGCAACGCCGCCGCCGAGGGGATCATCGCCCGGACCTCGTACCACCCGTTCGAGGAGGCCGACCGCTGGCCGGCGGTGCAGCAGTACCTCGACACCCTGCAGCAGTACGTCCCGGACGGGAAGGTCGCATCGCTCGGGCTGCAGAGCATCTCGGCGTGGCTGCTGTTCGTGACGTCGGCGACCAGGTGCGCCGAGGAGAACGACAACGTGATCAGCAGGACGTGCGTGATCACGACGGCCGAGGCGGTCGAGGACTGGACCGGCGGTGGGCTCCACTCGCCGAGCGACCCCGGTCGCAGCCAGCCCGCGGAGTGCGGCCTGCTCATGGTGGCGAGGGACGGGAAGTGGGAGCGGCTCTACCCGGAGATCGGCGGCACCGACGACGACGGTGACGGGTTCCACTGTCCTGCCGACGGCGTGGCCACCGTGACCGAGGACCTGGGGGTCGAGGCGAAGATCAACCCGAACTACCCGAACTGAGCTGAACCCGGCAGCGACGGCGCGTGGACAAGTTCCTCACCTTCACCATCGCCGGACTGTCGTCCGCAGCGGTCTACGCGATCGCGGCGTCGGGCCTGGTCGTGACCTACACGACCTCGGGCATCTTCAACTTCGCCCACGGCGCCTTCGGGATGCTGGCGGCGTTCACCTACTGGCAGGTCCACGTCGCCTGGGGCGTGCCCACCATCCCGGCGATCATCATCGTGGTGTTCCTCGCCGCACCGTTGTTCGGGGCGACGATCGAGCGCGTCATCATGCGGGGCATCGAGGGCGCCTCGGACGTGGTGAAGATCGTCGTGACGGTGAGCCTCATGGTGGCGCTCCTCGGTCTGGCCCAGGTCATCTGGCCGCCCGACGTGTCGCGGCCCGTCCCCCCGTTCTTCGAGGGTCGCTTCGTGGAGTTCGTCGGGGTGCGGGTCCCGTGGTCGCGGCTGTTGGCGCTCGTGGTCGCCGCACTGGTGGCGGTCGGCCTGCGCCTGCTGTTCACGCGGACCCGGCTCGGCATCGCCATGCGGGCGGTGGTCGACGACCGGTCGCTCCTGCAGCTCAACGGCGGTCGGCCCGGTCGGACGGCCATGCTCTCGTGGGGGCTCGGGGCCGCCCTGGCCGCCGTGTCCGGCGTGCTCTACTCCACCGAGCAGACCCTCTCGGCGGTCACGCTGACCCTGCTGGTGGTCAACACCTACGCCGTGGCCGTGGTCGGCCGTCTGCGCAGCCTGCCCGGGGCGTTCCTCGGTGCGGTGATCCTCGGGCTCGCCCAGTCGTACGTGACCGGCTACATCAACCCAGAGCTCACGCTCGGACCGATCGCGCTGGGCAACCTGGCCGCAGCACTCCCGGCGATCATGTTGTTCACCGTCCTGCTCCTGCAGCCCGAGGCGAGGCTGCGCTCCCACAGCGTCGTGCGGCCCCGCTCACCCGTGCCCGTGCCCTCCCAGCGCACCGCGGTGGTCGGAGGTGTGGCCCTGGTGGTCGTGCTCGCTGCCCTCGGGTCGCTCATGGCGACTCCGGACCTCGTGCTCGTCACCAAGGGCGCCGGGTTCGCGCTCATCACCCTGTCACTCGTCCCGCTCACGGGGTACGCCGGACAGATCTCGCTGGCCCAGATGACCTTCACCGGGATCGGCGCCGTGGCGATGGCGGCGTGGGGGGCGAACGGTTCGCCGCTCGCCGTGGTGGCATCGATCGCCGTGTGCGCGGTCATCGGCGCCGTGGTCGCCCTGCCGGCGCTGCGGCTCTCGGGCATCTACCTGGCGCTCGCCACCGCAGCGTTCGCGCTGTTCTGCACCGCCATGATCTTCAACCAGCAGCAGATCATTCCGGGTGGTTCCGTGCAGGTGCCGCCGCTGTCGATCGGACCGTTCACGGCCGACACCGACTACCGGCAGCTGGTGCTCCTCGCCGTCGTGTTCGCGCTGGTGGGCAACCTGCTGGTCTGGCTCCGGAGGAGCGCGTGGGGCCGACGGCTGGCGGCCGTGAAGGACTCGCCCGTCGCGTGCGCGACCCTTGGTCTGAACCTGACGTCGACCAAGGTGGGCGTGTTCGCGCTCTCGGCGGCCATCGCCGGGGCCGGAGGAGCCCTCGCCGGACGCACGTTCACCGCCGACAACTTCGCCCTCCCGGCCTCGCTCCCGGTGACGATGCTCGCCGTGGTGGGCGGTATCGGCTCGATCGCCGGAGCGTTCATGGGCGGCCTCCTGCTCGGCGCCATCCCGATCGCGTCGACCGTCTTCGCCGCCAATGCGATCGGGGTGTTCCGCTTCGTGAGCATCCCGGTGCGCGACGTCCTGGCGTTCACCCCCGGTCTGATGGGGATCTCGCTCGGCCGTGAGCCCGACGGGGCTGCGCCGCAGATCGCCGTCGGGTACCGGGCGGTCGGCCGGTCCGTCGCAGCGCTGGCCGTGACCGCCGGCGGGGCCGTGGCGCTGTGGATCGCCGTGCGCACGGGTCTGGTCGCCAAGTGGTCGTTCGTCGCCGCGCTCGTCGTGTTCGTCGTCGCCGCGGTGCCCCTGCTCCCGCTGGTGC
>CAINRS010000085.1 GCA_903852755.1 uncultured Actinomycetes bacterium | reverse complement strand
GTGCGACCTGCAGACCCTGGTCGAGGACCTCGCAGCGACGGGTCGGCGCCTCGCCGGACCGGACGTCGAGGTGACGGGTGCGCTCAGGCCGGGAACTCCACAGGTCGTGGTCACCGACGGCAACCGCCTGCGACAGGTGCTGTTGAACCTCGTGACCAACGCCGTCCGGCTGACCTCCGCCGGGCGGGTGGACCTGGAGATCGGGGCGGACGACTCGGAACTCGCCGCCGTGGTGACCGACACCGGCCCCGGGATCGGGCCGAGCGATCTGGAGCGGATCTTCCTGCCGTTCGAGCGGGCCGACGGCGGAGCCGATGGTGCAGGTGCAGGCCTCGGGCTGGCGATCAGCCGACGGGCGGTCGAGATCCTCGGGGGGACGCTCGGGGTCGACTCGCAGCCGGGGGACGGTGCCACGTTCACCGTTCGGATCCCCTGCCGGCCGGCTCCCGACGGCGCCGCTCCGGATGTCGGCGCCGCTCCGGATGTCGGCGCCGCTCCGGATGTCGGCGCCGCTCCGGGTGCCGGCGCCGCTCCGGGTGCCCACGGAGCGGCCGAGGCCGATCTGAGCGGACCCGGACCGCTGCAGGGGTGCCGGATCCTGGTCGTCGAGGACACCCCCGCGGTCCAGCAGCTGCTCACCGAGCAACTCGGGCGGCTCGGCGCCCGCGCCGCCGTCGTCGACCGTGGCGAGGCGGCGCTCGAACAGCTGGGCCGGACCGACGACCTCCCCGACTGCGTGCTCGTCGACCTGCAGCTCCCCGGCATCGACGGCGCCGAGACAGCGCGACGGATCCGGGCGGAACCACACCTCTCGACCATCCCGGTGATCGGGGTGAGCGCGGATGCCGGTGGCGCCGACCGCGAACGCGCCCTGCGGGCCGGCATGGACGAGCTCCTCGCCAAACCGCTCGGCATCGACGAGCTGGCGGCGGTGCTGGTCCGCCACGTCGTCGGCACCCGGGCCGAGACAGGGGTCGACCTGGCGGCGCTCGACGAGCTCGCCCGGGACCTGGGCGGGACCGCACCCGTCCGGCGGGTCGTCCAGGCGTTCCTCGACGAACTCGACGGACGACTCGGACAGGTGCTCGACGGGTGCGGCGCGGGCGAGCCCGGGCCGGTGCGGCACGCCGCCCACGCGCTGCGGTCGACCAGTCGGACGCTCGGCGCACACGAGCTCGACCGCTGCTGCACCGAGCTCGAGGTCGGGCCGTTCCCACCGGCCGCCGACCAGCTCGAACGCTTCACCCGAGCCGTCGCCGACGCCCGCAGCACCCTGGGCGCCTGGGTGGCGGACTCAGCGGGGTGAGCCGGAACCGACGGGCACGAGGCGCACCTCGTGGAGGACCGGCCAGAGCTTCCCGGTGATCAGGAATCGGTCGGTCCCCGGCACGTGGGCCACACCGTTGAGGACCTCGGGTGGCTGCAGTCCCTCCGGCACCGGTCGGGCCCGGACGTCCTCGGACAGCGCGGTGACGTCGACCACGGCGTCGACCCGACCGCAGCGGAGGTCGATCCGCAGGATCTCGTCGGCCTGCCAGCGGTTCGCCCACAGCGACGTCCCGTCCCATTCGAGTTCGTTGAGCTGATCGGCGGGACCATCGGAGCGGACGACCCGGACCCGCTCGAGCGGGGCGAACGTCGTCGCGTCCCGCAGGGTCAAGGTGTCGGAGCCGTCGCTCTGGACGAAGGTCCCGTCCGACAGGGTCGTCAGCCCCCACCCCTCACCCTCGTAGGGCCAGGTCTCGACCACCTCCAGCGTCGTCGGATCGCGGACGAAGGCGACGCCGTCCCGCCAGGTGAGCTGGACGAACCGACCGTCCGCAGCACGCGCCACCCCCTCCCCGAACTCCCCACCCGGGACCGGGACGCTCGATCGCACCTCGCCGGTGGCCAGGTCGACCCGGCGGACCGACGAGCGACCCACCAACCCGGTGCCCTCGACGACCTCGCCGTCGACGAACAACAACCCCTGGGTGAACGCCGTCGGGTCGTGCGGATGCTCGGCCAGGACCTGGGGGACGAGTCGGGCGGGCGGACCGGCGGGGCAGTCGGCCGGCGGCAGGCTGGTCGGAACCGCCGCCGGGCCGCCCACCGCGTCCGGGGTGGTGCTCCGCAGCCCGGCCCCACCGCTGCTGCCCCCACCGTCACCACCACTGCCACACGCGACCGACAGGACCAACACGAACGCGGTGAGCCCCCCGACCAGCCGGAACCGGCCAGAACCCGACCCCCGTGGCCGACCCGCACCGGGGTGCGCGGCCGGCCGGGCACCCCGGATCACACCGACACCGCCCGCCGGGTCGGCTCGAGCAGTTCGAACGCACTGACCGCCTCGACGTGGTGGGTCTGCGGGAACAGGTCGACGAGTTCGACCCCCAGCAGCCGGTAGCCCAGGCCGACGATCGACGCAGCGTCGCGGGCCAGGGCGGCGGGATCACAGCTCACCAACGCCACCCGGGCAGCACCGCTGCCGGCCACGGCGGCCACGCCCTCGGACCCGAGTCCGGCCCGGGCCGGATCGGCGACGAGCACGTCGCACGGGGTCGGCCGCCACCGCCGGACCGACATCTTGAGGAGACGGGCCCGGCGGTCCTCGAGGTTGACCCGGGCGTCGGCGACGGCAGCGGCCGATCGCTCGACCAGGACCGGAGCCGCCGACCCCAGCGCCACACTGAACAGTCCCACGCCGCCGTACAGGTCCACGAACTCGGCATCCGGCCCGGGGTCACCGAGCGCTCCGCGAACGGCGGACACCAGTGCCTCGGCGCCGTCGGGGCGGGCCTGGAAGAACGAGTCGGCGGAGATGCGGAACCGGTGCCCGGCCACCTCCTCGTGGATCCAGGCCCGGCGGCCACGGCGGAGCTCATCGGTGCCGACCACCCGGACATCAGCGGGCACCGAGACCCCCGCCGCCGTCGGGTGTGCGACCACCATGCGCTCCCCCGTCCGCGCGCCGACGCGCACCACGACCTCGTCCACCCCGTCGAACACCCCGTCGACGAGCAGCTCGGCGGCGAGCGGGTGGGCCACCTCGCAGCCGCCCACGACCACGACGTCGTGGCTCCGACGGGACCGGAAGCCGGCGTGGGTGTCACGGACCGCGGCCCGGACGGTCGTCCGGTACCCCGCGGACGGCAGCGGGTGACCGGCCAGGACCTCGACGTCGTCGAGCCGGGCGATACGGCGGAGCGAGTCCCGGACGACCTCGGCCTTCAGCTCGGGCTGGGCCGCCGGGGCGGCGTGGGCCAGGTCGCAGCCGCCGCAGCCGCGTGCGAGCTCGGGACACGACGGCTCCACCCGGTCGGCGGCCGGCTCGACGACGTCGAGCAGACGAGCACGCAGCAGGCGGGGCCGGACCCCGGTCACCTCGGCGAGGATGCGCTCGCCCGGCAGGGCTCCCTCCACCAGCACGACCCGACCGTCGTCGGTCCGGGCCAGCGCATCACCACCGGCAACGAGCCGGACGGTCGGGACCTCGATCTCGTCACCGACGCCGATCGTGTCGGCGGGGTCGACGGGATCGGCGTCGGGGGGACGAGCAGGCACCGCACCACCGTAGGTGCAAGCCCGATGCGGCCGGTGGCGACCCGTCACGACCCGCCCACGGTGAACCGGTAGCCTCGACGCTCACACCAGATGCGGAGGGACCCGTGGGCCAGCCTGGGATCGAGATCGCACCGTCGGTGCTCAACGCCGACTTCGCACGACTCGGCGACACCGTCGTCGAGCTCGAGCAGGCCGGCGTCGGACGGATCCACTGGGACGTGATGGATGGGCAGTTCGTCCCGAACATCTCCATGGGTCCGGCCGTGATCGCCTCGTGCCGGGACCTCGTCACCCTGCCGTTCGAGGCGCACCTCATGGTCCGGGAACCTGACGGCCTGATCCCCGCGTTCGTGGAGGCGGGCTGCAGTCGGGTGTTGGTGCACCCCGAGGCCTGCACCCACCTGCACCGCACACTGGGGGTGATCTCCTCGCTCGGTGCCGAGCCGGGCGTGGCCGTCAACCCGGCGACCCCGCTGACCGACGTCGAGTGGGTCCTCGAGGACGTCCGCCAGGTCCTGGTCATGACCGTCAACCCGGGCTTCGGCGGTCAGGCGTACCTGGGTTCCATGGAACCCAAGGTCACCGAGCTCCGCGAGCTCGTCGACCGGCGGGGCCTCGACGTGCAGATCGAGGTCGACGGTGGGATCGCCGCCGACACCGTCGGTGCAGCGGCAGCAGCCGGTGCCGAGGTGTTCGTGGTGGGCAGCGCGCTCTTCCGCGATCCCGCCGGGGTCGCCCACGCGGTGGACGAGATCAGCGCCCGGGGCCTCGAGGCCGTCGGCACCGGCGCGTGAAGCGGACCGGTCGCAGGTCCGGGACTCCGACCACCCGGGCCACCCTGGCACCAGTCGCTGCCCTCCTCGCCGTCCTCGCACTCGTCGGGTGCGGGGACGGGACGCCCGGGTACTGCGAGGACCTGCGGTCGATCCGCACCCTCGACGGGCTGAGTGCAGCGCTGCGAGCCGACGACCTGCAGGCCGCCACCGTCGCGGCCGACGAACTCGGACGTGTGGCCGCCGCGGCCCCGCCCGAGCTCGCCCCCAGCATGCAGGCGCTGAGCGAGGGGGTCACCTCCGTCGTCGAGCTGCTCCAGGCGCAGGAGTCCAACCCGGCCGAGTACGAGCTCCGGCGCGAGCAGGTCCAGCAACAGCTCGGCACCCTCGTCGACGACGCCGCCGTGGTGTCGCAGTGGACGGAGGAGCAGTGCGGGTTCCGTCTGCTCGACGGCCCCTGACCTCAGCTGATCTCGCCCCGACGGACGATCACCTGGTCGATGATGCCGTAGTCCTTGGCCTGCTCGGCGGTGAACCAGCGGTCCCGGTCGGAGTCGATGTTGATCTGCTCCTTGGTCTGGCCGGTGTGGGACGCGATCCGCTCCGCGAGCAGGTCCTTGATGTACTTGAGCTGCTCGGCCTGGATGGCGATGTCGGAGGCCTGCCCGGCCATCCCCGCCGACGGCTGGTGCATCATGATCCGGGCGTGCGGCAGGGCGTACCGCTTGCCGGGAGCCCCGGCACACAGCAGGAACTGGCCCATCGAGGCGCCGAGCCCCATGCAGATGGTGCCCACGTCCGGCGAGACGAACTGCATCGTGTCGTAGATCGCCATGCCGGCGGTCACCGAGCCGCCGGGCGAGTTGATGTAGAGCCAGATGTCCTTGTCGGGATCCTCACCCTCGAGGTAGAGGAGCTGGGCGGTGATGAAGTTCGCCACCTGGTCGTTGACCTCGGAGCCCAGGTAGACGATGCGGTTCTTGAGCAGGCGGTTGTAGATGTCGGCGCTGGGATCCATGCCGCTGGACTGCATGGCCGGGGCCGGGATGTCGAGGTGCTCCATAGGTTCCCAACCTAACGCAGGCGACAGCAGCGACCGTGACGGGTCCCGCCCACTACCGTGGCCCACGCTGCGGGCGTGGCGGAACTGGGAGACGCGCCGGGTTTAGGTCCCGGTACCCGAGAGGGTGTGGGGGTTCGAGTCCCTCCGTCCGCACCAACCGGCCGGACCGGGGGTCCGGGGCCGACGGCGCCCCGGTACCCTGAGCCGCCGTGGCCGACACCGCCGTCCTGCTGCTCAACTGTCCGGACCAGACCGGCGTCGTCGCCACGGTCGCCGACTTCGTCTGGCGAAACGGCGGGAACATCATCGACGCCGAACAGCACACCGACGATGTGGACGGCGAGTTCTTCCAGCGGGTCGAGTTCACCCTGGCGGACTTCGCCCACGACCGCGACGAGCTGCCCAGTGCCCTCGCACCGCTCGCGGAGCGCTTCGGCATGGACGTGCGGATCAGGTACTCGGCCGACCGGCCCAGGCTGGCGATCCTCGCCTCGCGCGCCCCGCACTGCCTGGTCGACCTGCTGTCCCGCTGGTCGGCGGGCGAGCTCGCCGCCGAGCTCTCGCTCGTCGTGTCCAACCACCCCGACCACGCCGACCTGGCGGCCTTCCACGGTGTGCCCTTCGTCCACGCGCCGGTCGGTGACGATCCCGCCGCCCAGGACCGCTCCGTGCGGACCCTGCTCGTCGACGCAGGCATCGAGCGGGTGGTCCTGGCCCGTTACATGCGGATCCTGTCACCGGAGTTCGTCGACACGTTCCCGAACCGGATCATCAACATCCACCACTCGTTCCTGCCGGCGTTCGTGGGGGCCGAGCCGTACCGGCAGGCGTCCGAGCGCGGCGTGAAGGTCATCGGTGCGACGGCCCACTACGTGACCGCCGAACTCGACGAGGGGCCGATCATCGAACAGGACGTGACCCGGGTCTCCCACCGTGACAGCGTCGACGATCTGGCCCGTGCCGGGCGGGACCTCGAGGTCTCGGTGCTCGCCCGGGCGCTCCGGGCCGACCTGGGCAACCGGGTGCTCGTCCGGGGTCGCCGGACGATCGTGTTCCACTGAGGCCGCACCGCACTGCACTGCACCGCCCTGGACTGCGGCACACCTGGACACCGGAGGGGGCAGACTGCGCTGTGCCCGAGGGACACACCATCCACCGACTCGCCCGCCGGCTCGGCGAGACCCTCGGCGGACGACCGGTCTCGGCGTCCTCACCGCAGGGACGCTTCGAGGGTGGCGCCGCGGCGATCGACGGGCGGACCCTCCTGCGGGCCGAGGCCTGGGGCAAGTACCTGTTCTGCGACTTCGGCACCGGCATGGCGCTCCACGTGCACCTGGGCCTGATCGGGAAGTTCCGGACCGCAGCGCACCCGCCGGAGGAGCCCACCGGAGCGATCCGTCTGCGGCTCGTCGGTGAGGGGACCACCTGGGACCTCTCGGGGCCGACCCGGTGCGAGCTGGTCCCACCCGACGAGCAGGACCGCATCGTGTCCCGCCTCGGCCCGGACCCGCTGCGCCGGGACGCCGACCCCGCGGCCGCCCGGGACCGACTGGCCCGCACCGAACGACCGATCGCAGCGACCCTGCTCGACCAGTCGATCATCGCCGGGATCGGCAACGTCTACCGGGCGGAGCTGCTGTTCCTGTGCGGGATCCATCCCGCCCGTGCGTCGTCCGCAGTGAGCGACGACGAGTTCGACGCGATCTGGAGCGAGACCGTGCGCCTCATGCGCATCGGCGAACGCAGCGGGCGGATCACGACCACCGACCCCGCCGAGATCGGCCGGCCCCGCAGCCGGATGCGCCGCGAGGACCGGCTGTACGTGTACCACCGGGATCACTGCCGGAGGTGCGGGACGCCGCTACGCACCGACCGCATCGGTGGGCGGCCGATCACGCACTGCCCGTCGTGCCAGCCCGCAGGGCGTCGCCGACGGCGAGCCCTCAGCCGGTGACGGCCCGGCCGTCCCCCGACCGTTCTCGGTGCACTGAGCCCCCTCGGCGGGGGCTGGTTGCACCGAGAACACACGGAGCCGAGCCGAGCGGTGCCGGCCGTCTACCCGGCCGCCCGTCACCTCGTCGAGCCGGGGGCTGACCTACGGTCACGACGTGAACGTCCACGAACTGGCGACCCCGTGCCTCGTCGTCGACGCCGCCGCCCTGGACCACAACGTCCGGACCATGGCCGCCGTCCGGCCCGGGCGCAGCCTCCGACCCCACGTGAAGGCGTTCAAGTCGACCGAACTCGCCCGCCACGTCGAGTCCGTTGCGGGGCACCGATCGTTCTGTGGAGCGACGCTGCGTGAGCTCGAGGGGCTCGCCGCCGCCGGGGTCGGGGACGACCTGCTCCTCGCCAACGAGACGCTCTCGACCGACCGGCTCCGAACGCTGGTCCGGTCCGCCGGAGCGGCGATCACCGTGGCCGTCGACTCCCCCGAGACGGTCCGCGTCGCTGCCGGGGCCGGCGCATCGGTGCTCGTCGACGTCGACGTCGGCCTCCCCCGCTGTGGCTGCGTCCCGGAGGACGCCGGAGCGCTGGCCGACCTGGCCCGCTCGCTCGGCGCCGAGGTGCGCGGCGTCATGGGGTACGAGGGTCACGTGGTCGGCCGGACCGACCGGTCCGCACGCATCGAAGGGGTCGAGCGATCGATGGCGCTCCTGCGCACCGCGCACGAGGCGGTGGGCGGTGAGGTCGTCTCGGTGGGGGGCACCGGCACCTGGGACCTGCACGAACGGTCGACCGAGGTGCAGGCCGGGTCCTACCTGCTCATGGACACCCACTACGCCCGACTCGACCTGCCCTTCCGGATCGCACTCGAGGTGGAGGCCACGGTCGTGTCGAGTTCACCACTGCGTGGGTGGGCGGTGCTCGACGCGGGACTCAAGAGCTTCGGCATGGACCACGGCGACCCGACGGTCGCGGACTGGCAGGTGTTCTTCTGCTCGGACGAGCACACGACGATCGTCCCGGTCGACGGCGGACCTCCGCTGCCCCCGGTGGGGGCCCGGGTCCGGATGCGTCCGGCCCACGTGGACCCGACCGTTGCGTACCACGAGCAGCTCGTGCTCGTCGACGGTGAGACCGTGGTCGACACCTGGCCGGTGGACCTCCGCAACTGGTGACCACGACCACCCCCGTGCAGCGCTCCGAGGTTCTCGGTGCACTGAACCCCGCAGGCGGAGGCCGGGTGCACCGAGAAGCGTCTGCTGGAGAGCCGGCCGCGGGCCCATCGGCCCGGTGACCCCCACGGCAGCCGCTGCGACGCTCCCGAGGTGCCCCGCACCCCGGCCGACGTCGAACGACACCTCCTGCTCCGCGCCGGCGAGCACCACGGCCTGGTCTCCGGCGCCGAGGCGCTCAGGTCGGGGTTCACGCAGCGGCAGATCGACCGTCGGGTGTCCCAGGGTCGGTGGGAACGGGTCCACCCGGGCGTGTTCCGGGTCGCCGGCAGCCCGACAACCGACCTGCAGGTGCTCGCCGCCGCAGTGCTGTGGACCGGTGGCGCCGCATCGCACACGAG
>CAINRS010000084.1 GCA_903852755.1 uncultured Actinomycetes bacterium | reverse complement strand
GGAACCCCCCCCGCAGGACCGGACGTGGAGGTCCGTGTGTCCGCGAGTCCGAGCCGTCGTCGCCTACCGACACCGCCCGGTGGAACCCGACTGCGAACCCGCATAGTTACTTTGATCACGTCCAGAGAGCCCGGCGAGCTGGTGGAGGTTCACGCGCGTCCGGCGGATCATGCAGGAACACCGTGATGCAGCCCCCGGTATCGTCGGCGACCGAGCGGGATGCGTCGGCGATCACCCGAGGTGCAGTCCGCACTCCGTCCTGGAGCTCCCGGCCCACCGACCCGACCGTGGGTCCTCGCCGTCGGCGACGGGGTGGGTGCAGGGCATGCAGCCGATCGACGGGTACCCCTGGAGGGTGAGGGGGTGCACGATCACGTCGTGATCGGCCACGTATGCGGCGACCCGGTCCGCGTCCCAGTTGGCGATGGGGTTGACCTTGACCAGGCCGCGCAGGTCGCGGCCGACGATCGGGGTACCGGCCCGGCTCGGGGCCTCGTCCCGGCGGAGCCCCGACATCCACGCCGCCTTGCCGGCGAGCGCCCGGTCGAGCTGGCCCACCTTGACCGAGGAGCAGCAGTTCTCCGGGTCGGTCTCCCACAGCGTCTCGTCGTGGGGGGCCACGGTCATGATGCGCAGGTTGAGGCCGTAGTGGCGGCGTACCCGCTCGACCGTCTCGAGGGTCTCGGGGAAGTGGTACCCGGTGTCGATGAAGACCACCTCGATCGCCGGAGCGACCCGGACGGCGAGGTCGATCAGCACGGCGTCGGTCATGGATGCGGTGAGCGACAGGAGCGGGCCGAATGCGGCGACGGCCCAGTCGATGATCTCGGGCGCGTCGGCCGACTCGAACTCCGCTGCGAGCCTGCCGAGCTCGTCGTCGCTGAACGACGCGGGTGTGAAGGGGCCCGGGGCCGGATCGTGCCCGGAGGACTCGCCGGAGACGTCGAGGCCCAGCGACATCAGACCGCGCACTCCGAGTCGCCGACCGACGCCTCGTACGGGCCGGTCTCGTCGTAGTCCACGTAGTACTCGGGGTGTTCCTCGGGGTCGGGGAACTCGTCGAGGTCGGCGAGCAGCCCGGCGGCGGCGGCCACCCCGCCCGTCCGCTCGAGGTAGGTCCGGAAGTCCTCGCCGATGCGGCGCTCGTCCCGGAACGCCGCCACGAGCCGGACGACCGCCTCGGGGACGGCCTTGGCGGGCAGGCGCAGGGCCTTCTGCCCGAAGTGGATCTGCTCGTCGCCGACGTAGCCGCCGAGCAGCAGCTGGTAGCCGGGGGCGCTGCGGCCCCGGGCGCGGCGCTCGGCCCCGAAGAACCCGATGTCGGCGATGTGGTGCTGACCGCAGGAGTTGGTGCAGCCCGAGATGTTGGTCCGGATCCCGTCGACCTCGGCCAGACCGGCCGCCTCGAGCGCCTCACCGATGGCCGAGGCGAGTCCCCGGGACTGGGTCACCGCCAGGTTGCAGGTGTCGGCGCCGGGGCAGGCCACCACGTCGCGGGCGAGCTCGGCACCGGGCTGGGCCATGCCGATCGCCTCGAGGCGGTCGTACAGGCCGGGCAGGTCGGACTCGGCGAGCCCGCGCAGCACGAAGTTCTGGCGGTTCGTGATGCGGATCTCCGCATCGAGGTCGCGGGCGATGGCTGCGAGTCCACGGAACTGCTCGGCGGTGACGTCGCCGAGACGCGACCAGGCCATGGCCGAGACCGTTCCCCGGGCCACGCCGCGCACCACGTTGGCCTGCTCCCAGCGGGTGCGGGCCGAGGTCCCGGTGAGCGCCACGGGCACGCCCTGACCCATGGCCGTCACCGGTCCGGTCCCGGCGCCTGCAGGCGCGTCGCCGAGCTCGGCCACCTGGGTCGGCAGGCCGCCCGGCCACGAGGACGAGGCGAGCAGGAACCTCCGTGAGGTCAGGACCCGACGCTGCAACTCCTCGAAACCCAGGGTGTCGACGAGCCACTTCATGCGGGCCCGGAGCTTGTTGTCCCGGTTGCCGGCCTGCTCGAACACCCGGACGCAGGCCTCGAGGGTCGGCAGGAGCTCCTCGCGGGTCGTGAACTCCTCGAGCGCGAGGGCCGGGTGCGGGTTGGCCCCCAGGCCGCCGGCGACGAACACCCGGAAGCCGGACTCGGAGGTGCCGTCGGCGAGCTGTCGAGTGACGGCGATCACGCCGACGTCGTTGAACATCGCCTGGCCGCAGTCCGTCACGCAGCCCGAGAAGTTGATCTTGAACTTCCGGGGGAGCCGCTGGGCGATCGGGTTGCGGAGGAAGTGCCGGAAGGTCGCCTCGGCCCACGGCTGGATGTCGAGGACCTCGTGCGGGCACGCTCCTGCGAGGTGGCAGCCCATCACGTTGCGAACGGTGTCGGAACAGGCCTCGCGGGTGGTCATGCCGACCGTCGCGAGCTCCCAGAGGACCTCGGGGACCTGTTCGAGCTGGACGAAGTGGAACTGGACGTTCTGCCGGGTCGTGAGGTGCCCCCAGCCCCGGCTGTAGCGCTCCGAGATGTCGGCGAGCTTCTCGAGCTGGTGGGGGAGGATCGCGCCGTAGGGGGCCTTGATCCGGATCATCTGGTTGTGGCCGCCCTGTCGCTGGCCGTACACGCCGTTGGCCAGCCGGAAGACCTTGAAGATGTCCTCGTCGAGTTCGCCGGCGAGGTACCGGGCGAGCTGCGTCTCGAACTTCTGGATGTCGGCCACCATCTCGGGGTCGAGCTGGACCCCGTCGAGGGAGGGGCGGCCATCGGTGTCGAACTCGATCGTGGTCACTGGGTGCTCCGTCGGATCGTGCCCCGCGGGGTCGGCGGACACCCCGGAGTCTCGCAAACCTGACCGGTTCGGTCAAGAATCAGGCTGCTTCGACCCCGTCGTCGAGCACGGACCACGCGAGCGGGAACCAGGGGGTGAACCGGTCCGGGTCGGCGGTGAGCTCCGCCCGGAGTTCGCCGGGCTGGACCCAGCGCCACGCCGCGACCTCTCCGGGGTCGGGGTCGGGGTCGAGTTCGGTCCGACCCAGCACGACGTGGTCCCATTCGTGCTCCACGAGTCCCGAGGACTCGTCCCGGGCCCGGTACACGAACGAGCCCACCTCCTGCAGCGACGCCGGGTCGAGCTCGATGCCGAGTTCCTCCCGCACCCGCCGGGCGGCCGCGTCCTGGACGGACTCCTCCGGCCGGGGGTGGCTGCAGCACGCGTTGGTCCACAGGTCCCGGAAGTGGTGCTTGTCGGGTGAGCGGCGGTGCACGAGCATCGCACCGTCGCTGCGGAACAGGAACACGCTGAACGCCCGGTGGAGCTGACCCTCACCCTGGTGGGCGGCGAGCTTCTCAGCCACTCCGACCTCGACGCCGGTCGGATCGAGCAGGACGACGTGGTCCACCTCGGCCGGGGCGGTCACGACCGGACCCCGTCCTCGGCGGCCGTCGCCGCAGCCGGGCTCCCGACGCTGTCGTCGTCGGACTGCCGCACCCAGAGGGCCAGGGCGAGCGTCATCAGCGCGAACCCGAACCCCCAGTCCTCGATCGGCGAGTCCCAGAAGATCCGGATTCCCGAGAACACCTCGGGGTTGTAGATCACGATCACCGAGCTGAGCTTGGTCAACCACCCGTCGACGGGAATCTGGAACGTGGCGCAGATCCCGATCGCGATCCAGTAGGCGGGGCGTCGGAACACGCCCGACCGGATCCACAGGAGCTCTGCAGCGACGACCACCACGACGGCGACCACGGTCAGGATCGAGTACCACGGCATCAGACGAGCTCCTCGGTCGGGCGGTCGGCGGCGGAGGGGTCCGGACCGGGTCCCGGGTCCGGCAGGAACCGGGCGAGCACGCCGGTCCGCAGCGCCCCCACCCAGCCGAGTCGGCGAACCTGCTGGACGGCCTCGTAGCTCAGGAGCGCGCACAGGGGGATCACCACGAAGAACGTCAGCTCCTCGACGGGGATGTTCCCGACCTTCCACCCGGTGGTGTAGACGGGCGAGAACGTCCAGTGCCCGAGCCGGATCGCCACCACGTCCCACGCGACGAACGCCGCGAAGGTCGGCACCATCGTGCGCAGCAGACGTCGGGGCCGGCGGTAGACGCGGGCGCCGAGCACGAACTCGAGCGGGAGCGTCACCACCACGCACAGGGCCATGACGATCAGGTACTGGAACTGGTCGATTCGCACCGGGTCACCTCCTGCGGCGATCGACGACACGGCGGACGGTCCCGCCGCCGAGGTGGCGGGCCGCCACCGAGAGCTTGCGGGCGGAACCGACCCGGGCCCGCTGCGTGAACACGTCGTACCCGTTGGCCTCGACCTGGTCGAGGATCTCCGAGTAGAGGATCCGCGCCGTGCGGATCGCCACTGCGGACTCGGGCGGCAGCATCGAGATGCCGACGTCGGCCGACCGGTACAGCTCGGCGCACCGCTCGAACTGGAACCGGATCGCCGCGGTCCACTCGGGAGTCACCCGCCGCGCCCACGGGTCCGCCCCGAACCGCTCGAGGTCCTCGAGGGGCAGGTACACCCGACCACGGTCGAGGTCCTCGCCGACGTCACGGATGAAGTTGGTGAGCTGGAAGGCGTTGCCCAGATCCATGGCGTGGGGCCTCGTGGCGTCGAGGTCCTCCGGGCCGAGGATCGGGAGCATCATCTCGCCGATCACGGCGGCGGATCCGTCCATGTAACCGAGCAGGTCGTCCCACGTGCGGTAGTGGTCCACGGTCAGGTCCATCGTCATCGACCGCAGGAACCGCTCGAAGTACGAGGCGTCGAGATCGAAGGCCCGGACGGTGTGGACGACCGCCTTGAGCACGGGATCGGACGAGTCGCCGTGCTCCAGGTCCCGGAAGAACCGGTCACCGAAGTCGGCCAGCGCCTCGGCCCGCACGTCGACGGGCACCGGTCCCAGGTCGTCGACGATGTCGTCGGCGTACCGACAGAAACCGTAGAGGGCGTGGACGTGGTGACGGACCACACGGGGGAGGACCTGCGCCGCCCAGTAGTACGTGGTGCCGTAGGCCCGGTTGAGCTCCCGGCAACGCTCGTAGCTCTCCTGGAGCGACACGGTGGTCCGGGGGGTGCCGACCGGCGCCCGGCGACCGGACCGGAGCAGCATCGGGGTCGCGGTCACCGGATCCTCCTGGAACTGCGCGCCATGCGGTCCACCCGGGCGGCGGCGAGCTTGCCCGAGATGAGGACCATCGGGATGCCGACCCCCGGGATGGTTCCCGAGCCGACGAAGACCACGCCGGGGTGGCGGCGGTCCTCGAGGTGGGGCCGGAACGGACCGGTCTGGAAGAACCGGTGCGCCAAGGCGAACGGTGTGCCCCGCTCCATGCCCTGTGCCTGCCAGTCGAGTGGGTCGGTGAGGTGCTCCACCTCGACGTCGCCGGGGTAGCCGAGCTCCACGACCCGCTGGGCGAGTTGGTCCCGGATCACGTCACGCTCCCGGTGCCAGTCGACCGAGCCGTCGAGGTTGGGCACCGGCTCGAGCACGTAGAGGATGTGCCGGCCATCGGGGGCGAGCTGGGGGTCGGTCACTGTGGGAGCGGTGACCAGGATCGACGGGTCGGGCATCCGCGTCCCGTCCCGCAGCAGGGCCGTGAAGGCCTCGTCCCACTGTCCACCGAAGTGGATGTTGTGGTGGGTGGTTCCGGCGGGCAGCTCGCCGCGCACACCCGCCAGCCAGACGGCGCAGGAGGGGGAGTAGCGGCCGATCCGTGTCACGAGCGGCGGTTGGGCGCCGAGCAGCTGCCTGTACGCCACGGGTACGTCGGCGTTCATCACGACGGCGTCGGCCCGGAGTCGCTCTCCACCGGCGAGCAGCACGCCGTTGGCTCGACCCGAGGCGTCGGTGGTGACGCGCTCGACGACCTCGCCGAATCGGAACTGCGCGCCCGCCTTCTCGGCGGCGTCGGCGAGGCCGCGCGGCACCGAGTGCATCCCGTTCTGCACCCCGTAGACCCCGGCGACGGAGTCCATGTAGGTGATGACGCCGTAGATCGCCAGCGCCTCGAACGGTGAGAGACCGGCGTACATCGCCTGGAACGAGAAGATCCGGTGGAGGCGCTCGTCCCGGAAGTACTCCCCGACGACGTTGTGGAGCTTGCGGAGTCCGCCGAGCTGCAGGAGCTTCACGAGCGCCATCGGTCGCCGGAGCATGTCGAGCGGGCTCGAGAGGTCGGCGTCGATGAAGTTCGGCAGCTCGAGTTCGTAGAGTTCGGCGAGCCAGTCGGCGAAACGGCCGAACGCCGCAGCGTCCTCGGGTCCGATCTTCTCCCGGATCTCCTGGGTCATCGCCTCACGGCCGGCGGCGACGTGGAGTTCCGACCCGTCGGCGAACAGCGCCCGGTAGGCGGGGTCGAGGCGGGTCAACTCGACGTGGTCGGACCGTTCGGCGCCCACGGCGGCGAAGGCGTCGTCGAGCAGGTCCACCATGGTCATCACGGTCGGGCCGGTGTCGAATGCGAACCCGTCGAGCTCGAGCAGACCGGCCCGGCCACCCGGAGTGGTGGCGCGCTCCAGGACGGTCACGTCGTGGCCGAGTCCTCGCAGGTGGCAGGCGGCGGACAGGCCACCGAGACCTGCTCCGACGACGACGATCTCCATGTCAGGCTCCTCGGGTTGCTTCGTGGTGGACGGTGGTCGCAGCGGGGCTCAGCGGTCCCGGTGTGCGCAGTAGACGGCCAGGTCGACGAGCTGCCGTCGGGCGGTCGACTCCAGGTCGGCGGCATCGAGGGAGTCGACGGCGTCCCCGAGCAGTCGCTCGATGCGGTCCTCCACGGCCCGCCGGGCGCCAGTGGCCTCGAGCACCTCCTGGATCGCCACCACGCCAGCGGCATCGAGTTCCGGGTCGCCCAGCCGGCTCAGGACCTCGAGCGCCGGGGTGAGCTGGTGCTCGTTGGCCTCGGCGATGGCGTGCAGGACGAGTCGGGTCGGCTTGTTCTCCCGGAAGTCGTCGCCGACCGGCTTGCCGAGGGTGGACTCGTCGCCGAAGGCGCCGAGCACGTCGTCGCGCAGCTGGAAGGCCTCGCCGACCGGGAGTCCGTAGCCGGTGAAGGCCGCCGCGCTCTCGTCGAGTCTCCCGGCGAGTGCGGCGCCGAGGTGCAGCGGCCGTTCCACGGTGTACTTGGCCGACTTGAACAGGGAGATCTTCTGCGAGGTCGCCGGGTCCGACGTCGGGAGCGCCGCGGAGGCGACGTCGAGGACCTGCCCCATCACGAGCTCCACGCGGAGCTCGTTGTAGACGTCCCACGCAGCCGGCGGCGCACCCGTCAGGAGGGCGTCGGCGAGCACCAGGGCCAGATCACCGACGAGGACGGCGACTCCTTCGCCGAAACGTCGCGACTCGCCGACCCACTCGCTCGCTGCGTGCAGTTCGCCGAAGTGCTGGTGGATGGTGGGGGCTCCGCGGCGCAGCGTGGAACCGTCCATCACGTCGTCGTGGACCAGGGCGAACACGTGCAGCAGCTCGAGGGCCGTCCCGGCGTCGAGGACCACCGGGTCGGTGGGGTCGCCGCCAACGGCGACGTGACCCAGGTGGCAGAACGCCGGTCGCAGCCGCTTCCCACCGTTGACCGAGAAGGACCGAAGGCGGGCGATGGGCTCGGCGAGCAGCGGGTCGAAGTCGGACCAGCGGGCGTGCTCGCCGTCGAGCACCTCGGCGAGACGTTCGTCGACTCGTTCCCGCAGTGATCGCAGTTCCGCTGGGACGGTGACCGACGTGGGCTCGGGAGGGGCTGACATGCGACGGTCAACCGAGGGAACTCCGTCGGGGATTCCTGACGATCGGTGTTCACCTGCGGTGACATGTCACCGGGATCCGGCTGCATCCGGAGGTCCGTGGTCGGGCGAAGGAGGGGGTTGGGCCGGAGCGGCCCGGACGGGGCGATCCGGGCTGAGGCGATCCGGAAGGGGTGGCCCGGGAGTGGCCCGGATGTCCTGGTTGCTCAGCCCCGGAGGAGTTCGGCCACGCCGAACGCAAGGTCGAGCGACTGGCGCCCGTTCAGGCGCGGGTCGCACATCGTCTCGTAGCGCAGGTCCAGTTCGTGGTCGGCGAGCGCCTCGGCGCCACCGAGACACTCGGTCACGTCGTCTCCGGTGAGTTCGACGTGCACCCCACCCGGCCACGACCCGAGGGATCGGTGGACCTCGAAGAAGGTCCGGAGTTCCCGGAGGATCTCGTCGAAGTGCCTCGTCTTGCGCCCGCTCGGACTGGTGAACGTGTTGGCGTGCATCGGGTCGCACGCCCAGACCACCGGGTGTCCGGCCGCACCGACTGCCTCCACGAGCGGTGGCAGGTGCTCGGCGATCCGGTCCGCTCCCATCCGGGTGATCAGGGTCAGTCGGCCCGGCGTCCGGTCGGGGTCGAGCACCTCGCACAGGGCGAGTGTCTCGTCGACGGTCGCCTGCGGTCCGAGTTTGCACCCGATCGGGTTGGCGATCCCCCGGAAGAACTCCACGTGCGCGTCGTCGATGCCGCGGGTCCGCTCGCCGATCCAGAGGATGTGGGCCGAGCAGTCGTAGTGGTCGCCGGTCAGGGAGTCCTCACGGGTCAGTGCCGACTCGTAGCCGAGCACCAGCGCCTCGTGGCTGGTGTAGAAGTCGACCTCGTGCAGCGTCGGCTGGTCGACCGGATCGATCCCCGTCGCCCGCATGAAGCGCAACGCCCGGTCGATCTCGTCGGCGAGGGACTCGTAGCGCCGGGCCTCGGGGCTGGACCTGACGAACTCCTGGGTCCACAGGTGCACCCGGCTCAGGTCGGCGAACCCTCCCTTGGTGAAGGCGCGCAGCAGGTTCAGCGTGGCGGCCGATTGGTGGTAGGCCTCGATCAGGCGGGAGGGGTCCGGTCGCCGGGCGTCCTCGGTGAACTCGACGTCGTTGACCATGTGGCCCCGGAAGCTGGGCAGGCTGCGACCGTCGACCGTCTCGGTCCCCGAGGACCGCGGCTTGGCGAACTGTCCGGCGATGCGACCGACCTTCACCGTCGGCACCCCGGCGGAGTAGGTCAGGACCACGGCCATCTGGAGGATGACCTTGAGTCGCTCGCGGATCGAGTTGGCCGAGAAGGTCTCGAAGGACTCGGCGCAGTCGCCGGCCTGGAGGAGGAACGCCTCGCCTGCGGCGACCCGGGCCAGGTCGTCGGTCAGCTGGCGCGCCTCGCCGGCGAAGACGAGGGGCGGGTAGCCGGACAGGGTGGACAGCACGGCGTCGAGCGCCGCCCGGTCTGGCCAGTCGGGTTGCTGCGCGGCCGGACGTTCCTGCCAGGAGTCGGGGCTCCAGGGTCCTCGGTCGGCCGCCACGGCGGTCAGGGTAACCGTGCCGGTCGTTCCGGCCGAAGCCGGTTCCGCGTCGCGGATGCCGTTCGGTCAGTAGTTGCTGGCGAGCGCCCGGTGCCGGACGGTGGCCACCGACCGCTTCACGAGTCGACGGGCCGCCTCGGCGGTGATGCCCAGGTCGTCGCCCACCTCCCGGTAGCTGCGCTTGCGGCCGTCGACGAAACCGAACCGTTGCTCGACGGCGCTGCGGGCCCGGGGATCCAGGGACTCGAGCAGTTCGTGGAGCCAGTTCCGGTGCTCGTCCTCGAGCAGTTCGTGCTCCGGGCCGGGACCCTGGTCGGCGATCAGGTCGACGAGCTCGTTCCCCTGGTCGTCGCCGACGGTCCGGTCGAGTGAGGTCGGGGTCGCGAGGCGGTGGAGCATCGCGAACTCGTCGGTGAGCTCGTCGCCGTCGCCCGAGACCTGGCGCAGTGCGGCGCGCAGGCTGGCCGAACGATCACCGGGGAGCCGCACCAGCGAGGCCTTCTGGTCGAGCGCCCGACCGATCGCCTGACGGATCCAGAAGGTCGCGTAGGTGGAGAACTTGAAGCCCTTGCGCCAGTCGAACTTGTCGACAGCGTGCTCGAGCCCGATGTTGCCCTCCTGGATGAGGTCGAGGAGGTCCATGCCCTGGGGGAGCGGGTAGCGACGGGCGACGCTCACCACCAGTCGCAGGTTCGACCGGATGAACCGGTCCTTGGCCGCAGCGGCCGCGGCGATACGCCGGTCGAGCGAACGGCTCCGCTGGCCGGACCGCCTTGCCTCGAGCGCTGCTGCGCCGTCCTCGATGATCTGGGCGAGCTCTCGCTCGTCGGCGGCGGTCAGCAGCGGAACTCCACCGATCGCGTCCAGGTAGGTGCCCACGGAGTCGCTCATCGTCGAGATCTCCAGTCAGTTGGCCGGTCGGCGCAGGGTCGCCCGGCATCGGGTGAGTGCCGGACGTGTCGGCCGGCACAGGATCATCGGCCGACGCGACGCCGGGTTGAGGATCTTTTCCGGATTCCCCGTGGAGGAGCACCCCGGCCCCGGTAACCTCCGGCGATGCCCGCACCCCGGGTCGGCCTGCTCGGTGGCACCTTCGACCCGCCACACCTCGGGCACCTCCTCGCAGCGACCGAGGTCCGGGAGACCCTCGGACTCGACACGGTGCGACTCGTCGTCGCCAACGACCCGTGGCAGAAGTCCGCAGAGCGACGGGTGACCCCGGCCGGGACGAGGCTCCGTCTGTGCGCTGCCGCGATCGGTGGCGACACCGGTCTCTCGGTCGACGACGTCGAGGTCCGGCTCGGTGGGGAGACCACCACGGCCCGCACCCTGGCGCACCTGCGCGCCCGGGAGCCGGCCTCGGAGTTCGTCGTCGTGCTCGGTGCCGATGCCGCCGCTCGGGTGCCGACGTGGCGGGACGGCGGGGCCTGCCTCGCGGAGGTCCGGGTCGTCATCGTCGATCGACCGGGGAGCGCGGCTCCGGATCCGGACGGAGTGCTCCGGGATGCCCGCCGGATCGAGGTCACGCAGGTCGGGGTCTCCTCAACCGAGATCCGTCACCGCGTCGCGGCCGGCCGTTCGATCGCCTACCTGGTCCCCGCCGCCGTGCACCGGCTGATCGACCGGGAGGGGCTGTACCGGACCGGTTCGTGACCCCCCGGTGGCCCGCACCGGGTGGCCGTTGCTCCTAGGGTGGCGTCGATGTCCATCGGGGAGCCGCCGTCGCAGGGACCGACCGACCCCGAGGTTGCACCGGTCGTGCGCCGACGTCACGGCCAGGAGTCCGACGGGCGGGCTCGACCCGGCCGGGGGGCACGTCGACTGCGCCGGCGCCGGACCACGGGCTGGTGGGTCGCTGCAACGGTCCTGTCGGTAGTCGCCGCCGGAGCGCTCGGCTGGCTCGGCTGGCAGGCGAGCCTGAAGATCACCGGCGGAACCCCCGCAGTCACCGATCCGTCGGCCCCGGACTACGTGGCCGAGGTCGAGCCGACCCCGGTCGAACTCGTCGCCGTCGAGGACGCCGCCGGCGCACTGGCCGCGGCCCTCATCGTGGTGCTCGAGCCGGACGGCAGTGGCGGGACGGTCATCCCGGTCAGCTCCCGCATGTTCGTGCTGGCGACCGACACCGCACCGCAGCTCGAGCTCGACCGGGTCTACGCGCAGGGGGGTCTGGACGCGCTGCGCGAGCGGCTCGGCCGCGCCGTGGGGTTCGGGTTCACTTCGGCGGAGTCGGTCACCGCCGCCGAGTTCGTGGAGCTGAGCGATCTCGCCGGCCCGGTCGAGATCGACAACTTCGAGAACCTCTCACCCGCACCGGACTTCGACGACCCCCCGATCGACCCGGCGGACGCACCGATCATCTACCCGTCGGGACCACTCACCCTCGACCGGTCGAACATCGTCGACTTCACGGCAATCGTCGGCCGGGGAGAGAACGTCGACAACCGGTCGTTGCGCCAGCAGCAGGTCTGGGAGGCACTCCTCGGAGCGCTGCAGGGCCGTGACGTGTCCGGGACGGGTGGTGCGCTCGGCGCCGTCCTCGCCGAGGTCCTCGGCGCGGAGTACCGGTTCGAGCAGCTGCCGACCGTCACGCTGCCGCAGCCCGACTCGGTGTTCGTGATCACCGTCCCGGACGAGGCGACCCTCCCGTCCTTCACGGCCCGGATCATCGCCGCCCCGGTGTCGGCCTACCCCGGCCAGCGTCCGCGCACCCGGATCCTGAACGGCACACGTGACCCGGGTGCGGTCGCTCCCGTCGGACCGCGGGTCGTGGAGTCGGGCGGACTGATCGCCTCGGTCGGCAACGCCTCGTCGTTCGACGAGCCGGCCACCCGTGTGGAGTGGGTTGCACCGGCGGCCGAAGCGGTTGCGCGCCGCCTCGCCGACGAACTGGGCGCGACAGCGGGACCGGCGACGGTGGACCCGACGCTCGCCGACATCATCGTCGTCGTGGGCGGGACCCCGGGTTGAGCGGCATCACGGCCGAGGACGACGCCGTCGAGCTGGCCCGTCTGTCCGCGGAGGCCGCCGACGCCAAGGGGGCCACCGACCCGGTGCTGGTCGACGTACGTCCGGTCCTGGGGATCTGCGACGTGTTCGTCCTCGTCACCGCCGCCAACGACCGGCAGGTCAAGGCCGTGACCGATGAGGTCGAGGCCCGGGTCGCCGAGGTGCTCGGCCGTCGGCCGCGGTCCGTGGAGGGGGCCGACGCCCGCCGCTGGGTGCTGCTCGACTACGGGGACGTGGTCGTCCACGTGTTCCAACCCGAGGAGCGCAGCACCTACCGGCTCGAGCGCCTCTACGCCGACGCCGACCGCATCGACTGGTCGCCTCCGGCGCCGCCCGGCGCCGACCGCATCGACTGGTCGCCTCCGGCGCCGCCCGGCGCCGACCGGGCCGACGGCTGAATCTCCCCGGGATACCGCCGCCTGCCGCTCGTGAGGGTCAGGCTGTCGGTCGGCTGTCCCCGCCGCTGCGCCGGGCGGCGAGGTCGGCCTCGGCCCGGGACCGCGCGGTGATTCCTCCCCACAGGATCGCCGCT
>CAINRS010000083.1 GCA_903852755.1 uncultured Actinomycetes bacterium | reverse complement strand
CTGGCATCCAGCCCGTTCACCCGCCTCGCCCGACTCGTCGCCCGCAGCATCGACGACACCGAGGCGACCGCAACCTGGAAGCGGCTCACCCGACGGCTCCGCACTGAGACCAGCGACGACCAGCCCATGATCGGCTGGGCACTCAGCGCAGGTGTCGACCCGGGTGTGCTCTGCCACTGGACCGCCACGAGCGAACGCCGCGCACGCAGGTGGGCCGGCCCCGGGATGCTCGCCCGCATCATCGACGGCGGCTACGCCACCTGGGACGACCTCGACATCGTCATGGGCGAGATCCACCCGAGGACCCGGACCTACCTCCAGCTCCTCCCCGCACTCGACGACATCATCGCCGACCTCGCCGGCAACCCCCGACAAGCATGAACCACATGGTGGGGCACCCGAACGGGTGCCCCACCGGTACGTCCTGCCGCTGGCGACTGGCCGTCAGAGGTCCGTTGGATCGCCGCCTGCCCCGCTTTCAACACCTTCCGGGGTCGACCGGTTCGAGCAGGGGGCGCAGCGCATCCCACTCATCGGGCTGCACTCGGAAGACCGTGGCGTTTGGTCGTCGAAGCACGAGCAAGTTCGACAGGACTGGGTGCTGTTTCAAGGTCGTCGCTGTGACCGGCGTGATACCTGTTACGTCGAGCTCTGCAATGGTGGTTCGTCTGGTCGGGTCGAATGGTTCGAGTTCGAACTCTCGCTCCCAGTCCGCAACCTCTGGCTGATCCGGTGCTATCGCAACGACGCGTCCCATGGCGATGATCCCGCGACTCGACCCGCTCATCCAGATGAGCGCAGGATTGCCTGCCGCGACCTGGCGAGCATGTTGCCGCAGCGACCAGCGCAGGGGCCGCCCTGTGCGTAGGGCTCCTTCGATGTCGAAGCGTCTTGGGTTGACCTGGAACATCCACGCCACGATCGGAACTCCTCTGGTGTAGCGCTTGGACGCTGCGCCCGCAGGTGAGGTGGAACTCGAGTCAGATCCCTTTCACGACCACGGGGCTCGGATTGTCGGATGGGGTACCTGTTTGCCCGTCGCCAAGCTGGCCGGCGTTGTCACTGCCCCAGCACACCACTCGACCGGTTGCCCGAACTGCACAGGCGTGCCCGGCGCCTCCGTCGATTGACTTGGCGTCGCTCAAGCCAGCGACGCCGACAGGTGCCGGGTTGGTGCTCGGAGCAGCCACGGTGCCGTCACCAAGTTCACCGTAGAAGTCGCGACCCCAGCAGACTGCTGCTCCGTTGCTGGCTACAGCGCAGTTGAAGTAGTGGCCGGCCCCGACAGTGGTGAGTCCTGAAGTGCCAACCACCGAGGAGGGGTTCGGCTGGAAGGAGTTGTTGGGCGAACCATCGCCGAGCTGGCCTACGGAGTCGGCCCCCCAGCAGGCGGCGCCGCCCGAAGTGAGCGCGACGCAGGTCGAGTCGGATCCCGCCGAGATCGACTGCGCTCCTGAAAGACCAGCTACATCCGCCGCAAACGCCCGGATCGTCGGCGAACCAACGAGGCCGTCGCCGAGCACGCCTCCGGTGTCGTTGCCCCAGCACTGGACGGACCCGTCGTCGATGAGCGCGCACGAGTGGTCTGGCCCGGCAGCGACATCGACTGCGCCGGTCACGCCGAGCACGGGTGCGGGAGTTGCTCTGATGGAAGGCGATCCGGCGGTTCCGTCCCCGAGCTGACCGTTCTGGTCGTCGCCCCAGCACAGGACCTGCCCACCGTTGTTCACGGCGCACGCATGGCGTTCGCCTACGCCGAGTGCGCGGACATCAGAGAGTCCTGGTACCTGCTGGGGCGTGCCGGTCGCTGAAGGCGCGCCGACAGCTCCGTCACCGAGCTGACCGAACGTGTCGGTACCCCAGCAGTACGCGTAGAGGTCGTTGGTGACTGCACACGTCGTCTGAAGACCTGCGTCGACTTCTCTCACTCCGTTCAGCCCCACGACACGGGTTGCGTCTGGAATCGCGAAGGGTCCGACCGACCCTGAACCGACTTGCCCCTCGCTGTTCTGCCCCCAGCACCGGACCGAACTGTCGCTCATCAGCGCACAGGAGTGGTACCCGCCGATGCTGACTGCCGAAGCGGTTGGCGCTGAGGGCTGGACTGGCGCACACGCTGCAACGGACGTGAGTAGCAACGTTCCCGCAAGAATCCGAAACTTCCTCATCCGCCACCTTCCCCAGTCGGTAGCCAGAGTGTGGCAGTTCCCGGGCACCAGTGCGATCGCGGCTGCAGGGTCGAAGCGTCTGAGATCCGGCGTTTGACCGACTCACGATCCAAGCGTGAGGCCGCGCCGACCGACCCAACTTTGCCCAACTCTTGCCCAAGCCTCAGGCGGCCGCGATCCGTTAGGGTGAGGGCGCACACCCCTGTGTTTTCAAGGGATTGGTGGAGCCCGAGGTCGGACTCGAACCGACGACCTGCTGTTTACAAGACAGCTGCTCTGGCCAACTGAGCTACTCGGGCGGGACTGGGCGACTTCGTGGGCGAGAACTTGGTGTCGGCCGGTCGGTGGTCAGGCTAGCGGGGTGGTTGGCGCCTGTTGATGGCCGCTGGGGCTTGTTTCTCG
>CAINRS010000082.1 GCA_903852755.1 uncultured Actinomycetes bacterium | reverse complement strand
CGGCCCGGTGGCCGGCGGATCAGCCCGCCGGACCGGGTGGTCCGCTGACCACGGTGGCCCGGTCGCCGTCGAGCACCACCACCGACTCCGCTCGGCCGTCGGGGGCCTGCTCGACGGTGACCTCGACGGTTCGGCCGTCGATGCGCTCGACGGCGACCGCCCCCAGCCGGTCGGTCGCCGCCCGGGGGAACAGGTCGGTGATGGCAGCTCCAGGGCCGTCGACCGTCACCCGCCACCGGGTGCTGCCCGGCGCATCCGAGGGAGTGGGCAGCCGCTCGACCGTGGTGGTGACCGGTCCGTCGCTGCGCACCGAGGTCGCCGCCCACACCCCGGTCGGATCCGACCAGCCGTGGAGCAGCCCGAGCGTCGGCGGCACGGCGTTGCGGCCGACGTAGGCGCCGCCGAGTTCGTCGGTGACCCCCAACAGGACGGTCGGCCGGTCGCGCTCCAGCGAGCCGAGCGCCCGGGTGAGTTCGGCCCCGGCGCGACCGGCGTCCGTCCACCGCTGCATCGCACCGACCTGGCCGAGCAGCGTCACCGGGACCAGCGCCAGCGCGACGGCCGCTGCGACGGGTGGACGCGCCTGCCACACCAGACCGAGTGCCCACGCAGCGGCTGCGACCACGAAGATCGACGACAGGTAGGTCAGTCGCTCGCCGATCGAGCCGGATGCGGACGTCCCCAGTCCCGCGCCCGGAACGGCCGTCAGCACCCAGCAGCACACGAGCGACGCCCAGGGCCACAGCACCCGACGCCGACCGTCACGTACCGGTTGCGCGTCGTCCGGCGGCGCAGCCGTCGGGATCCGGACGGCCCACACGGCCGCGACGAGCAGGGCGATCCCGGTGACGGCTGCGGCGACGACGGTCCAGCCGGAGGGTCGGAGTGCCGGCAGCGCGGAGCGGCCGAGCACCGACGCCGTCCGCGTCAGCGGACCCGAGGGTGCCCCGGCGACGAAGCTGTCGAGGCCGTACCCGCCGATGGAGGATCCGAGCCGTGCGGCACGCCAGCCGAGCCAGACCGCGGTCACTGCGTACAGCGGCCAGGTCGCCCGGGCGGACCGCCACCGTTCCGAGACGTCGTCCCCCCGTGCCCAGCGGCGGCCGACCACCAGCGCCGTGACGACGAGGGGCCAGACCACGGCCGTCTCCTTGGCGGCGAGCGCTGCGGTCAGGGCACCGGCTGCCAGGACCACGGTCGCCCACCGGCGGCCCGTCGGGGGTCCGTCGTCGACCCGCAGCCACGCCACGAGTGCGGCGGTGCAGCCGATGGCGCACAACAGGTCCCCCCGTCCGCCGATCCACGCGACAGCTTCGGCGTGGGACGGCCACAGGACGAACAGGGTGGTTGCGCCGGCTGCAGCCAGACGACCGCCCCCCACCGAGCGCACCCGGGTGTGGCCCCCCGCCGGGTCGGTTGCGTGCCAGAGCCGGAGGACGAGGAGTCCCACCAACCACGCCGACACCCCGGCGAGCACCAGGTTGGTCACGTGGTACGAGCCCGGGTCCAGCCCCGCGCGCGAGTGGTCCAGGCGGAGCGACCCCAGGGCGAGTGGCCGGTAGAGCGGGGCAGGCGCGACCCCGGCCGTCGGGGCGCTGCCGTGGACCGCCAGTCCGATCCCTTCCAGGTCGTCGCCCAGGAACCCGGTTCCGGTCGCGGGCCACCAGACGACGGCGCCCAGAATGATGCTCCCAGCCAACGTCGCCAGGGTGGAGACGACCGTCCGGAACCCTCGCACCCGACCAGTGTGCCGGTGGCGTCCGGTCCTCCGGCTGCACCGTGGGCGTCGTGGTGTCCACCGGTGTCCACCGGTGTCCACCGGTGTCCGCCGGTGTCCGCCGGTGTCCGCCGGTGTCCCCCGGTGTCGTCGGGTCCGCACCGGGGGAGTGGCCACCACGGGTGGTCGCCCGACCACTCGACCGGGCGCGTCCGGTCGCCGACGGGACGACGGTGGCACCCCGGGTTCACTTCGGATCCTCCCTGTGGTACACACTCCGGAGCG
>CAINRS010000081.1 GCA_903852755.1 uncultured Actinomycetes bacterium | reverse complement strand
CGGGTCGCGCCGAGCCGCCGTCCGCCTGCGGCCGCCGCCTATCCTGAGGGGACCCTATGGACGAACGCCCACGAAGTCTCCGGGCCATGCTCGCCGAAGCCAAGGATGCCTCGGAGATCATGGTCGACCTGGCCTACGCCGCCGTCTACTTCAACGATCCCGGGATGGCCGACGAGCTCGGCGAGCTCGAGGAGCGCATGAACGACCTGGTCCAGGAGATGCGGGCCGTGTGCATCCTCGCCGTTCGCCGTCCTGCCGAGGCCGAGGGGATGGCCTCGGTCCTGCAGGTGATCTCGGCGATCGAGGGCATCGCCAATGCGGCAGTGGACATCTCCCGTCTGGTGACGCACCGGCTCGGCATCCCCGACGAGCTGATCGCCGACCTGTCGAACGCCGAGGAGGTGTCCCACCGGGTGTGGATCCGGGAGGGCTCCCACATGGCCCACCGGCCACTCAAGGATCTCGAGCTCCCGGTCCAGTGCGGGATGCGGGTGGTCGCCATCCGCCGCGACCGGTCGTGGATGATCGAGGAGGTCGACGGTGACGTGGTCCTGGTGCCGGGCGACGTCCTCTTCCTGCGGGGCTCGCCCGCAGGGATCGTCCGGCTCCACGAACTCGCCGCTGCGCCCACCTGGCAACCCGTCGAGGTCTCGGCGCCCGATGCGCTCACCGACCTCGACCGGGCGGTCGACGTGCTGGTCGAGATGAAGGACACCTCCGAGGCGGCCGTGGGGCTGGCCTACTCGGCGCTCGCCCTGCAGGACCCGGGCCTGGCCGCCGAGGTCGTCCACCTGGCCGAGCGGCTCGACAGCATGAAGGACCGGCTCCAGCTGTGGGTGCTGCGGGCGGCCGCGCTCGACGTCGACCCGGCGCCCCTGCGGGGACTGCTCCAGCTGGCCGCGGCCGCCGAGGAGCTCGGCGACCAGGCCAACGCCATGGTCTGGCTCATCGCCGACGACTACGAGGTCCACCCGATCGTCAAGGTGGCGCTCGGCCAGACCGACGTGGTCGCCACCCGGGTCCCCGTCGCCGCCGGCTCGGTCGCCGACGGTCGGCGACTCGCCGAGCTGCAGCTCGACATCGAGCCCGGCTTCTCGGTGCTCGCCATCCGGCGGGACAACCGTTACATCTACCGGCCCCGCGGCTACGTGGTCCTCTCCGCCGGTGACGAGCTGATCGCCACCGGTCCCCACGAGGGACGTGACCGGCTCGGCGAGCTCTGCGGCTGGCAGGTCGTCTCCGACGACGACGATCCGACGGGTCAGGTCCAGCTCGTCCCCATCTCCGCCGGTCGAGCCACCCGCTGAGGCCGGCGGTACCCTGCGCCCGTGTCCGACCCGCTCCGACTGCTGTGCGTCCACGCACATCCCGACGACGAGGCGTCCAAGGGCGCTGCGACCGTGGCGAAGTACGCCGCAGAGGGCATCCCGGCCACGCTCGTGTGCTGCACCGGGGGCGAGGCGGGGGAGATCCTGAACGCGGCGGTCGACACCCCCGGGAACCGTGAGCGACTCGGGGAGCTCCGTCTCGAGGAACTCGCGGCGTCGGTCGACATCATCGGCTACGACAGGCTCGACCTGCTCGGGTACCACGATTCGGGGATGCCGGACACACCGGTCAACGAGCGGTCCGACAACTTCTGGAACGCTCCGCTGGACGAGGCCACCGAGGCGCTGGTGCGGATCGTCCGACGCGACCGTCCCCAGGTGCTGGTCACCTACGCCGACGACCAGCGCAACTACGCACACCCTGACCACCTCAAGGTCCACGAGATCTCGGTGGCGGCCTTCGCCCGGTCCGGGGACCCGGAGTGGTACCCGGAGGCCGGCGACCCGTGGGAGCCGGCGAAGCTCTACTACTCGACCTGGTCGAAGCGCCGGATGTTCGCCCTGCACGCGCGGTTCGTCGAGCTCGGTCTCGAGTCCCCGTTCGACGACGAGTGGCTCGCCAAGGTCGAGCAGTTCAGTCAGGACGACCGGATCACCACGCAGGTCGACGTGGGGGAGTTCTACGGAGTGCGCGAGGCGGCGCTGCGGGCGCACGCCACCCAGGTGGACCCCGACTCCCCGTTCTGGTTCGGGCTGCCCGGCGACGAGGTGGTGGCGCTCCATCCCTGGGACGACTACATCCTCGCCGAGTCACGCGTGTCGACGGTGCTGCCCGAGGACGACCTCTTCGCCGGGGTCGACGGACGGGAGCGGTAGCGTCGGGTCGTGAGCTCGCTGGTCGAACGCCTCGGACACGCTCCCGGCACCCGGGTGATCCTCGTCAACTGCGACGACCTGGGCCTGTGCCACGCGGCCAACGAGGGTGTCTACGAGGCGCTGCACGACGGGCTGGCGACCTCGGCCTCGCTCATGGTGCCGGCCCCGTGGGCCCGTGAGGCGGTCCGCCGGGACCGGGGTGACGACGTCGGGGTGCACCTCACGCTGAACGCCGAGTGGGAGAACTACCGGTGGGGTCCGATCACCGTCGGACCGTCGCTGCTCGGAGGTGACGGTGGGTTCCCGGCGACCGTCGAGGACGTGTGGGACCACGCCGACCTGGACGAGGTGCGCCGGGAGCTGCGGGCGCAGGTCGAGCGTGCGGTCCAGTGGGGGTTCGACGTCACGCACCTGGACTCGCACATGGGCACGCTGCAGCTCCGGCCCGAGTTCTTCGACGTCTACCTGGACCTCGCCGTGGAGTTCGCCCTGCCGATCCGTCTGTCCGGTGCAAGTACCGAGTCGGTCGTCGGGTTCCCGTTCCGGTCGCTCGCCGCCGAGGAGGGCGTGGTGTTCCCCGACCACCTGGTCATCCCACCGCCCGGGCCGACCCGGCCCGCCTTCGAACGGCTGCTCGACGATCTGCGCCCCGGGGTCACCGAGATCTTCCTGCACCCGGCCACCGATCACGCCGAGCTCCGCTCGCTCATGCCGGCGTGGGAGGAGCGGGTCGACGACCACGCACTCCTGTGCGCGGATCCGGCGTTCCGTGAGCGGGTCGAGTCCTCCGGGGTGGTGCTCGGCTCGTGGCGGGCCCTGCGGGAGGTGCAGCGAGCGGGCTGAGGTTCCCGACGGGGGAACTCATCAGCGGCGGCGGTGGACCGTGGCGGTGGACCGTGGCGGTGGACCGTGGCGGTGGACGGGTGCGGTCAGCGCGGGAACGGCGGGTTGGCCGTGCAGGCTCCCCAGAGGCCGGTTCCGGCGGACTTCGCCGTCCGGGCGGCGTCGGCGAGGGTGGCGGTGTAGGTGACGTTCGGCTTGTAGACGAACGCCGCGGCGTAGCCGTCGAGGACCATCGCCCGGTTGACGAACAGGTCGTCGCCGGAGCGGAACACGTAGGCGAGGAGTCGGTTGTACTTGTCCCTCGGTTCGACGTCGAGTTCGAGTCGCACCGGCGTCCCGGCCGGGATGAGCTCCTGCAGGTGCGTGGACGCCTCGGGTCCGTAGCACTCGACGGGGGAGTCCTCCTTGACGCTCTCGGGGGTGTCGATGCCGATCAGCCGGACTCGTTCATCGACGCCGTCGACCCGGGCGACGATCGTGTCGCCGTCGACGATCCGCACGACGGTCGCGTTGGGGCCGCTCGCATCCGACCCGGCGCCACCGGCCCCCTCACCGCACCCGAGGAGTGCGGCGCCGAGTGCGAGCACCAGGCCGACGAGGACCCGGCGGTGCGCTCGCCGGGGGAGCGCGGGGAGTCGGTCAGCCGACCGGGCGACCGGGGGTCTACGCACGGTCGACGATCGTGCCGGTGCCCAACCCCCCGCCGCAGCACATGCTGATGAGCGCCGAGTCGCCGCCGGTCCGTCCGAGTTCGTGGACGGCCTTGGTCAGGAGGAAGGCCCCGGTCGCACCGAGCGGGTGTCCGAGTGCGATGGCCCCACCGTTCGGGTTGGTCCGCTCGAGGTCGGCGCCGGTCGCCCGTGCCCACGCCAGCACCACCGAGGCGAACGCCTCGTTGACCTCGAAGATGTCGAAGCTGTCGATCGTGCGTCCAGTCCGCTCGAGCAGCCGCTCCGTGGCGTCGATCGGTCCGGTCAGCATCAGCACCGGATCGACGCCGACCAGGCAGGTGTCGACGACCCGGGCCCGCGGCGTGAGGCCGAGCTCGTCGGCCCGCTCGGCGGTCATCATCAACACCGCGGCGGCGCCGTCGGAGATCTGCGACGACGACCCGGCCGTGTGGACCCCGTCCTCGCGGGCGATGGGCTTGAGCGCGCCGAGCGCGTCGATCGTCGTGTCCCTCAGGCCCTCGTCACGGCTGATGGCCCGGGTCTCGCCGGTCGGCTCGCCGTCCTCGCCGAGCACGGGCGCCTCGACGGGGACGATCTGGCCGGCGAAGCGGTCCTCGGCCCAGGCCCGTGCGGCGCGCTCCTGACTGAGCAGCGCGAAGGCGTCGGTGTCGGAACGGGTGACCTCCCACCGCTCGGCGATCCGCTCGGCGCCCTCGAACTGTGAGGTCGGTTCGTACTGGGGGAAGTACGACTTCGGGAGCGGCACGCCGAAGCCGAGCTTCTTGGATGCACTCGCCCCGATGGGCACGCGGCTCATGGACTCGACTCCACAGGCGACGGCCACGTCGACGGTCCCCGACGCCACGAGCGCGGCGGCGAGGTTGGTGGCCTGCTGCGACGACCCGCACTGCGTGTCGACGGTGGTGGCCGCCGTCGCGATGGGGAGGCCGGCGGTCAACCACGCCGTCCTGGCGATGTTGAACGACTGCTGGCCGACCTGGGAGACGCAACCTCCGACCACCTGTTCGACGACCGCAGGATCGATACCCGTCCGTTCGACGAGTCCCGCCAGGACCCCGGCGAGCAGGTCGGCGGGGTGGACACCGGCGAGTCCGCCGTTGCGGCGACCGATGGGCGTGCGCAGTGCTTCGATGATCACGACGTCTGGCATGGAGCGATCCTACGGTGGACCGGGAGTGGGATGTCTCACGCAGCCTGGGGGGACGGGCCCGAATCGGCCGGGACGCCCGATCGATCGGATCGGTCCTCCGATGCACTTTCGTGGCCGAGTTCACCCAGCGCCACCAGACGTTCCTCGCGACGACGCTGGTCCCGCTTGCTGACTCGTGCCGTTGCTCGGTGCAGCTCGACACGTGCCTCGGCAACCCCGCGCCGTCCCCGATCGATCGTCCGACGGTCGAGCCGCCACGTTGCCCGGTGCTGATACCCGGATCGGGTGGGTCGCCCACCAGCTGAGCCGACTGACGGTGAGTCCGACGGGAGGGTGCTCCCGGGCGGCCGAACGTCTCGGCTGTCGACCGGAGAGGCGGTGGGTGGCGCTCCGGAGCGAGTGACCGAATCGCCGGGTTGGGGTTCAGCTTCCGCTGTCGAGTGGATGAGGCTCAGCTGCGAGGTCATGACGAGGACTCTGCCAGCGGCCTGTGACAGCGAACCGGTCAGGGCCCTGCGGGCAGGCTCCCGCTGTCCTCGGACCGCTGCCGTTTGCCCGCCTCGCTCCGTCCGGGTTCTCAGTGGTGGAAGGAGCCTGACTCCTCCTGGCTCTGCACCGACGCCGGTGGGTGCGCGTCCAGGAAGGCGATCGCGTCGTGCAGGTCCTGGATCAGCACGTCGATGCGCTCCCGGTCGATCTCCTGGCGGATCAGTGCCCGCTGGACCAGTTGGGTGGAGAGCTCGCCGGTGAGCGGGTAGGCGGGCACCTGCCAGCCGCGGGTGCGCAGCCGGTCGGCGAGCTCGAGCAGCGACCACGGTGTGGTGGTGTCGTCGTCGGGCAGCTTCCAGGTGACCGCCGGGATCCCCGTCTCCGGCATGGAGTCGTGGACGATCTCGAACCGCCCCGTGCTGCGGATCGCATCCGCCAGGTGCCGACCGTTGGCGTAGGCGGCGCCGTGGATGCCCTCGTAGCCCGCCCGGCCCAGCCGGACGAACAGGTAGTACTGCGCGGCGATCTGGCCGGCGGGCCGTGAGAAGTTGAGCTGGAACGTCGGCATGTCGCCACCCAGGTACGTGACGTGGAAGATCAGCTCCTCCGGGAGCTCCGTGGCGTCACGCCACAGCACCCAGCCGGTGCCGAGCGGAGCCAGGCCGAACTTGTGGCCCGAGGCGTTGATGGACTTCACGCGCGGCACCCGGAAGTCCCAGGGCAGCTCGGGTGCACAGAACGGCGCGGTGAACCCACCGCTGGCGGCGTCGACGTGGATGTCGACGTCCAGCCCGGTGCTGGTGTGCAGGTCGTCGAGCGCCGCGGCGAGGTCGGCGACGGGCTCGTACTCGCCGGTGTACGTCACGCCGAGCGTCGGCACGACGCCGATGGTGTGCTCGTCGACCAGGGCGACCATCGACTCCGGATCCATGCAGTAGCGGCCCGGCGTCATGGGGACCTCACGCTGCTCGACGTCCCAGTAGCGGCAGAACTTGTCCCACACCACCTGCACGGGCCCGCACACCAGGTTCGGGGTGTCCGTGGACTTGCCCTCGGCGGCCCGCTTCGCCTTCCAGCGGCGCAGCATCGCCATCCCGGCGAGCATCGCCGCCTCGGAGGAGCCGATTGCGGAGGTCCCGACCGGGTCCTGGGCGTCGGGGGCGTGCCACAGGTCGGCGATCATGGCGACGCAGCGGCGCTCCAGTTCTGCGGACTGCGGGTACTCGTCCTTGTCGATCAGGTTCTTCGAGATCGACAGGTCCATGATGCGCCGGACCTGGTCGGACTCCCGCGTCTGGCAGAACGTCGCCAGGTTCTGGCTGGCGACACCGTCGAGTTCGAGCGACGACTCGACGAGCTCGAACGCCGCGCTCGCGTCGAAGGTGTGCTCGGGGAAGCGGTACTTGGGCACCCCGTCGGCGAGGAGGCTGAAGATGGGAGCGTTCAGGTCATCCAGGGCGGAGCGCTTGTGCAGGGGCATGGCGAACAGTATGACCGGCACCGGTAGCCTCGACGGCCGTGGACGTCACCGAGTTCCTGGGCCTGCAGCCCGCCGTCACACCCGGCCGGTTCACCATGGTCGTGACCGAGGACCTCATGACCGGCGGGCGGTTCCTCTTCGGTGGGTGCGGTCTGGCTGCAGCGGTCGCCGCCATGGAGGCGATGTGCGGCCGGTCCGTGGTGTGGGCCACGGCGCAGTACCTGAGCTTCGCCATGCTCGGTGAGCAGGTGGAGCTCGACGTCACCGTCGTGGTCGAGGGTCGCCAGACCACCCAGGCCCGGACGGTGGCGCACGTCGGGGACCGCGAGGTCCTCACGGTCAACGCGGCGCTCGGATCCCGGGACCTGGAGGCGACCGGTCAGTGGCAGGAGATGCCGGTGGTTCCCGCACCGGAGGACTGCCCGGGGCGGGCGCCCCGGTTCGGTGCGGAGCGGTCGATCATGACCCGTCTCGACGTCCGGCTCGCCGTCGGGCTCGGGTGGGAGGAGCTCGAGGGCCACCCCCGTCCCGACGGTCGCAGCGCCCTGTGGGTGCGCATGCCGGACGTGGAGATGTCCGCCGGTTCCCTCGCCGTGCTCGGCGACTACGTGCCGTTCGGGATCTCCCAGTCCCTCGGCGGGTGGTGGCCGTCGAACAGCCTGGACAACACCCTGCGCGTCGTCCGGCTCGAGCCGGTCGAGTGGGTGCTGGTGGACGTCCGGGTCGACGGGCTGTGGAACGGATTCGGCCACGGGTCGGTGTACCTGTGGACACCCGACGGCGTCCTGCTCGCAGCGGCCAGCCAGTCGGCGCTGGTCCGCAACCGCTGAACGAGCCGCCCCGCGCCGGGCGGAGCGGGTGCCCCTAGGCTCCTCCCATGACCGACCACGCCCCTCCCTCCGGCCGTCGCTACGGCATGACGATCCCGTTCGAACGGGTGCCGCTCCACGAGCAGCGCGACTGGATCGTCGAGCTCGCCGACCTCGGCTACACGGACGTGTGGTCCTCCGAGGCCAACGGCGCCGACGCCTTCACCCCGCTGGCGCTCGCATCGGCCTGGGCGCCGACCCTACGGCTGGGCTCCGCGATCGTCCCCGCCTACACCCGCGGTCCTGCGCTGCTCGCCCAGAGCGTGGCGACGCTCGCCGACGCCGCGCCGGGCCGGTTCGCGTTCGGGATCGGGACGTCGTCGAACGTGATCGTGGAGCAGTGGAACGGCCTGGAGTTCCGGGACCCGTACCAGCAGGTCGCCGGCGCGATCGCGTTCCTGCGACAGGCACTCACCGGGGAGAAGGTCTCGGGCTCGTTCGGCTGCTGGGAGGTACGCGGGTTCCGCCTCGGGATCCGTCCGGAGCAGGCACCGCCCATCCTGGTCGGGGCGCTGCGTTCGGGGATGCTGCGACTCGCCGGTCGCGACGGCGACGGGGCGATCATCAACTGGCTCTCGGCCGAGGACGTCCTCACCGTCGCGCCGATCGTCCAGTCGGCCGGCGGGGGAGTCCCCAAGGAGGTCGTCGCCCGGCTCTTCGTGGCCCCGATCACCGATCGTGAGACGGTCCTGAACTTCGGCAAGGTCGCCATCGCCGCCTACCTCAACGTCCCCGTGTACGCAGCGTTCCACGAGTGGATGGGGCGGGGCGAGCAGTTGGCCGAGATGTGGCGGCTCTGGGACGCCGCTGACCGCAAGGGTGCCCTCGAGGCGATCCCGGACTCCCTCGTCGACGAGCTCATCATCTCGGGTCCTCCCGAGGCGTGCCGGGAACACATCGAGCGCTACGTCGCCAACGGGGTCACCACCCCGGCGATCGCCCTGCTGCCGTTCGGCTACGACGTGCGACAGGCCGTCCGGGACCTGGCGCCCCGCTGAGCATCGGGCCGCTCAGAGCGAGGGGCGACGGTCCGTCCACGGGGCCGCCGCTTCGATCTGGGCGCCGAGTTGGAGCAGCAACCGGTCCTGCCACGGTCCGGCGGCGAACTGCACCCCCACCGGCAGGCCGGAGTCGTCGACGTGCAACGGCAGCGAGATCGCCGGCTGTCCCGTGACGTTGAACACCGCCGTGTAGCAGGCCATCGGTGTGGCGTTGGCGATCGGTGCGCTCGGCTCGTCGTCGACACCCAGCCAGATCGCGCCGACGCGTGGTGGCAGGACCGCCATCGTCGGTGAGACCAGCACGTCGAAGTCGCGGCCGAACTGCTCGGTGAACAGACGTGACGCTGCCTGCAACTGCTGGAGCGACTCCACGTAGGTGATCGCGTCGTAGGTCCGGGCCGAGACCCGGTCCGCCCGCACGTGTGGCTCCAGCAGCGTCTCGTCCGCGATGGGCGTGCCGGCCGAGATGGTCGACCACACGATCAGGAACGACGTCAGGAACGCAGCGGCGTCCGGCCAGTGCGGCGGCGCGACCTCGACGTCGTGGCCGAGCGATTCGAGCACGGCGCCCGCCGAGTCGAGCGCGGCGACCACGGCCGGGTCCGGCTCGATCCCGAGCGCGTTGTCGGCGCAGAGTCGGATCCGCAGCCGACCCGGGTCCTCGGTGACGGCATCTGCGAACGGCGTGTCCTCGGGAGGGGCCACGTTCCACGATCCGGGGTCGGGCGCGCCGAGCACGTCGAGCACCGCTGCGGTGTCGGCAACGGTGCGGGTGAGCACGCCGTTGGTGGACGCGCCGTGGAGGGATTCGACCCGACCGGGGATCCGGTTGCGGCTCGGCTTCAGTCCGACGAGACCGTTGCACGACGCCGGGATCCGGATCGACCCACCGCCATCACTGGCGTGCGCGACCGGGGCCATGCCGGACGCGACAGCGGCGCCGGCGCCACCGGAGGATCCGCCTGGTGTGTGGTCGGGGTCCCAGGGGTTGCGCGTCGCACCGAACCGTTCGGACTCGGTGCAGGGGATCGCCCCGAACTCCGGTGTTGCGGTCTTGCCCATCAGGACGAACCCGGCGTCCTCGAGTCGCTCGACCTCGAGTGCGTCCTGCCCGGCCGGACCCTCAGCGGTGCCTCGCGACCCGTAGGTGGTGGGCCACCCCTCGACGTCGTCGAGGTCCTTGATGGGGATGGGGACCCCGCAGAACGGTGGCAGGTCGTCGGCATCGCGGCTGGCGACGAGATCGGCGGCAGCCTGCGCCTCCGCCCGGGCCCGGTCGTCGTCGCGGAACACCACGGCGTTGAGCGTCGGGTTGAGGCGGTCGACCTCGGCGAGGTACTCGTCGAGCACCTCGACCGGCGAGACCTCCCGTCGGCGGATCGCTGCGGCCAGTTCGAGCGCGGTGTGGAACGGCATGCGGCACCGTACCCGAGCGGTGGTCCGTCGGGCCCGGACCGCTCAGGAACGCACCAGTGCCCTGACGGCGCGCTTGTCGACCTTGCCCGAGGCATTGGTCGGGAGCGCGTCCACGGTCACGACCCGCCGAGGCCGCTTGAAGCCCGCGAGCCGTCCGTGGCTCCACTCACGCAGTTCGGCCTCCGCCTCCCCGGGGTCGGTGCCGTCGGCCCAGACGACCACGGCGCACACCGTCTCGCCCCACCGGTCGTCGGGTGTGCCCACCACGGCCACGGCGCGCACCAGCTCGTGCTCGGCGAGGACGTCCTCGACCTCCCGGGACGAGACGTTCTCGCCTCCGGTGATCACCAGGTCCTTGAGGCGGTCGACGATCCGCAGCACGCCGTCGTCGTCGACCGTCCCCAGGTCGCCGGTGCGCAGCCAGCGGGTGCCGTCGGGATCGGTGTGCAGCGCTGCTGCGGTCTCCTCCGGAAGGTTCCAGTAGCCGGCGCACACCTGCGGTCCGCTGACCAGGATCTCGCCGGGGGTCCCGGCAGGCACCTCGTGGCCGGACTCGTCGGCGATCCGGATCCGGACGACGGGACCGGCCCGTCCGGCGGCGGCGAGCAGCTCAGGGGACCCATCGACGGCCCGGCGGTGGTCCTCGGGTCCGAGGAACACCGCGTTGCCGGAGAGCTCGGTCATGCCGTAGCCCTGGGCGAGTCCGACCCCGGGGAGCTCGGCCAGGGTCCGGCGCAGCAGGTCCGGCGGCATGGCCGACGCCCCGTAGGAGATCCGGGTCAGGCTCGACAGGTCCGTGCGTGACCGGTCGGGGTGGTCGAGGAGCATCGCCACCATCGTCGGGGCGAGCGACACCTGGGTCACCCGTTCCCGCTCGATCACGGCCAGGGTCTCGGCAGCGTCGAACTTCGGGGCCAGGACGACGGGTCGCCCCTGCTGGTGGGCGTGGACCACGTTGTAGGCCGCGATGTGGAACAGCGGGAACGGGAACAGGTAGACGTCGCCGTCGCCCATGGGGCGGGCGTCGGCCCCGTTGGCCACGGCGGCGAGCACCGATCGGTGCGTGAGCACCACACCCTTCGGGCGTCCGGTGGTGCCCGAGGTGTGGATCAGCCAGACGGGGTCGTCCACGTCGGCGGTCACCGGGGCGACCACCGGACCCTCCAGCAGGTCGTCGACGTGCCCCGCACCCGGGAGCGGTTCGTCGAGGGTCCACCAGCTCCGGACGCTCCCGAGCTCCGAGGATCGCCCGAGCAGGCGCCCGACGTGCTCAGCCGTTCCCACGACGACCGTCGGCGCGGCGTCGTCGAGCACCCCGAGCAGCTCGTCGGTGGTGTGCCGGGTGTTGCCCATGGTGAGGATGGTCGCGGCGCGCGGCGCTGCGTAGAGGAGCGCTGCGAACTCCGGCCGGTTGTCCGACACCACGGCGACCCGGTCGCCCGGTCGGGTGTGGCGCGCCAAGCCGCTGCCGAGCGTGTCGACGAGGTCGGCGAACCCGGCGGCGTCCCAACGTCGGTCGCCGGCGACGAGCGCAGGTGCCGTCGGGTCTGCGGCCGCAGCGATCCGGGGGACGTCGTGGAGCAGCACCGCCGGACGGTCAGTCGTCGTCGGGCATCCAGTTGCCGTGGAATCCGAACGGCACCCGGCGCGGCAGGTGGACCGTCGCCACCGGTCCGGCGGCGACGTCGCGTGCGTCCAGGACGACGAAGTCGCTCGTGCCCTCGGCCAGGTCGGTCACGATGCTGACCAGCCATCCGTCGTCCTCGGCCGAGCCGTCGGGGTCGGGGGCGAACACCGTCTCGCCGCAGACCGACGTCGGTCCGTGGACGTGTTCGACCGACGTGCCCCGCTCCAGGTCGAACCAGATCACTCCGTCGAACTCGACCCCGTCCTGATCCCACCGACGGGTGTGGGCGTGGGCGCCGTAGCGGTTCGGCAGGCCGTTGACGTCATCGTTGATCCTCGGGAAGTCCCCGGTGCGGTCGTCGAGCTGCCGGTCGGTCACGGTGCCGGCCACCGGGTCGATCTCCCAGCGCCACAGGTAGGGGCGGACGTGGGCGTCGGGCAGCGGATCGTCACCGAAGGCGGTGGGCATCGCCTCGGACCGGCAGCCCGTCACGATGATGCGGCCGCCCGCTTCGTGGGCGTTGAGGAAGTGGAACACGTAGCACGGGTCGACGTCGATCCAGACGGTGTCGGCGCCCTCGCCGTCGCGGGGCATCACGCCGATGCGAGCCCCTTCCTCCGGCTGCCAGCGGATCGGGGTCCCGCCCGACATGAGGGCCTCGCCGTCGAAGATCGCCGGCAGGTCGAAGAACACCGCGTGGTCGGGGGTCGTCACGAAGTCGTGCATCATCACGGCCCGTCCGATCGGGACCTCGGTCGACCGCACGAGCGCACCGCTGGCGTCGACCACGTGGTAGCGGAGGTAGGGAGGGAACGGGGAGTACCCGAAGATGAGCAGCTCACCTGTCGCCGGGTCGCGGCGCGGGTGGGCGGTCATGGCGCCGTGCAGGGCCCCGCCGAAGTCGTACTCGCCGACGGTGGCGAGCTCGGCGGTGATCTCGGTGGGGTGCGCCCCCTCCATGAGGGCGAGCAGTCGACCTGCGTGGCGGATGACGTTGGTGTTGGCCGTGTTCTTGTAGAGCCCGCCGGCCTCGAGCGCCTCGGGGGTGGGCATGGCGAACTCGTTGAGTCCCCCGTACACGGCGTGGCCCAGGGTCCGCTCGTAGCGCAGGCCGCGTGAGTCGATCCACCGGTTCCGGTAGGACGCACCGCCCTCGCCGTCCAGCGTGACACCGTGCAGCATGCCGTCGCCGTCGAACACGTGGTAGCGGCCGGGCGGCGGGAAGTAGGGGTTGGGACCGTTGCGCAGGTACGTGCCCCGCAGGCCGGCGGGCAGTTCGCCGGTCACCTCCAGGCCGACGGCGTCGCGCTCGTCGTGGACCGGCTCGTACTGGCCGAGCAGGTAAGGCACCTCGACGCCGTCGAAGGCGGCGGCGAGTGCGGCGGGCGACTCGGTCGTGCTCATCGGGTGCTCCTCCCCGGGCCGGGCCCTGCGGGGCCGGACCGTGTCCTGCGGTGTGTTCCTGGGCCGGGCCCAGCGGACCCGACCAGCATAGGGGTCCGGCGAACAGTGTTCACTCGGCGAGGCCCACCGGCTCGTCGTCGATGATCTGGTCGAGGTACTCCGACAGGCCGAAGCCGGTGGTCGCACCGTCGGGACCGCCGAGCGGCCGGTCGACGGTCCAGGCGGTCATACCCTCGGAGATCCGGGTCACCCGGCCGTCGCGCCGGTTGCGCAGGGGGATCAGGTTGCGCACCTCGCCGGTCAGCTCCCGTCGCTCCGGTCCGTCGGGTCCGCGCACCGTGAACGACGCCCGCACGCGCTCGTGGTAGCGGCCCTCGTCGCTCCACTCGGTACGGATCTCCACGTCGTCGACCAGCCGGAGGTCGGCCCCGTCCCAGACGAACCCGCCGCGCGTCCCCGGTCCGTCCTGTCGGGCGATCCGGCTCAGCATCATGCCGGTCCCGTCGGTCAGGTTCACCGTCAGCCAGCGGTAGTACCACGGTGCCTGCCAGGTCCGTGGCCCCCACGAGTGGTCCCGCAGTCCCCGGGCGTCGACCTCCCAGGACGCGTCGCCGAGGGTGATGGTCCCACGGGCGCGGACGAGTTGCTCGTAGTGGCCCCGGGCGAACTCCTCACCGGGTCGTTCGTGGGACTCCTCGGGTTCGCCGCCGAACGGCGTGGACGCGCCCGTGTAGGTCAGGTCGACCTGCGTCTCCTCCCACGGGTTGGACGTGAAGGCGGTCCGGGGATCGGCCATGTCGAGCGGTTCGTCCAACAGCACGAGCTTCCCGTGGTAGCGGACGCGGAGCTCCTCGAAGGGGGAGACGACGTCGAAGGCGACGCCACCGGCGTCGAACCGCTCGTTGTCGGTGATCTCGGGCCGCCGGAAGGTGAACGCGACGCGGCCGTCGGGCAGGAACAGGCAGACGGTCACCTCGGCGTGACCCTCGTTGGGGCGGTTCCCGATGCGGAGGAACCCGCCGAGTCCCACCTCGGGATCGTGCAGGTTGAAGTACATGGACTCGTTGAACGTGGGCTCGGGGCCCGGGTGCATGTACTCGTCCTCGGGTCCGAGCCGAACCTTCACGACGTCCCCCTCTCGACGGCGCGGGCCGGGAGGACCCGCGCTCCGGGCCGCAGCCTAGGCCCGGTCGCCCAGACGCAGGGCGGCCTGCAGGTGGTCGACGAGGTCCTCGACACTGGTGTGCGCGTTCAGGCCGCTCGGGTTCGGGGCCACGTGGACCGGACGCCCTCCGAGTGTCCGGTCCTGGGGTCCGACTCCTGCCCGACGGTCGCCGGTGGCCTGACGCCAACCGGTGATCCCGAGCACGCAGACCGAAGCGGGCCGGAGCCAGGCGCACAGTTGCTCGAGTCGGTCCAGGCCGGCCCGGAACTCCCCGGGCTGGAGTTCGTCCGCCCGGGCCGTGGCCCGTTTGACCAGATCCGTCATCCCGACCCGACCGTGCCGGAGCAGGTCCAGCGGGTCGCGGTCCGTCCGGGCGATGCCGCTCGCCAGCAGCGCGGGCCAGGCCCGGTTCCCCGGCCGGGCGAACCCGACCCCGGCGTCGGCTGCGTACAGGGACGGGTTGAGGCCCACCAGCAGCAGTCGCATGTCGGCCGCCACGGTGTCGGCGAGCGTCCGGGCCCGTCGCAGCGTGAGGCGGTGGAACGTCACCCCGTCGGACTCGGGTCGCTCCGCTGCAGCGATCGTGTCGAACCCGGCGCCCTCGACGACGGTCCGCAGCAGGTCTCCGGTCCAGTGCGAGAAGGACCGGCCGGCGAAGTCGTCGTCGACCCACTCGTCGTGGTCCGTCGCCTCGGCGCCGCCGTCCGTCGCTCCGAACACGCCGACGCACGCCGTCCCGCCGACGGCCAGGCTGCGGTGCAGGTCCCAGAGGGCGAGCGGGACGACCCGCCGGTCGAGGTGGACGACGCTCTTGTTGACCCACGCCGCGCGCAGGGAGTGCCTCGCGAACGGGAGCGCCCGCAGGTCGAGCTGCACCCTCGGTGTCCCCGGGGCGTGCCCGGGGACGAGGTCGAGCATGCTGCGGGCGGCGTCGGCTGCGATGGTGTCCGGCGGGAGTACCGGCAGGTGCCAGCCGGGGCCGCACCCCAGGTCGACCACTGAGCCCGCCGGCCCGGGCTCGGCCGCCAGCTGTTCCGTGAACGTCACCGCCTCGTCGGTCCGGGGCCGGCGTCGCTCCTCCCACTCCGGGCCGCGGTCCTCGTAGACCCGGATCGTGCGGAGGTGCGGGTCCTCGTGTCCGCTCACGCCCCGGCCGCGGCGTCGACCGTCTCGTCGACCGTGCGTCTCCGGTCCTCGCCCCACGGGAGCGGCATCACGACGGGGACCTCGACGCCGGCGGCCCGGTAGGCGGCGACGGTGCTGCGGATGTGCGCGGCGTCCCCGCAGACGTCGATCTCGTCGCACATACGGTCCGACATCGCGGCGACCGCAGCGTCACGGTCGCCCTCGGCCCTCGCCGTCCGCAGCGCGGCGACCTCGTCGGCGAACCCGGCCCGCTCGAACGCCGTGGCGTAGGCGGGCACCACTGCGTAGGAGAACAGGTCGCGTCGTGCGGCCGGCCGCGCGGCCTCGGGGTCGCAGACACCGACGTGGACGTAGGCGTACACGGTGCAGCTCCCCGTGGGCCGGCCGGCCCGGGCCTCACCGGTCCGCACCTGTTCGACGCACCACGGTACGGCGCTCGCCGGCAGGTAGTTGAGCAGCACCCCGTCGGCGAGTTCGCCGGCGAGACGCAGCATCCGCTCGTTCAGCGCGCCGAGCACGAGTTCGGGCCGCCGGTCGCCGAGCCGGACCCCCAGCCTGAAGCCGGTGACCCCCGGGCCGGCCCCGCCGTCGGGCGCCTCCCGGTCCACGCGGTCGCCCTCGAGGCAGGCGCGGACCAGTTCGAGGTACTCGCGCATCCGGGCCACGGGCCGGTCGCCGTAGGTGGCCCCGTGCCACTTGCCGACCACCACGGGGGAGGAGATGCCGACCCCGAGCAGGATCCGCTGATCCGGATGGGCCGCCTGCAGCGTGGCGGCCCCCATGGCGGCGAGCGGCGGGGTGCGGAGCTGCACCGCCAGCACCCCGGTGCCGAGGTCCAGCCCCCCGACCCGGGCCCCGACGTGGGCGAGGGTGGCGAACGCCTCGGGGCCCGTGGTCTCGGCGGTCCAGAAGGACCCGTAGCCCCGATCCGCGGCCCGTCGGGCCAGGTCCTCGGCGGCGCCGAGTCCGAGGGACTGGATGCTCGCGAACGTGACCCCCGCCGGCAGGTCGCTCCGGGATCGGTCGGACTCCACCGGGCCACCGTAGGGCAACCCGGAAACCGACGTGGTGCTGTCACTGGAGGGCGGTACCCTCTGGGTGTCGACCGACGTGAGGAGTTCGTGTGACCGAAGTGACCGAAGCGACCACCACCAGCGACCACGACGCCCTCGCCGGGATCGTCGGCGATCCGTCGCTCGCAGGCGTGGAGACGGTGCGGTCGGCGATCGGTCTGGTCGAGGGCGGTCTCCAGGGGGTCCTCGACCGGGAGCTCATCTCGAGCGCCGAGGTGGCCGATCTGCTGCTGGACCTCCGGTCCGTCCTCACCCGCCTCGAGTCCGAACTCGTCGCCGGCTGATCCGGCCCATTCAGGCCCTCGTGGCGGCCAGGATCTCCGCGTAGGCGCGCTCGACGTCCTCGAGGAGGGCATCCGGGTCGTCCACCGCTGCGGGGTCGACGACCAGCCCCATGCACATCTGGCCCCGGTAGCTCATCGTCGTCAGGTTGAACGCCGTCCCGGCGAGCGGGCCGATGGGGTAGTTGGACTCGATCAGCGATCCGCCCATGAACAGGTCGAACGGTGCGGCCTTCACGTTGGAGCACACGAAGTCGACTGCGCCGGCGATCTGCTGGCCCGCCCTGACGACGACCACCGACGGCAGCAGTGCCAGCCACGAGGACACGGCGTCGACCGAGTTCAGCGCCCGTTCGCCCTTGACGTCGGAGAGCACCTCGTGGACCGCTCGGACACGGTCGAGTGCGTCCATGGTGCCGGTGGGGACCAGCGCCTGGCTGGGTGAGAAGGCGTTGCCGCCTGCCGACCGGTCGTGGCGCGTGCTGATCGGGATCGACACCCGGAGCGTCGCCACGTCGACGCCCGCCCGTCGGTGGTAGGCACCGGCCGCGGCGGCGGCCCCGGCGACGAACACGTCGTTCACCGTCGCGTCGACCGAGTGGGCGGCCTCGATCACCTCGGCGAGCGGCACCAGCGTCGTCCCGAACCACCGGTCGAGGGAGCGTCCCCGCCAGATGGGGGAGTGGCGCGGATCCATGGCGACCTGACGCACCGCCGAGGAGACCGTCTGCGCCGCTGCGCTCGTCCGGTCGGGCAGCGTCGTCGGGTGCACCACGGCCCCGGCGAGCCCGACGACCGCCCCACCGACGAGTTCGACGGGCTGGCGGACAGCCGCGGCGGTGGTGGAGGCCAACCTGCCGAGTGGCCCCGGCTCCGGGTCGGCGGGGTCGGTTCCGTCCTCCCCGGGAGCGATCGCCCCGTCAGCCTGCTCACCGTCAGCCTGCTCACCGTCAGCCGGTGCCGGGTCCCGTTCGAGGTCGAGGAACTCCACCGAGAGTCGGATGCCGCCCTCGCCGTCGGTGATGGTGTGGTGGAGGCGTTGGAGCATCGCCGCTCGGCCGTCGGCGAGGCCCTCGAGCACGACGAACTCCCACAGCGGGCGCGACCGGTCGAACGGCTGCTTGGACAGGTGGGCCGTGACCCGCAGGAGTTCCGCCTCATCGGCGTTCCCGCCCAGGTCGACCCAGCGCAGGTGGCGGTCCAGGTCGAAGCCGGGATCGTCGTGCCACTCGGGTGGGCTGAATCGTCCGCTCGGGGTCCGGACGCGCTGGCGCAGGCGGGGGACCCGGGCACACGTCCGCTCGAGCCGCCGCCGCAACCGGTCCCGGTCCGGCGGTCGGTCCAGGACGGTCAGGTTGGCGAACATCGAGCTCAGGTGCGGGTCCCGTTCGAGCTCCCACATCACGGCCTCGAACGGGGTCATCTGCTCGCCCGTGCTCACCCCTCCACGCTACCGGCGTCGGCCCGGCGGGGCGCAGTGGAAGCTCCGTGGCTGCGCTCAGCGCGGTGGCCAGGCGGCGCTCAGCGCGGTGGCCAGACGGTGGTGGCCAGTCGGCCGACCGTCCGGCCGATCGCAGCTCCGGCTGCGACGTCCGTGGTGTGGTGCGCCCCGACGTGGACCCTGCTCCACGCCACTCCCGCAGCCAGCACCCACCACAGTGGCGCTGCGCCCAGGTCGGCGCTCAACATGGTGGCCGAGCACGCTGCGGCCGACGCGTGGCCACTCGGGAAGCTCGACGTGCGCGGGGAGCGCAGGTCGTGCGGGTGGTCCTCGACCGTGCTCGGTCGTGCCCTGCGGAACCACGTCTTGACGACGCCGTTGACGGTGACCTGCTCGGCGCCGAGCACCAGGCTCCGACGGACGGCGTTGCGCCGACGGCGACGGGCATCACCTCCGGTGGCGCCGACCAGCCAGGCCCCGACCGTCGCGTCGGCCAGGTTGATGCCGTGCCAGACGGCGCTGTGGTTGCCGGCCTGACTCAGCGCGTAGAGCGTGCGGTCGACGGCTGCAGATCCACGGCCGAGCCGGGCGAGACGTTCGCCGATGGCGTCGAGCGCACGGACGGAGGCGTGGCCGAACACGCCACGGTGCGTCATCCGTCACCCCGGCCGAGCTGCACGACCGCCTGGTCGGGGTCACCGCCGAAGGCCGGGCAGTACGCCTGGAACGAGCACCACCGGCACAGCGCACCGGGTCGGGGTCGGAAGTCCTCGGTGGCGCACGCCCGTTCGATGGCCGACCACACCGCGCGGACCTTGCGTTCCGTGCCCCGGTTCGACTGTTCCGACGTCGACACCGAGATGATCTGGGGATCGCGGCCCAGGTAGACGAGTTGGACCCGCACCGGCCGCTCACCGAGGACGTGCTCGCACAGCATCGAGTAGAAGTGCACCCCGGTCATCCGGGCGCCCTGCTGGTCGGGCGACGGCGCCCGGCCCGTCTTGTAGTCGGTGACGACGAGCTGCCCCTCACCGTCCCGCTCGAGTCGATCGATGATCCCCCGGGCGGTGACGTCACCGAGGTCTGCGGTCAGCATCATCTCGAGCCCGACGGTCTCGACCGTGGTCGGGTCCTCGAGCGAGAAGTACCGATCGACCATGGCCGCCGCGTCGCGCGCGAAGGCGTCGGCGTCGCCGGGCGAGAGCGCCAGCGCCACGTAGTCGGCGTCCTCCGCCATCTCGACGAGGGCCTGTTCGAGGCACTCCCGGGCGCGGTCCGGGGTGCGCCCCGCAGGCTCGGCGTCGAGCAGGAGTTCGAGCGCCCGGTGGACCGTGGTGCCCTTGATCGCCGGCAGGGACGGCGGCTCCGGCAGGCGGTCGATGTTGGTGAACCGGAACGCGAGTGCGCAGTTGGTGAAGCTCGAGACCTTGGACGGCGAGAGCGTGCTCGGCAGGGGAAGCGGCATGGGGTGATCGTAGGACCCGCGGGTGACGGTGCCCGTCCGCCGGTCCCGGCCGCTGGTCCCGCCCGCCGGTCCCGCCGCCGGTCTCAGTCGACGGTCCGGATGGCGGCGGTGATGGAGTCGGCCATCAGGTCGAGGTCGCTCAACGGTGCGAAGTGCCCGACCTCCGGGTGGATCTCGAGCCGGCCGCGGGGGAGTCGGTCGGCCACGCCGGGGGCGAGCATCGGAGGTCCGGGCGCTGAGCGGCCGCACACGACGGTGACCGGGCAGTCCACCCGGTCGAGGTACCGCCAGGTGTACGGGGAGGTCCCGGCGGCGTAGGTCGACGCCTCGAACTCGGGCCGGCACCTCAGGGTGACGCCGCCGTCCGGTCGGGGTGCGAAACCGTGACGCACGTAGGCCGTGAGGGCGTCGGGGTGGAGCACCGACAGGGGCAGCTTGGACGCGAAGTTGGCCCGGGCCTCCTCGGCCGAGGGGAACTCCGCCCGCCGCCGCCGGGCGGCGTCCACCATCGGGTTGGGAGCGCCGGGGGGCGGTGTGGGGACGTCGGGGGGGAACACGATCGGCTCGAAGAGCCACAGCCCCGAGAACGTCCCCGGTCGGGCGATCTCGGCGAGCAGGAGCGACGCCCCGCCCATCGAGTGACCGACCCCGAACGGGCGTTCCAGGCCCAGGGCGTCGACCGCAGCGACGACGTCCTCGCCGGTGGCGATCCAGTCCATCGAGTCGCCGCCGGCGGACCGTCCGTGGCCGCGGACGTCGAGCGCCGTGAGGTGCAGGCCGTGCAGCCGCGCTGCGAGCGGCAGCCACGTCCCGGCGCAGAACCCGGTGGCGTGCACGAGCAGGACGTCGGGGCCGACCCCGCCCAGGTCGTAGGTGGCGATCGACGTGCCGTCCGACGAGTTCGTCGTGACTGGGTGGTCCAGCACGGCGTCGTCGAGGTCCACCCGGCCAGCCTGCCATCCGGGCGGTTCCGACAGGGATTCCGGCCCGGGGGCCGGTGGTGGGGGATGATGGCGCCGTGAGCGGACCGGCGACCGAGGCTGCAGCGGACGGATCGTCGTCGGCGCCCGAGCGGGCGCCGCTCGTCCTGCTCACCCTCATCCTCGTCGCCACGGTCGCGAACCTGAACCTCTCGGTGGCGAACGTCGCCCTGCCGGACATCGGGTTGGCGTTCGATGCGTCCCAGATCCAGATCAACCTGGTGGCGGTGGGGTACTCCCTCGGCCTGGCCGCATCGGTGCTCTACCTGGGTGCCGTCGGCGACCGGTACGGCCGAAAGCTGCTCCTGGTGCTGGGCACGGGACTCGCCATCCCGGCGTCGCTGCTCGCCGCCTGGGCGCCCTCCGTCGAGTTCCTGATCGTCGTCCGGATCCTCGGGGGGTTCGCCGCCGGCATGGCGTTCCCCACGACGCTCGCCCTCATCACGGCGCTGTGGTCCGGGTCGGCCCGGACCCGGTCGATCGCGCTGTGGTCGGCGATCGGTGGTGCGGCGGCCGCCCTCGGTCCGCTCGTGTCGGGACTGTTCCTCCAGTGGTTCTGGTGGGGCTCGCCGTTCCTGTTCACGGTGCCGCTCGCCGTCGTCGCCCTGGTGCTGGCGCTGAAGCTCATCCCCGCCCACATCGGTGAGAGCGACGAGCAGGTCGACCACATCGGCGGCGTGTTGTCGGTGCTGTTCGTGGCTGCGCTCGTGGCGGGGATCTCGTTCATCGTCGAACCCGACACCTCCACGATGGCGCTGGTGCTGTTGGGCGTCGCGGTGCTGACCGGGCTGATGTTCGTGCTGCAGCAGCGTCGGGCACCCAACCCGCTGTACGACCTGCGCTACGCCGCCCGGCCCACGTTCTGGGTGGCGGCCATCGCCGGGATCGTGGTCTTCGGCTCGCTCATGGGTGGGATCTTCATCGCCCAGCAGTACCTCCAGAACGTCGAGGGCTACAGCCCGCTCACCTCCGGGGCGTCGGTGCTGCCGGCGGCGCTCGTGATGGTCGTGGTGGCGCCGCGGTCGGCCAGGCTCATCGAGTCGATCGGGTCCCGCGCAACGCTCATGCTCGGCTACCTCAGCTGTCTGGCCGGCCTGCTCGTGATGCTCCTCGTGTGGGGAGAGGGCACGAGCTACGTGTGGATCGCCGTCGCCGTGATGCTCGTGGGGGCGGGTGTCGGGCTGGCGGGCACGCCGGCGTCCCGGTCGCTCACCGGCTCGGTGCCCGTCGAGCGGGTCGGCATGGCCTCGGGCACGGCCGACCTGCAGCGGGATCTGGGGGCGGCGATCATGCAGTCGATCATGGGGGCGCTGCTGACCGCCGGCTACGCGACGAGCGTGGCGGACCTGATCTCCGCAGCTCCGACCGAGGCGCAGGAGCAGCTCGCCGGAGACGCCACCACGACGCTCCAGAAGTCGTTCGCGAGCGCTGCGAACGTCGCCGAGCGGTACCCGCAGTACTCGGACGCGATCATCGAGGGTGCCCGCCAGAGCTTCCTGGCGGGCCAGGAGTGGGCCTTCGGTGCCGCGGCGATCGCAGTCGCCCTGGGTGCGGTGCTGGTGTGGTTCTGCTTCCCGGACCACCAGCGTGAGCTGGAACTGCTCGCCGGGTACGCGGACGAGGATGGCAGTCCCTCGGCAACGCTCTAGGTGGAGCGCCCTGACCCGGGTGGAGCTCAGATGCGTCGGACGATGCTGCGCATGATCCCGCCGCCGAGGACCAACGTGAACCCGACGACGATCGTCGACGGCCGGAACGCCAGCGACCCGATGAACGGCGGCTCCTGCTGGCTGCCGAGCGGGTTCAGCCCCGAGTTGACCACTCCCGTGATCGAGCAGACGAGCAGGTAGATCCCGACCGCCTGGACGCACGCCATCGCGGGGACCAGCACGAACGACGCAACGGTGTTCCCGGCGGTGAGCGGCGTGTCGTACGGGTTCGGCGGTTCGAGGTTCCGTCGGACCAGTCGCAGGACGAGACCCACCACGCTCAGCACCACCACGACACCGCCCAGTCCGAGCGCGACCCAGGCCATGCGCGGGAACGGCTCGGTGGCCCCGATGACCTCGTCGACGTCGGCCCCGGTCAGGTCGGCGGAGGTGAAGTCGGCCCCGGTGACGATCGCTCCGGTCAGGTCGGCCCCGGTCAGGTCGGCCTGGGCGAACGACGCACCCGTCAGGTCGGCCGAACGGAGTGACGCCCGTTCGAGTGATGCCTGAGGTGCCGTGGCGTCGCGGAGGACGGCGCGGTCGAGTGTGGCGTCGCCGAGCTCGGTCTGCGTGAGGACGGCCTCGGTCAGGATGGCCTCGGTCAGGTCGGCGCCGACCAGCCGGGTCTGCGAGAACCGGGCGTCGGTTGCATCCACTCCGACCAGCCGCGCCCCGGTCAGGTTGGCCTGGCCCAGGTCGACGTCGACGAGCTCGGCCCCGACCAGGTCGGCCCCGGGGAGCTCCACCTGCTGCATCTCGGTGTTGCGCACCCGGATGCCACGCAGGTCGGCGCCGGCGAGCTCGGCCTGGGTCATGTCGGAGTCCCGGATCGTGGTGTCCCGCAGGACCGCCCCCTGGAGCTTCGTCTGGACGAGCACGGCACCGTCGAAGGTTGCGCCCGTCAGGTTGGCGCCGCGCAGGTCCGCCTGACCTAGGTCGATGCCGGTGAACACGGCCCGCTGCAGGTCGGCGCATCGCAGGTCGATCGAGGAGGTCGGTCCCTCGAGCGGGAGGATGCTGAAGTCGCGGCCGGCGGCCTGGACCGGCTGGGGTGGGCAGACGATCTGGTCGTCACCGGTCGGTTCCTGGGCACCCGTCGGTGCTGCTGCACCGCCGAGGGTGAACACGACGACGATCGCTGCAACCGCAGCGGCGAGGAAGGGACGTCGCAAGGTGTCGGTGGTCGATCCCACACCCTCCAGAGCGCCCGGGTCGTCGACGGTGACAGGTTCCTGCGCTCGGTTCGGGGATTCGTGGCGCCGCTCGGCGGCGCAGGGGCTCACCGTTCCCTCGCCCCCGGGGTCGAAGCGATGAACCCGCTGACGATCTCCACGAGCCGCTCGCCGCAGTCCTCCTGGAGGAAGTGCCCGCCACCCTCGACGGTCGTGTGGGACTGGCCAGCGGCGCCGGGGATGCGCTCCAGGATCGTCCGGTCGGCGCCCCGCGTGATCGGGTCCTGGTCGCTGAACGCGCACAGGACCGGACGGTCGAACCGCTCGAGCACCTCCCAGGCGGCCCGGTTGGCCGGAGCCTCCGGGTCGTCGGGCGACGCCGGGACGAGCGCCGGGAACTGACGGGCACCGGCGACGAACGACTGGTCCGGGAACGGAGCGTCGTAGGCGGCGAGCACCTCGTGGGGGAGCGGCGTGACGCAGCCCATCCCGACCACTGCGCTGCAGGAGAACTCGGGCACCGTCTGGGAGAACTCCCGCCACATCCGGAAGGCGTCGCCCGGGTCGCGGTCGCCGGTCGGCAGGAACGAGTTGGCGACGACCACCCGGTCGAAGCGGTCGGGGTGGGCGGCCACGAGCCGCAGGCCGATGAGGCCACCCCAGTCCTGGCAGAACAGGGTCACGTGCTGCAGGTCGAGCGCCTCGAGCCACTGTGTCGTCCAGTCGACGTGCCGGGCGTAGGTGAAGTCGCTTCGCTCGGCAGGCTTGTCGGACCGGCCGAATCCGATCAGGTCGGGTGCGAGCACCCGGTGCCCGTCCGCCGACAGTCCGGCGATCAGCGTCCGGTACAGGTACGACCACGACGGCTCCCCGTGGAGGAGCAGGACCGGGTCCGCCCCCATCGGCCCCTCGTCAACGTGCGCCATGCGCAGTTCGGTGCCGTCGATCGGGTCGGTGACCGTCACGTACCGGGGCTCGTACGGCCAGTCCGGGAGGTCGGTGAACCGTTCGTCGGGGGTGCGTAGGACGCGCATGACCTCATCGTGTCACGGCAGCAGCCCGAGGTCGCCCGAACCCACCAGCCCGGTGTCGAGCGCGTGCTCGAGCAGGACGGTCCGTCGCGATGTGGCCAGGTCCCCGCTGTCGCCCTTGAGTCCGCGCACGCCCTGACGGTCGAGCTTCGTGCAGATCGCGTCGAGCTTCCGGTGGAACTTCTTGGTCGTCCATCCGAGCCGGTGGGCGATGGTGGCGCTCCCCTCGATCGACCCGTCGTTGCGCACCGCCGAGTCGTGGAGGGCCACGATCAACAGGTGCTGTTCCGCAGAGAGCGGCACGGCGCCGAACTCGACCGTCGCCGTGCCCTCGGCCACACCGGTGCGGTCCAGCCGGAGTGGTCGGCCGCTCCGGTGACCGTCGAGTTCGTAGTCGGTTGGTCCGGCGGTGAACCGGATCGCGAACTCCGTCGGGGCGATCGGGACCTGTTCCCCCGGTGCCACGACGATGCTGCTGTGGTCGGATCGACCAGAGAGCGTGAGTCGACCGGTCGTGCCGTGGTTCTGGAGCCACCACGCTCCCTGGCGGTGCACCACCCTGCCGACGACGCGGTGCATGAACCGGTTGACGTCGACGTGCAGGTCGGCACGGCGACCGAAGGTCAGTGCGTCCGCCGGGCCGATGGTCCGCCACTCGCCGAGGATGCCGAGGGCGAGCCGGTCCCCGGTCGACGTCGAAGTTCCTCCATCCCCCCGCATCGGCCGATGACGATACGCACTCCCGGTCGGCCGGAGCCCGCGGCGCCTGAGGGGGTGATCAGCCGCCGGATCGGCGTCGTCGCCGCTGGGCGCCGTCACCGGGACGTCGATCCCCGTGCAGCCCGGACCCACGCTGGTCGTCCCCTCGTTGATCCGGGCTTGGGTCAGGCTGCGGTCGACCGACTCGATCGTCCTCTTGGGCGTGGGCACGATCCGGCGGCGCAACTCGCCGGCTGGCATCGGTGCCCCGAGCACGGCCTCCTGCAGGCGAGCTGCAGCGGCCACGCTGACCAGCTCGAGCTGGCCGTCGACCAGCTCTGGTGTGCGGATTCCGGGAGTCCCACCGGTTCGAGGCGACCACGGGCGGCGGTTCGGCGGACCATCCCCGAGTGGGGTCGGAGGTGGTCGCGGTCGACGAGGCCGCTGAGCTCCTCTCCGGTCTGGTCGTGGGTCTCCCACTCGGCCCTGCAGGCGCGTCGCTTCGTGAACTGCCCGGACCAGGGCTCGATGAACGCCACGGGCTCGGGGTCGCAGGAGCCCCACGCCGATGGGTCACGCAGCCCTGCCAGCACGATCTCGGCCCGTTGTTCCAGTGCGGTACTCCGGCACTCCCCGCACCAGATCGCCGCTCTCCTCGCAGGTCGGAGCGACGAGGCTCCCCGAGCCATCGGGCTCAGGCGACCGTCGACGCGGGACAGGTGCCCACGTCGGTTCGTGAACTCTTGAGGGCTGAACCACCCGTGGCTAGGCTCAGCGAACCATGGACCTCTTGGTTGCAGCGTTTCAAGTCGCTGCGGTGGTCGTGGTCGTGAGCGGGGTGTTCAAGGTCGCCTCACCGGCTGCGTTTGGCGCAACGCTCAGCTCGCTGGGCCTGTCGGCAGGACGGGGCGTCGCCCGGGTGTGCGGGATCGCCGAGGTCGCCGTTGGTGGTGCTGCACTCTTGTTCGGGGGCCGAGTCGGATCGCTCGTTGTCGCCGCGCTCTACGGCGTCTTCTGCGTGGTCATCGTTGCGGCCCGTCGGTCAGGTGTTGCGTCCTGTGGTTGCTTCGGGAGCGTCACTGCCCCTCCATCGGCGCTCCACGTGGCCGTGAATGCACTCTCCGGTGGGGTTGCGCTCCTGTCCGCGGTCGTCCCGCCGGATCCACTCGTCGATGTGTTGGAAGCCCAGCCGCTCGCCGGTCTTCCGTACCTGGTCCTCCTCGCCAGTGCTGCGGCACTCGTCGTGGTGCTCGACACGGCGGGGGCGCAGGTTGTCACGGAGCTCCAGGCTGTCCGCTCGCTCCGTCCGGTGTTCGCTGAGAACAACGTTCGGGGCTCGGGCTCGCCCGCCCGTCGGATGTCGAGTTCGCGAACTGAGGTGGCTTGAGGTGGCGGGCGTCCTCGACCGGACCGTCAACTTCCTCGCCGAACGGATCGACCGCCGGGGGTTCCTCAGTCGAGCCGCAGTCGTGGGCTCTGCTGTGGTGGCAGCACCACTGGAGTTCGGACTCAAGCCCAAGTCCGCCTACGCCGCCGTGTGCAATTGCAGCGGGTCGGCATGTGCGTGCGGCTCACTGTGCTGTGACGGCTACAGCGAGTTCTGCTGCACGCTCTTCGGGGCCAACTCCTGTCCACCGGGCACCATCACCGCCGGCTGGTGGAAGGTCGACGGGTCCCGGTTCTGCGGAGGGGCTGCCCGCTACTACTTGGACTGCAACGCCCAGTGTGGCTCCTGCGGTTGCGGGCCGGGTGGTGTCTGCAGCGGTGCGTGCTCGGGGACACCGTGTGGATGCGCAAACGGCAGTTGCGGCAATCGCAAGTCCGGCTGCACCCGCTTCCGCTACGGGCAATGCAACCAGGGCGTCCCGTGCGTCGGCCCGATCGTCTGTCGTGTCGTCACCTGCGCCCCACCGTGGTCCTTCGATCCGGCGTGTTCGACGACATCCCGCACCGACAATGCGACCGCCGCCCACGACCGCCCCTGCCTGAACGAGCCGTTCGGTGCCCTCGGTGCGGTTGAGCCGGGCGACGCAACGGTTCGGGTGACCGGATGGGCGGTCGCGAATCTCGACTACGACCGAGCGGGCGTTCGCATCTTCGTCGGGGATCGTGTCGCCTACCACGGTGTGGCGGACCTGCCGCGACCGGACGTCCAACTCGCGTATCCGACCTTCGGGCCCAACACGGGCATCGATGTCACCATCAAGGCGCCCCCGGGCAAGCAACTCGTCTGCCTCTGGGCCGTCGATCGGCGCAACGGGCGCCAGTCGCTGCTCGGCATGCGCGAGGTCGAGATCGGGGGACCTATCGGCGCGGTGGAGCAGATCGCTGCAGAACCCGGGCGGATCGTCGCTCGGGGTTGGGCGCTGAGCGGTCCCGGCCAGCTGGGAGCGGCTGCGATACGGATCTTCCTCGATACGGGGGTCGTTGCGGAACTTCCGTCCACGGACGTCCCACGTCCAGACGTGGCGGCTCGGTACCCCGGTGCCTTCGCCGACAGCGGGTACTGGATTCCGGTGGCTGCGTCGCCCGGCGAACACCTGGTGTGCGTGTGGGCAGTCGATCCATCGACAGGCACTGAACGCCTGATCGATGCCCGGGAGGTCGTGGTCCAGTGAGCATCCTGGTGGCCCTGCTGGCAGTCGTCGTCGTGCTCCTCACCGTGCTCGTGGTCGGGCTGCTCCGGTCGCACGCCGAGATCCTGCGTGCGCTCCACGATCTCGGGGTGAACCTCGAGGACGGCGCTCCAGCGGCGGGTCCCCAGGAGTTTGGACTCCGGTCCGGCGGTGCTGGCAGACGCAGTCCTGGGGTCACGCCTGCAGGGACCCCGGCCTCGGACCGGGTGAGTGATCAGGGGGTTGCGTTGCCGGCGGCCGGCCCGCTCGGCACAGCCCACGACCTGATGGGCGTCACGCCGGATGGGGATGCAGCAGCGATCACGGTGGCGAGTGGCAACGGCGTGACGCTGTTGGCGTTCCTCACCTCCGGTTGCGCGGCATGCCTCGACTTCTGGGAGGCGTTCGCTGTGCCAGCGAACCGTTCGATCGGGGGTCCTCGATCCCGGCTGGTGGTGCTCACCAAGGGTCCCGGCGAGGAGAGTCCCGCTGCCGTGACCGAACTCGCCCACCCGGATCTTGTGACGCTGATGTCGACCGAGGCGTTCGAGGACTACGCGGTCCCCATCGCGCCGTACTTCGTGCTCGTCGACAGTCCGACTGGCGCGATTGTCGGCGAAGGGGCGGCGTCGACGTTCGACCAGCTCTCCTCCCTGCTCTCCAAGGCGCTCGCCGACAGCGGCCACGGGTCGCCCTCCCGAACCCGGCGAGAGGTGTTGCGTGGCCTCCGACGGACCACCGCGGACGAGGCCCTCGAGGCGGCCGGTATCGGACCGGGCCACCCGAGCCTGCACGAGGACCCGCAACCCGACCGAGGGGGCTCGGCGCAGTGAGCGATCGGCTCAGGGGCTTCGGGTTGTCGTGCTCGGTGCTGCCGGGATGGGACATCCGGATCGCAGAGCGAGCCGAGTCGCCCGTACCAGTTCCGGGTTCGACTGAGCCGATGGGCGGCTACACCTACCCGATCCTCCACGCCGGCACGTCACCGCTCCCATCCCGCCGGGGTGACTACGGCTCCGGATACGTGGAGTTGATGAGTCGCTCGGATGTGTTCCTCTGCCTCGGCGAGTTCGACCCGTACGACGGGATTGCCGACATGTTCGACGCCGGGATGACACCGCCGCTGCGGTCATCGGACTTCCACCCGGATGCTCAGCAACGAGTGATCCCCGGGATGTGCGGCGCACAGCGGTTCTTCACGACCCGGCGTCGGGCGTTCGGGCTCTACGTGGTGCTGGGTTCGTGGTTGCAGCGCGGGCCGCTCATCGATCGGGCGAACGAACTGTTGTCCACCATCGAGATCGACCGCCGATGAGGGGCGGAACCACGGAACGAGGAGGTTCATGATGGCGTTGTTGATCGGGCTGGCGGCGGTGGTCGCCGCCGCTGCTGCGGTGCGGTCCACGTGGTCGCCGTGTGGAATCTCGATGCTCTCGACGATCACGCCGATGGCCGAGCGGAGCCGTGGCCGACGCTGGTGGCTCACCGCAGCGTGGTTCGTGCTCGGTGCAGTGCTCGGTGGGGCCACGCTCGGGCTGATCGCTGTCCTCGGTGCGGTCGTCGTCGACGTCACCGGAACGGGCGATTCGGCTGTGCCGCTCGCTGTCGCCGCCGTGGTGACCTTCGTGACGGCGTCGATGGATCTGGGAATCGGGACGGCGATGCCGCACCACCGGCGACAGGTTGACGAGGTGTGGCTCGACCAGTACCGATCCTGGGTCTACGGCCTTGGTTTCGGGTGGCAGATCGGATCGGGCCTGACCACGTACATCATGACCGCAGCGGTCTACGCCACCGTCGTCCTGGCGGCACTGACCGCCTCGGTGCCGGTCGCAATGGGCATCGCCGTGTTCTTCGGGTTGATCCGGGGTCTTGCGATCGGACTCGGAGCCCGGCTCACCAATCCGGATCGCCTCCGGCGTTTCCACCATCGCTTCGACGAACTCGGGCCGAGTGTTCGCGCCGCAGTCATCAGCGTCCAGTTGGTCGTGGCGACCACCGCCGGGGCGGCGGTCTGGGGTCCGGTCGGTGGAGGGTGCATCGCAGTCGCAGGCATCGTTGCGGTTCTGTGGCGCCGACGGATGGTGCAACGGAACCCGGTGCCGCAGGTGGCACTCGTCGTCGATACCTGAGCACCTTCGGGTCAGCGGTTCGGTGGACCTTCCCTCGCCGTTCGCTCACTCCAGACGAACCGGCCCGGTGAGCAGCGTTGTGGTGCGATGACCGGAGCCGGTCAACTGAAGGCGCTCTGTCCCGTGATGGCCTGGCCGAGGATGAGCGTGTGGATCTCGTTCGTGCCCTCGTAGGTGAACACCGACTCCAGGTTGTTCAGGTGGCGGATCACCGGGTACTCGGTGGTGATCCCGTTGGCGCCGAGCACCGACCGGGCCGTCCGTGCGACCTCGAGCGCCATGCGGACGTTGTCCATCTTCCCGAAGCTGACCTGCGGGGTGGCGAGCGTCCCGGCGTCCTTCATGCGTCCGAGGTGCAGCGCGAGCAGGGTGCCCCGCTGCACGGCCACCATCATGTCGACCAGCTTCTGCTGCGTGAGCTGGAACGACGCGATCGGCCGGTCGAACTGGGTGCGCTCGAGCGAGTAGGTGAGCGCCGCCTCGTAGCAGGCCCGGGCCGCTCCGACCGCACCGAAGGAGATGCCGAACCGCGCCTCGTTGAGGCAGCTCAGCGGGCCGCGCATGCCGCTCACCCCGGGGAGCACGGCTCCGGCCGGCAGCCGCACGTCGTCCAGGACGAGCTCGGAGGTGACCGACGCCCGGAGCGACACCTTGCGGTGGATCTCCGGAGCGGCGAAGCCGGGGGAGTCGGTCGGGACGACGAAGCCTCGCACGGCGCCGCGGTCGGGTCCGTCGGGGTCGGTGCGGGCCCAGACGATCGCCACGTCGGCGATCGAGCCGTTGGTGATCCACATCTTGGTGCCGTTCAGGACCCAGTCGCCCGACGGATCCCGGGTGGCCGTCGTGCGCATGGACGACGGGTCGGATCCCGAGTCGGGTTCGGTCAACCCGAAGCAGCCGATCAGCTCTCCGGCGGCCATCCCGGGGAGCCACTGCTGCTTGTGCTCCTCGGAGCCGAAGGCGTGGATCGGGAACATCGCCAGGCTGCCCTGGACCGACACGAAGCTGCGGGCGCCGGAGTCGCCGGCCTCCAGTTCCATGCAGGCGAGCCCGTAGGCGGTCGCCGAGGTGCCGGCGCACCCGTACCCGTCGAGGTGCATGCCGAGGACGCCCAGTGACCCGAACTCGGTGGCGAGCTCACGTGGGAACGTCCCGGCGTCGAACCAGGCGCCGACGTCCGGCAGGATCCGCTTGCCGACGAAGGTCCGGACGGTGTCCCGGAGCAGCGTCTCCTCGTCCGAGAGCAGGGCGTCGGTGGCCAGGACGTCGTGGGGGTCCACGTGCTGGGGGAGCGGTGCGTGGCTCATGATCTCAGGCTACGTCCGCCCGGCACCTGCGGGCACTCCCGGCCGCTCACGGCCGCTCCGGCCCGAGGGGGTTGGGCCGCCCGTCGGGAGGTCCTAGCCTCGTGGGCATGACGACGGTGGGGGCTGCGGCACCGTTCCGGTCGGTGGCGCCACGCATGGGGTTCGTGCCCGGCTTCGACGGCATCCGGGGGATCGGCATCCTGCTCGTGCTGTTCAACCACGCCTGGTCGCCGCTGTCGCCGAGCGTCGCCGGGATCATCGACGTCTTCTTCGTGATGAGCGCCTTCCTCATCACCACCCTGCTGCTCCAGGAGCACCGGGACCAGAACGACATCAGCATGCGGAACTTCTACGCCCGACGCGCCGTGCGCCTCCTGCCGTCCGCGTACCTGTGCATCGTGGCGTGGTTCGTCGTGGCGCTGCTGTTCGACCGGGAGCGGCTCGCGACCCTGTGGAAGGAGGCCCTGGCGGCGGTCACCTACCTGTACGAGATCTTCTTCCCGGTCGGCCTGGGAGCGCTCGACCCCCGCCTGGTCG
>CAINRS010000080.1 GCA_903852755.1 uncultured Actinomycetes bacterium | reverse complement strand
GGCGCCGCTGGCGAAGCGACGTTCGTCGAGGAGTTCGAGGTCGAGCCGAATGTCCGCGGGGAGCGCCGGCTTGCCGGCGCCGAGGACCACGGGCCACACCACCAGAAGGATCTCGTCGACCAGACCGGCCCGCAGCGCGTGTGCGGCGAGGGTTGGCCCGCTGACCGACAGGTCGGATCTCGACGCCCGTTTCAGTTCCCGGACGTCGAACGCATCGAAGCTGCTGACGATGCGTGTCCTCGCGGTGACCGGTTCCTTCAGCGTCGTGGAGTGGACGATCTTGTCGGTGTCCTTCCACGCAGCGGCGAAGTCGCTCAGCGTCGTCGACTGCTCGCTGAACTCCGGGTCGTTCTCCCAGACCGCCATCGTCTCGTACATGCGGCGTCCGAGCAGTTGTGTGCCGACCCCTCGCATCATGGCGTTGAAGAACTCGTGGACGTCCTGCCAGTCCGCGGGCCGCATGTTCGCGGCGATCTTGTGGCCGATCTGCGGGATGATGTGGTTCTTGACCGACTGGTGCATCTTCTCGAAGTGCTTCTCGCTCCAGTTTTCCGGAGCGTTCTCCAGCCACCTCGACGCGAGGGCGCCCACCGTGAGGTTGGGCTGGAGCGCCCCGTCGATGTCGATCTTCGCCGAGATCGCGTGAGCGATCTCCCGGGCCCGTTGGATGGTGGTGGCGCTCCGCTCGCCACCACCACCCTTGCTCCACTGGATCCGGTAGCGGTTCCCGCGGCGGAGGATCCGAACCGAGCCGTAGACCTCGATGGCGGCGCTGATGGGCCTCCCCATCAGGCGGCCCGCCGGCGGCGGGGCCCGATGGCCCGTCCGCCCAGGAGGTCGGGGGAGATCCCCTCGGGGATCACGTGGGGCCGCTCGGCCCTGGTCGCCAGCCAGGCGTCCACCTCGCTGCGCCGCCAGCGGACGCAGCGGGTACTGATCCGGTACCGCACGGGGAAGTCGTAGCGTTCAGCCATGCGCCGCACGGTCCGGATGCTCACCCCGAGGTACGAGGCGAGTTCGCTGATGTCGATGAGTTCCGACATGCAGCCAAGGTGCTGATGCCGCGCGCCGGCGCAGCCGGCCCCGGTGCGCCAGAAAGTGCCACGAGTTACTGGCAGTTAGTGGCATCTGACCTCCCTGATCCCCAATGAACACAAGGGTAGTGGAGGCGTTACGCCATGTTTGCAAAGCAGGCGCTCTAGCCAACTGAGCTACAGCCCCGGAGACCCGAGACCGTAGTCGTACCAGCACGGACCGGTGCAGTCCTCGGTGTCGAGCAGGCCTGTGGCGGCGGCCAGGACCGTCCGTTCGGTGTGCCCGCACGATGCCGTGCGTCCTCGCCGCACTGCTCCACGACGTGCTCGAGGACACGGCGGTGACCTCGGACGACCTGCGTGCCGCGGGGATCACCGACCAGCAGCTGCTGGGCGTCGAGACCCTGACCCACGCCGACGACGTCGACGACGAGACGTACTGGCGGTCGGTGCGCTCCGTTCCCCTGGCCCGGCTGGTCAAGATCGCCGACGTGACCGACAACACCGCGCCCGATCGCTTCGCCGATCTGGAACCGTCGACGGCCGACTGTCTGCGCACCAAGTACCGACGTGCCCTGAGCGTGTTGCTCTGGGACGAGACGGCCACCGGCCCGGTGCGTCCCGCCGACTGGGATGGGTTCGTGGAGATCGTGACGCCGTCGCTCGCCACGCTCGGGGTCGACGCGCTCGAATCCCCTGCCTGAGCCGGATCGAGGGGCGGGCCCGTCAGCCGGCGAGGACCGTCACCGGGAGGTTCCGGTCGGTCGTCGTCCCGTCCCCGAGCTGACCCTCGGCGTTGTCACCCCAGCACCTCACGCCGCCGGTTCCGAGCAGACCGCACGAGTGGTTGCCGACGACCGACGGCCCGGACACCACCACCTGGACGAGGCCGGTGAGCGGGCTGCCACCGCCGACGGTTGTGGGGGTCAGGCTCTTCGTCGTCGTCCCGTTGCCGAGCTCCCCCTCGGAGTTGCCTCCCCAGCAGCGGGCCTGACCGCTCGTCAGGAGCGCGCACGTGTGGAAGGGGCCGGGGGTCGGGCTCAGGGAGATGCCGGTCAGTGGGGTGCCACCCCCGACGACGGCCGGGCTGAGCTCGAAGCCACCCTCGGTTCCGGTGCCGAGCTCGCCCGAACCGTTGTCGCCCCAGCACCGGGCGCCGCCGGAGGTGAGCAGGGCGCAGGAACCGCGCCCCCCCGCACCGATGTCGGTGATACCGGTGAGCGGGGTCGCCCCGCCGACGGTGACGGGCGCGTACCGCTCGGTGGACGTCGTGTCACCGAGCTCACCGGCGTTGTTCGCTCCCCAGCAGCGGGCTTCGCCTCCGATCAGCCGGGCACATGTGTGGATCTCGCCGGCCGCGACCTGGGCGACGAGTGACAGCCCGCTCACGAACACTGGTGTGGTCCTGGTCGACTGCGTGGTGTCGCCGAGCTGACCGTTCAAGTTGAAGCCCCAGCACTTCACGGTCCCGGTCGTCAGCAGCGCGCAGGCGTGCAGCCGGCCGGCGGTGATCTGGACGGCGCCGGTGAGCGGCGTCCCGCCACCCACCACCCGGGGCGTCGTGCTGGTCGTGGTGGTTCCGTCGCCGAGCTGGCCAAGCGCGTTGTCGCCCCAGCACCGGACCTGACCCGAGGTCAGCAGCGCGCACGTGAACCGTTCGCCTGCGGCGAGCTCGGTGATGCCGGTGAGCGGGGTCGAGCCGCCCACCACCACGGGGGTCGAACTCGAGTTCTCGGTGCCGTCGCCGAGGCC
>CAINRS010000079.1 GCA_903852755.1 uncultured Actinomycetes bacterium | reverse complement strand
TTGCTCCCCTCTCGGATCTCAGAATCCGTACAGCTCGGCGAGCGACGGATCGCGCTCGGCGAGCTGACGGGCCAGTTCGACGACGACCTTGCACTGCTTGACCGAGGCGTCGTCCTCCATCTTGCCGTTCAACATGATGGCGCCGGTGCCGTCACCCATCGCAGCGATGACCTCCTGGGCGTGGGCGACGTCGGCCGGGTCGGGCGAGAACACCCGCTTCGCGATGTCGATCTGCACCGGGTGCAGCGACCAGGCGCCGACGCAGCCGAGCAGGTAGGCGTTGCGGAACTGGTCCTCACAGGCGACCGTGTCCTTGATGTCCCCGAACGGCCCGTAGTACGGGAGGATCCCGGCCATCGCGCAGGCGTCGACCATGCGGGCGATCGTGTAGTGCCACAGGTCCTGCTGGTAGCTGGTGCGCTCGGCGTCGTAGACGGGCCCGTCCGCACCGTCGGGCGGGTCCTGTCGGACCAGGTAGCCGGGGTGGCCGCCGCCGACCCGCGTGGTCTTCATCCGTCGGTTGGCCGCCAGGTCGGCCGGGCCGAGCGACAGGCCCTGCATGCGTGGCGACGCCAGGCAGATCTCCTCGACGTTGGCCACACCCCGGGCGGTCTCGAGGATGGCGTGGACCATCAGCGGCCTCGTCAGCCCCGCCCGCGCCTCGAGCTGGGCGAGCAGGCGGTCGACGTAGTGGATGTCCTCGGGCCCCTCGACCTTGGGCACCATGATCACGTCGAGCCTGTCGCCGACCTCGGTCACGAGCGTCGTGAGGTCGTCGAGCACCCAGGGGGAGTCGAGGCTGTTGACCCGGGTCCACAGCTGCGTGTCACCGAGGTCGAGCTCACGGGCCACCCGCACCAACCCGGCCCGTGCGTCCTCCTTGGACTCCATCGGGATGGCGTCCTCGAGGTTGCCGAGCAGCACGTCGACGGTCGGTGCGATGTCGGGCAGCTTCGCGGTCACCTTGTCGAGGTGCGGCGGGAAGAAGTGGATCATCCGCGACGGCCGGAACGGGATCTCCCGGAGCGGTTCCGGCGCACCGGCGGCGAGCGGCTTGAAGAAGTCCTTGGGGCTGCGCATGGGCCCCGACGCTAGGTCGGCCACCACCGTCCGGCGAAACCACCGGGGTAGCGTGCAGCCGTGCGAGCTGTGGTCTGCACGGCGCTCGGTGAGCCCGAGACGCTGGAGGTGGTGGAACGGCCATCGCCGTCGTGCGGCCCCGGGCAGGTCCGGATCCGCGTCTGGGCGACCGGCCTGAACTACGTCGACGCCCTGTTCGTCCAGGGGCGCTACCAGATCAGGCCCCCGCTCCCCTTCGTCCCGGGCTCCGAGGTCGCCGGCGAGGTGGTCGAGATCGGCAGCGAGGTCGAGGGGTGGTCCACCGGGGACCGGGTCGTGGCGTCGATCGGCCTGGGCGGGTTCGCCGACGAGGTGCTCGTCGCCGGCAGCGTCCCCGTCCGGATCCCGACCAACCTCAGCTGGGGCCAGGCGGCCACCCTGGGCCAGTCCTACTCCACCGCGTGGTTCGCCCTCCGGCACCGAACGGTGCTCGCTGCCGGCGAGTGGATCGTCGTGGCCGGCGCAGCGGGCGGTCTGGGACTGGCCTTCCTCGACGTCGCCCGGATGCTCGGCGCCCAGACGATCGCTGCGGCGTCGGAACCCGATCGCCTCCGGCTCTGCATCGAACGGGGCGCCCACGAGGTCGTGGACTACTCCACCGAGGATCTCAAGACCCGCGTCCGGGAGATCACCGGCGGTGGCGCCGACGTGGCAGCCGATCCGGTCGGTAGCACGCGCAGCGAGGCGCTGCTGCGCTCACTCGGAGAGGGTGGCCGGCTGCTCGTCCTGGGGTTCGCCGGCGGCGACATCCCCCACCTGCCGACCAACCAGGTGCTGCTGCGCAACCGCAGCGTCGTCGGCGTCGACTGGGGGGCGTGGGCGATGGCGCACCCGGAGGACCAGCGTGCGCTGTTCGCCGAGGTGCTCGCCGCCGTCGAGGACCGTCGGCTGCACCCCGTCGAGCCGACGGCCTACCCCCTCGAACAGGCCGGACCGGCGCTGCGCGACCTGCTCGAGCGACGGGTGGTCGGCAAGGCCTGCCTCACCACCTGAGGCGCTGGACTCCCCGGGGACCGACGAGGGTCAGGGGGCGGGGACGCTCGACTGCGGGACGGCCGCCTGCTGCGACACCGCGTTGATGGCAGCTTCGAGCTGCTCCACCGGGAGCTTCCCCGAGCCTCGCTGCACGACGTTGCCCTGGGCGTCGGTCAACACGAAGTACGGGAACCCGGGGAGACCGTAGGCCTGGGCCGCCGACCCGCCCGAGTCGTCGAGCAGCACCTGCGGGGTCCACCCCTCACGGCTGATCCACTTGGACGGCGGGTAGTTCGGCTTCTCGGGATTGACCGAGGTCGCCACCGAGGTCACCTTCACGCCCTCGGGCAGACGGCCCTGGTCGATCCAGTCCTGCAGGATCGGGACCTCGGCCTGGCACACGGGGCACCAGTGCGCGAGGAAGATCACGAGCTGCGGCTGACCGGCGGCGGGGTCGATCGTCAGCGGCGACCCGTCGAAGGTCTGGCCGACCACCTTGGGGATGGTCTGGCCCACCGCCGGGTCGGTCGACGCATCGGTGAGGCCGCTCGCCCCCTGGGGGAACGGCGGCAGGTCGGTCCCTGAGATCTGGACCGACGCCGTCTCCTGCTTCGCCGATTCGGCCACTGCCGCCCCGGTGCCCTCCTCGGCGGTCCCCGACGAGGAACGACTCGACAGGAAGGCGATGAGCGCCACCACGACCAGCGCCACGGCGATCACTCCGATCACGATCGGCACCAGGTTGGACCGTGTGTCGACGTCCTTGGCCAGCTTGGAGTAGGGGTCTGCCGCGCTCGGCTTCTTCTTGGACGGTTCGGTGCTGGTCACGCCAGGACCTCCTCACGATCGTCGGACTCGTCGGGGACAGTATCGCTCGCCGTGGCGGCGCCGTCCCTCCGGCGGCCCGCCAGAACTGCGAGGGTTCCCAGCAACAGGAACCCGATCCACGCCATGCCGGGGATCGACAGGAAGTGGAACTTCCACACCCAGACCGTCTCGCACGGCACGTCGGTGGAGCACACCGAGCTCACCGAGTCCGGGAACCGCTCGAGGAGGTAGTGGTAGGTGGCGATCACCGTGCCGACGGCCACGAGCGGCAGCACGTAGAAGCGCACGTCGCGGTCACGGCGCCACCAGGCCACGGCGAACAGCGCCACGTTCGGGTACATGCAGATGCGCTGGTACCAGCACAGCGGACACGGCGGGAACTTGGCGACCTCGCTCAGGTACAGGCTGCCGAGCGTGGTCGTCAGCGCCACTGCCAGGCCGAGGGGCAGTGCCAGCTCGACGAAGGCGTCACGGAGCGGCACGACCGCAGCCGGCACCGACCCGGTCACGCGGGACCAGATCCCGAGCGTCCACGTCACCGCCAGGAACAGCAGGCCCAGGACGGCGAGCAGCGCCAGGAAGGTGGTGACGACGTCGACCGACATGCACCCGCATCCTACAGGGACCGGTGGCGACGGCCGCCCCGGCCACGAGCGCCGAGGGGTAGTCTCACCCCATGGGCGTCTACGACATCGACCTCGACCGACTCGACGGCACGCCGGGCGTGCTGGCCGACCAGACCGGCAACGTGACCCTGGTGGTGAACGTGGCCTCGCGGTGCGGGCTCACCCCGCAGTACGAGCAGCTCCAGGCACTCCAGGAGCGGTTCGGCGAGTCGAACTTCACCGTGCTCGGCGTGCCGTGCAACCAGTTCCTCGAGCAGGAACCCGGCTCACCCGAGGAGATCGCGGAGTTCTGCTCGACGACCTACGGGGTGTCGTTCCCGCTGAGCGAGAAGATCGAGGTCAACGGCGACGGCCGCCACCCGCTCTACGAGGTCCTGACCGACGCCACCGACGGCGAGGGCCACTCCGGCGACGTCCGGTGGAACTTCGAGAAGTTCCTCGTGGGTGCTGACGGCGAGGTGATCGCCCGCTTCGCGCCGCAGACCGCACCCGACGACGCAGCGATCGTCGGCGCCATCGAGGCCGCCCTCAGCTGACCTCGTCGACCGGCCGGCGGACCAGCCGGGCCACCAGCGACCGGATCTCCTCGACGACGAGCAGGAGCACGGCGCCGCCGACGCAGATGCCCCACTCCTCGGGCGTGAGTCCGACCGTGCCGAACACCCCCTGCAGGAACGGGACCTGCACGACGAGGACCTGCGCCACGATCACCGCCGCCGTGGCGTAGAGCAGCGGCCGGTTGGTCAACGTGAACCGGCTGAACAGGGACAGGTCACCGCTGCGCACCACGTAGGCGTTCGCCAGCTGCAGGAACACGAACAGCGTGAACGCGGTGGTGAACGCTGCGCTCTGGTCCGGGACGACGCCCGGCTCGGCGCCTCCCCGCCACCACAGCACACCCAGCGTGATCGCCGCCATGAACACGGCGGTGACACTGATCCTCCCGAGGCGACGACCCGTGAGGATCCTCGCCCCCGGGTCACGGGGCGGACGGTCCATCACACCGGGCTTGGGCGGGTCGAGTCCCAGGCTCATCGCCGGCGGACCGTCGGCGAGGATGTTGACGAACAGGATCTGGATCGGGTTGAACGGTGTCGGCAGGCCGGCGAGACGTCCGACGAGGATCGTGATGATCGCTGCGATGTTGGTCGTCAACTGGAACCGGACGAACGTGACGATGTTCTCGTAGATCGCCCTCCCCCGCTCGACCGCGGCCACGATCGTGGCGAAGTTGTCGTCGGTGAGGATCATGTCACCGGCTTCCTTGGTGACCTCGGTGCCGGTCACCCCCATGGCCACACCGATCTCGGCCTGCTTGAGCGACGGTGCGTCGTTGACCCCGTCGCCGGTCATCGCCACGACGTCGCCCTGGGACTGCAGCGCCCGCACCACGCGGACCTTGTGCTCGGGTGACACCCGGGCGCAGACGCCGATGTCGTGGATCCGGGAGGCGAGCTCCTCGTCGGTCATCCGCTCGAGGTCGGCTCCGGTCACCACGTCACCCACGATCCCGAGCTCACCGGCGATGGCGCCGGCCGTCGCGGCGTGGTCCCCCGTGATCATCTTCACGCCGATGCCGGCGCTGCGGCACTCGGCCACGGCGGCGACGGCCTCGGGACGCGCCGGGTCGAGGATCCCGACCAGCGCCTCGAGGGTGAGCCCCTCGCACTCGTCGGCGAGCGCCAGCGCCGAGGGCTCCGAGGGCGAGTGCGCCAGGTCCCGGGTGGCGAGTGCCAGCACCCGCAGCCCCGAGGAGCCCAGCCGGTCGTTGGCCGCCAGCAGGTCCGCCCGGCGGGCGCCGTCGAGCTCACCGACGAGCCCACCCTCGCCGCGGACGGCCACGCACCGGTCGAGCACGACGTCGGGGGCCCCCTTGACGGCGAGCAGCGAGCCGCCGTCGGCTCCCGGGTGGAGCGTCGCCATGTACTTCACGGCCGAGTCGAACGGGACCTCGTCGAGCCGGGGCGACCCGTCGCGCACGACGGTCGGGTCGAGGCCGGCCTTGCGGGCTGCGACCACGAGCGCGCCCTCGGTCGGGTCCCCGATGAGCTCGGCGGTGCCACCGGACTCGTTGACGACGGCGTCGTTGCACAGCACCCCGACGACCATCGCCCGCTGCAGGTCGGCGAGCGCGGCCGTGTCCGACGGCGCCACGTCCCCGTCGCTCCCGTACCCCAGCCCACCGACCCGGTAGTCACGTCCTGCGGCCACCACCGAGGTGGCGGTCATCTGGTTGAGGGTCAGGGTGCCGGTCTTGTCGGAGCAGATCACCGTGGTCGACCCGAGCGTCTCGACCGATGCCAGTCGCTTGACGATGGCCCGTTCACGGGCCATCCGGGACACACCGATCGCCAGGGTCACGGTGACGACCGCCGGGAGGCCCTCGGGGATCGCAGCCACCGCCAGCGCGACGGAGCCCAGCACCGCCTCGCCCAGGTCGTCCCCCTGCAGCAGGCCGACGACGAACACGGCGAGCACGGCGATCCCGGCGATGATGGCGAGCCGCTTGCCCAGCTTGTCGAGCTGGACCTGCAACGGGGTCTCGGTGTCCTCGGCCGCGCCCAACAGGCCGGCGAGCCGGCCGACCTGGGTCGACATCCCGGTGCTGGTCACGACCAGCTCGGCCCGGCCACGGGAGATCGTCGTGTTCATGTACCCGCAGTTGGAGCGTTCGGCGAGCGGCACCTCGGCACCGGGTTCCACGTGGACCGGGTCGACCGTCTTGTCGACGGGCACGGACTCGCCGGTGAGCGTGGACTCGTCGACCGAGAGCGACGCCGCCTCGACGAACCGCCCGTCGGCGGGGATGCGATCGCCCGCCTCGAGCAGGACGACGTCGCCGGGGACGAGCTGTCCGGCCGGCACCTCCCTGACCTCACCGTCGCGACGGACCCGCACCACGACCTCGAGCATCTGCTTGAGGGCGGCCAGGGCGTCGTCCGCACGACTCTCCTGGACGTACCCGAGGATCGCGTTGATGAGCAGCACGATGCCGATCACGATCGGGTCCTTGAAGTCCCCCACGGCCGCCGACACGACGGCGGCCCCGATGAGGATGTAGACGAGGACGTTGTTGAACTGGTCGAGGAACCGGAGCCAGGCCGGACGGCGGGGCGCCTCGGCGAGTTGGTTGGGCCCGTACCGTTCGGTGCGCTCGGCCACCTCGGCGCTGTCGAGACCCGTCGACACCACGACGTCGAGCCGGGCCGCCACCTCGGCGGCCTCGAGGGCGTAGTCGGGGGGTCCGGACTCCGGCCCGTCGACCGGGGCGGGGGTGTTGGGGGCAGTCGGTTCGGCCATCGGCGCAGAAACTAACGCAGGAAGATGAATTCCTGACTGCACCGGGGGGATCTATCCTGAGAGCGTGTCAGAACAGTGGACGTTCCTCACCAACCACGCCCACGTCCTCGTCCTCCTGGCCGGGAACCCGGACCTGCGGATCCGGGAGCTGGCGATCGAGGTGGGGATCACCGAACGGGCCACGCAGCGGATCATCGGAGAGCTCGTCGACAGCGGCTACCTGGATCGACACCGCCAGGGCCGACGGAACACCTACTCGCTCAACCGGGACCGGCCGCTGCGCCACCCGCTCGAGTCGCACCACACCGTGGGCGACCTGCTCGACGCCGTCGGGCCCGGCTGAACCGCCGGCCGACGGCCTCCTCACTCTGACCCGAAGTACTGCTCGTCGAGCGACGCCGTGGTCCCGTCCTCACGCAGCCGGAGGAACTCGAGGTCGATCGGGACCACGATCGGATTGCCGGAGGCGAAGGCCATGCCGTACCCCTGGGGCCGGATGAGCGGACCCACCACCTGGAGGTCGTCCCTGCCCTGCTGCTCGACGAGGTAGCGGAGCACCGGCGAGTCGTAGACCATCGCCTCGGCCTCGCCGGACGCCACCTGACCGAAGGCCTCCTCGACCGAGGCCACGCCGGTCGCCGGGAGTCCGATGTCCTCGAGGTACTTCGACGACGTGGTCTCGGAGACCGTGACCACGGACCGACCGTAGAGGTCGGCCACCGACCGCACCTCGGAGCGGAGCCGGTCGGCGGTCAGCACCGAGGTGATGACCGCGGTGAAGTGCGCGACGAGCACGAGCCCGATGAGCATCCAGACCATCGCCACCAGACGACCCCACTTGGACTGCACGGTCCGGTCGCCGTAGCCGATGGTGGTCATCGTCACGATGGCCCACCAGATGCCCTCCCAGACCCCGGCGAAGTAGCCGTGGGGGAAGTCGTCGTTGGTGTGGCGCTCGATCAGCCAGACGATGTGCCCGACGATCACCAGCAGCACCACCAGGACGAGCAGCAGGTAGAGCACCGTCGTGGAGAACAGCTCGAGCAGCTGCGACCACACCCCGGGTGACTCGGGTCGGACGAGGATCTGCAGGCCGGAGTCGTACATCGGGAACGAGAAGTCGAACTCCGCCTCACGGTCGGCGGTGATCGAGATCGCACCCAGCGCTGCGTCGGTCCGCCCGGTTCGCACTGCGTCGAGCTGCTCTGCGACCGACGCCACCTCGACGTAGTCGTAGGGGATGCCGAGCGCCCCTGCGGCGTCCTCCCAGAGGTCGACGCTGTAGCCGGTCCAGCCGCTCCCGTCCGGCATGGCGAACGGCTCGATCCTGCGCACGGCGACGGACAGTCGACCATCGCCACCCGTCGCCTGGGCCAGGACCTCGGGACTGACAGGGGCCGGAGCCGGCACCTGCGCGCCCGGCGTCACCCCGCCCGGGGACGCCGAGACGGAGCCCCCGAGCCCGAGGGTTGCGACGGCGATCAGGAATCCGACGACGACCGCCACGACGGACCGGCGTCGGCGCGGACCACTCAGGGCAGGTACCCCCGGACGACGACCACCGCCGCGGTGACGTCACGCTGCACGGCCGCGGCGTCCACGTCGAGGTCTGCGGACAGGTAGTCCCCGAGCGGGAGCCGGAGGTCGACCGACGACACGGCCTGACCGGTCCACTCGTCGGTGGCGACGACCACCGCACTCGCTGCTCCCCCTGCAGGCGGGATGTCGGCCGACGGGCTCGCTGCGTTGAACCGGACACCGAAGGGAACGTCGGACGCCAGGACCTCGGCAGGTTCCTCACCCTCGGGGTGACCCAGGGTGAGGACGAGCGTCTGCCCGGGCGCTCCGTCGAACCGCAGTTCCTCGAGGCCCTCGACGGCGCTCCGGTCGGCGAGCACGAACCCGGCGGACTCGACCGCACCGATGGCCGCACCGACGAGCGCGGCGCCCGCAGCGGCGACCCGATCACCCCCGGCCGTCCGGGCGCGGGAGCGGCGAACCAGGTCGTCGAAGGCTGCCTGGTGGCCGGCGTCGACCGCAGGTGCGGCTGCGGCCACCGGCTCCGGTGCAGGTGCGGGTGCAGGTGCAGGTGCAGGTGCAGGTGCAGGTGCGGGTGCAGGTGCAGGTGCAGGTACGGGTGCAGGTGCGGGTGCAGGTGCGGGTGCGAACGGCGAGCCCGCCGGGGCCGGTGCCGGGGCCGGAGCAGCGGCGGGGACGTCGGCCTGGTCACCGCCGGCAACCTCGGCCGGGACGCTGTCCCCGAAGATCGAGCGACGGACCGGCTCGACCGGAGCCTCACCACCCGGTGCGGGGGCCTGCACCTCGGGAGCGACCGCAGGCCACTCGTCGGCGACGGGCTGCGGTTCGAGGACCGGCGACACCGGGACCGACGTCCCGGCGTACGCGTCGGCGGAGTAGGTCTGACCGGAGACGGGCTCGACCGGGTGGCCCGGTGCCTGGGTCGTCCAGACGGGCTGGGGGTCGACCACGGGCGCGGGTGCCGGCGCCGGTGCCGGCGCAGGTGCCGGTGCCGGAGCCGGTGCGGGCGCGATCACGGCTCGACGTTGGGCCACTGCTGCGGCGGTGCCCGGGTGGGCGTCGACGGTCGTCCAGTCGGCGAGGGCGGGCCACCACACCGGCGAGTCGTCGGGGAGCCGACCGGCGGCGACGTCGTCGAGGATCTGTGCCAACGGGTACGGACCCTGCTGGTCGACACCGTTGATCACCACGAACGCCTGGGGGTCGTCGAGGGCTGGGAGGTCAGACATGGCCGATAGCGTGCCACAGCGGACCTGCCCGGAACACCTCCGGAGGCGTCGCCCGGAACCTGTCACCGTGGGGACACCCACGGTTCACCGGACCCGGCACCACCCGGCACCGCCCGGCACGGTGCGGCCACTCAGGGCGGTGGTCGCAACCCCCAGAACTCGAGCTGGCGCACCGTGGCCGAGTACTCGGCGGTCGCCGGCCACTCGTGCCCGAACGGAGTGAGCTGGTACTCGACCCGCACGTCGTCGGTGCACTCCGACCACCGGGTCGCCTCCACCTCGACGAACGTCCTCGTCCGCTCCTCGGCGCAACCCGAGGCGGCGGCGACCGCTGCGGTCGAGGTGAACGCGGAACCGAACGGCCCGATGCCGGGCGTGACCGACGGCCCCCCGTCGGGCGGGACCACCTCGTCGATCCGGCCCGAGATCTGGAGGAACGACACGGGCGCGGACGGAGCGCACCCGTCGACGTTGGTCCCCGTGATCGACGCCGCACCCGCCAGGCGGTCGGCGTGCTCGCACAGGTACCGGTACGTGACCATCCCCCCGTTGGAGAACCCGCTCATGAAGACCCGGTCCCGATCCACCGGGTACAGGCTGGCGGTCGCGTCGATCACGTCGTCGAGGAACGACACGTCGTCGACCCCCTGCTCCGCGGCAGGACCACAGCACTCCCCTGCGTTGAAGCTCGCCTCCCAACCCTCCGGGAACACCACCACCACCCGGTCCGTCGCCACGACGGACGGCCATCCGCTCAGGTACGCCATGACCTCGGGCGACCCACCGAGCCCGTGGATGGCGACCACGAGTGGGAGCCCGCCCGCGCCCTCGGCCTCGTCCACCCCGAGCAGGTTCTGCTGGCGGGGCACCACGTCCGACGGTGCGGCGACGAGCGCCCGGCGCACCAGCCCGGCGTCGAGGGACGCACCCGATCCGACCACCTCGACCCACCGGCCCTCCACACCCGGCACGCCCATGTCGACACGGTCCGAGAGCGACGAGCAGGCCGACAGGCCGCCGAGCACCACCAGGAGCAGCACGGCGGGGACGAACCCGACACGACGTCCCATGCGCTCACCGTAGAGCACGTGCTCCACTGCGGGGACGCAGGGCCGGCGGGTGGTGGGCGGTGGCGGCGTGCAGCGGGAAGAATGACCGGGTGCCGATCCGGACCGCCGCCATCGCTGGTCTGCTCGCCCTCGCTGCGATCGCCGCGGCGTGCAGTGACGAGCAGTCGTCGACCACCACCGCACCCGAGCGGCCGGCTGCGCCCTCGACGACCACCACGACCATCGTCCCGGGCTCCGAGCCGGCACTCGAACCCGACTGGGCGTGGCAGTCCGGTCGACCGGGCCCGGACGACACCACCGGAGCCACCGGCCGGCTCGACACCGTGGTGCTGGTCGGAGAGGGCCAGCCGATCGGTGCGACCGGACCACAGGCCGCCCCGACGGGAGTGGGGCCCGTGGTGGTGGGGCTGGCGAGCGCCGATGGCCAGGTGCGGTTCACGACCGAGGCGCCGGCCGACGGATCCGCCGACCAACCCCGCGGCGTGTCGGCGTCCCCGACCGGCGCGACGCTCACGTGCGGGTCGGTGCGGCTCCAACCGGCCGAGGTGAACGGATCGGACCTGTGGTGCAGCACGGTCGGACCCGACGGCGCGCTCGGTCCGCGGGTCGGCAACGGCAGCGAGGGCGACGACGAGGTGAGCGGTGTGGCCATGGCCGCCGACGGCACCTACGGCTACGTGAGTGCGACGATCGACGGCCTGTACCCGGGAGCCGAGGACCCGACCGGTGGCTTCCTCGGGGAGCGCGACGCGCTGCTGCTGCGAACCGACCCGGACGGCCAGCCCCGGTGGGCCCGACAGTTCGGCACCCAGGGGGACGACCGGGCCAGTGCCGTCGGCACGATCGCCGACGGCGACGCCGTCGTGGCCGGGACGGCGAGCGCCGAGCCGTTCGCCTTCGAGGACGGCTCCCTGCGCCGCGGTGGTGCGGATGCCTGGGTGGCGAGGAGCGATCCGTCCGGGAACCAGCGGTGGATCACCCCGTTCGGGACGAGCGCCGACGACGACGGACTCGCCGTCGCTGCCGGCGGTGACCCGACCCGCGGGACCGAGACGGTGGTCGGTGCGGGCACCACCACGGGGGACGTGCTCGTGTCCACCGACGGCGCAGAGCAACTCGTCGCCCCGGGGTCGACCCCGGCCGCCGGAGGCACCGACGTGCTGGTCGCCGGGTTCGACGCCGCCGGTCGGCAGCAGTGGATCACCCAGGCGGGCTCTCCGGGTGACGACCGGGCGACGGCCGCAGTGGTCGACGGAG